>DYKY01000033.1:8914-28035 GCA_020722365.1 Thermoflexus sp.
CCGGTCTCCGACCGTGCCACCCTTTGCTGTGGCCGGTCTCCGACCGTGCCACCCTTTGCTGTGGCCGGTCTCCGACCGTGCCACCCTGGGAATAATCCGTTTTATCCCTTGAATCCGTTGACGGTGAAACAAGCCGCGACCTCTTCGGGCGTCAACAGAGGGAAGTCGGCATGATGTTCTTCCGCCAGGGCGCGGGCGAGCAGGACGGCCTGCGGCGGGGTAATCGCTGTGGACGCGAGCACATCCACGGCGTGGTAGGCCTCGCGGATCGGCGCATCGAGCAACAGGGCGCCCTTGCCCAGCACGACGACGCGCTCGGCGTAGTCCGGCATCAGATAGAGGTGATGCGTAATAACGATGATGGTCTTGCCCACCGCGTGCAGCTGCTTGCCGATGTCGAGGATCGCGCGCGCGCCCCGGTAATCCTGCCCCGTCGTCGGCTCGTCGAAGATGACGACGTCGGGGCGCATCGCCAGAATCGCGGCGATGACCACCCGCGCGCGATCGCCCTTGGGCAGCGCCAGGGGGTGCATCGCGCGGTATTCCAGCAGGCCCATCGCCGCCAGGCTCTCCTCAGTGCGTGCTTTGATCTCCTCCGCCGGATACGCGAGATTCTTCAGCGCGAAAGTGACCTCGTCCTCGACCGTGGCGTTGAAAATCTGGTTGTCGGGATTCTGCGCCACGTAGCCGATGCGCCGGGCCAGCGCGCTCGTCGTCAGGTCGCGGGTGTCGGCGCCGTCCACGTAAACTGCACCGGACGTGGGGAGCAGCAGCCGCAGGAAGTGCTTCGCCAGCGTGCTCTTGCCCGCGCCGTTTTGCCCGACGATGAGCAGATACTCGCCCGCGTGTATATCGAGCGAGACATCGCGCAGCGCCACCGTGCCGTCGCCGTAGACGTGGGTGAGGTTCCGCGTCGAAAGTAGCGCGGGCGTCTCGCCCGCGCGTGTAGCGCAGATACACGCGGGCGAGACGCCCGCGCTACAGATCGTCTTCAGCGCCGCAATCCCTTCCGCTAGACGAACAGGAATCTTGGGAACAGGGACGCCATTCTGCCGTATGCAAGCAAAGGTCTGCGCGACCTGCGGCGGGCGGACACCCCAATGCTCCAGGCACTCAACCTGCGCGTACAGGTTGGCGGGCGCGCCCACGGCGACGAGCGCGCCATCCACCAGCAGCGCCAGACGGTCGGCGTATTCGGCCAGTTCCTCGGCGGCATGCCCCGCCATCACCACCGTAATGCCGAGCGTCTTGTTCAGCTCGCGCACCGTCGCGAAGACTTCCTGTGCGCCCACCGGATCGAGTTGCGAGGTCGGTTCATCGAGCACGAGGAGGTCGGGCTGCACGGCCAACGCAGCGGCAATCGCCAAACGCTGCTTTTGCCCGCCGGAGAGTTCGCGGGGATGTTTTTTGGCGGTGCCTTCGAGGCGGACGGTTTCCAACGCGCGGGGGATGCGGCGCAGTATTTCCTCGCGGGGGACGTTGAGGTTCTCCAACGCGAAGGCGATCTCGTTCTCAATTGACGTAGCGGTGATCTGCGTCTCCGGGTCCTCGAAAACCGCGCCCACGTGCCGCGCCAGGCGGCTGACCGGATGCTCCAGCGTGTCCAACCCGGCGACGGCGATGTGGCCGAAAAAGCGCCCGCCGTAAAACTGCGGCACGATCCCGCTGAGGCTCAAGCAGAACGTCGTCTTCCCCGCGCCGGTCGGGCCGATCAGCCCCAGGAATTCGCCCTTGCCGATGGTGAGCGTGACGTCGTGCAGCGCCGGTTTTTCCGCGCGGGGGTAAATGTAGGAGACATTGTCGAGGGTGACAAGAGGGACAGTGCTATCAACACACATTTGAATAGAAGGCTGGAACGTACCAGCAGTTCAGGGGGTCCCTAAACTTGCCATCCCGCTTTTATCTACGCCGATGCTAACTCGTAGATCGGCTCGTAGTGCAATACCATGATTTGGTCAGGTCGCAATCCTAATGAGTTATACGTGTAGCCGTTACTGTCGCTAAATTCTAAAGGCATTGCCATTCGCCAGGACCTCTACGACCGTGCCTACTTGCCCCTGCCACAAGTTGTGCTCTGGCAAGTCAACGGTCAAGGCAACGACATCTAATAACTTGATGTTTTTCATCACATCACCTCGTTATTCTTCCAACACATAACAACTGGTCAATCTGGGGTATGACGCGCCAAACTCGACGATCCAGGCGCTGCGAATCATCGCCTGTCTCCCCTCCCATTCAAGCGAGAAATCAACTTGATAACGTTGTCCATAGTCATCTTGCAAACCCAACTCAGCCTCGTTCTCTCTCACGGCTTACAGCAGAGCGTGAGGTAAACTTTCAGCATCATTCGCCGTCATGCCCAACGCAGCCAGAAACACTCGCGCTTTGTGTTTACCTGTACGATGCGTCGGGTTAAGACTGTACTCACGTAATTTACGTATATCTACGACTGCGCGATCTGCATTTGGTACTTTCATGATAAGGGATCTTGTCGATTCTTGCAATCACGAATCAGCCCGATCACATAGCGACACCGGCCTGGAAAACCACAGCGTGGTAGACTGTACGGCGGTCAGGGCGAGCAATTCGCGCAGATCGACCTTGCTGGGAGAATTCCCACGGCGCTCGGCGGGTCTGACGGCGACCAACAGATCGAGCATGGAGTGCAGGTCTGCGGGGCCGGAATATGGGCGACTTGTGGACATAGCCATAGTACTATCGGGCACAAAAGGCTGCACATATTTGCCGCGCACGCCTTGACTGAAATCGTAATCATCCAACATATCAGCATCACACACAACTTCAATCACCTAACTATCAATATACCGCCTCAGTCGGCTTCACCACCCCAATCGCCCGCAACCCGGAGATGACGCCCACGCCGATCACCGTCCCGATGATGCAGCGCGCGATGTGCTCGAAGGGGGCCGTTGCCGCAAAAGCCAGCCACAAGGTGTTGGGCCAGTTGATCTGCCAGTAGACGAGCCAGCCGGTGCTCAGGTGAACCAGCCCGGCGATCATCCACGTGCCGCCGAACAGCCCCACGGCGACGCGCCGCGGGTTGGCGTCCGCCAGAGCACGCGCGAAGAAAGTGCGGGTGGGCAACGCAAAGAGCAGCAGCGCCGACCCGTTGATGAACGAGCCAAGCAAAACGTGCCACCCCACAGCCCGGTTGACGAACACCGCGCGCCCGGCATACAGCGCATAGAAGATGACGAATACGGCGGTCAGTGGGAGCCACCAGTGGCGGCGACGCCCCTCGCCCCGCATCGAGCCGGCCGCCAGACCGCCCATCACCGCGCCGAGGACCGACGCCAGCAGCGAACTGGTGTTCTGCGGGTTGATCATCAACCCGACCAACGCGCCGATGCCATCGGCAAGTGCGCCGGCCAGCGGGCCGAGCAGCCAGCCCATGAGCGGGTAGACACCCTGGCTTATGGGGAAGTTCTTGCCCGTTCCAAGGACGAAGGTGATCGGGATCGGTACTAGCGTCAGCACGGCGACGACCCCCGTCAGCGTCACGATGTAGGCAATAGGCGCGCCGTCAATCGCTGCGCCTTTCGATATGGCGACTTTGCGTTCTTCACCTGTAGGCATTGTCACTTATAGTTCTCCCTGTATATCCGCATACTCAGCAGAAAGGTAATCGACAATCTCAGTCAGTACGACTGGTAAGTCTTCCTCTGGATTGCCTGATAAAGTAGTGGGATATATCCGATCTTGCGTATCGTGAAGATGATGAGGGAAACCTGCTACATCTGGATAGTGCGGCGCATTATCCCAACGCAATAACGTGTTGCCATATCTAAACAACTGATATGCGTAGCGCGTGTGACGCGGATTGTAGTTCACCCAAACCTGAAAAGTGATAGTAGGATCAACCGTCGCACGGATTTTGAAGCGAAAAGCATCCTGCCCATAGATCGTCAATTCGACGATCTGCGGGTTCTGAGTGATAGGTGAATCCTGCAACAGCCGGAGCAAAGTGTTATACACGCTGCTCTATCTCCGTCTTGATTTGCTGCCATCCAGCAAGCATATCTTGAGTCGCTTCCCACTCCATCCATTCGTCTTCTTCGGCGATGGCAGCTTTTCCAGACAAAGCCTGCGTCCATTCCTCGAATGTTTTACCGTGCTTTTGTTCGTACCGGCGCAGTTCTACTTTTGCCCAGGTGATCTGGCGTTGGATGTAATCGAGAAAGATATGCTTGAGGGCTTGTTCTGGGCTGCTATATACTCCCGTGCGAACAAAAGGCTCAGTCAAAATCGAGGTGACCCGATCTAACGTTACCGTCATTGCACAACCTCCTACACAATCTTACACATCCAGATTCTGCACTTCGCGCGCGTGGGATTGGATGAAGCGGCGGCGCGGCGGGACTTCGCTGCCCATCAACATGGAGAAGACCTGATCGGCTTCGGCGGCATCCTCGATGGTCACTTGCACCAACGTGCGCTGCCCGGGATCCATCGTGGTGTCCCACAATTGCTGTGGGTTCATTTCACCCAGACCTTTGTAGCGCTGCAACGTCACCTTGCGCCCGTCGAAGGCTTTCATCACCACCTCAAGGTCGCCATCGCTGTAGGCGTACTGCGCGTCCTTGCCCGACTTGACCAGGTAGAGCGGCGGTTGCGCGATATACAAGTGGCCCTCGTCGATGAGCGGCTGCATATAGCGGAAGAAGAAGGTGAGCAACAGGGTGGTGATGTGCGCGCCGTCCACATCGGCGTCGGTCATAATGATGACGCGATTGTAGCGCAGGTTGTTCACGTCAAACTGGTCGCTCACGCCGCAGCCGAGCGCCGAGATGAGCGCCTGCACCTCTTTGTTGCCGAGGATTTTGTTCAGTCCGGCGCGCTCGGTGTTGAGGATTTTCCCACGCAGCGGCAGGATGGCCTGGAAGTGACGGTCGCGGCCTTGTTTCGCAGAGCCGCCAGCCGAGTCGCCCTCGACGATGAACAATTCGCTGTTCGAAGAATCGCGGCTGGAGCAGTCAGCCAGCTTGCCGGGCAGGGTGAGGCTTTCCAGCGCGCTCTTGCGGATCACCAGATCGCGCGCTTTGCGGGCGGCGTCCCGCGCCTTGGACGCGGTGAGGCCCTTATCGACGATACGGCGCGCGGCGCGTGGATCGGTCTCGAAGAATTCGGCCACGGCCTCGGCGGTCGCCGCCTCGACGGCGAAGCGCACCTCCGGGTTCATCAGCTTGACCTTCGTCTGGCTCTCGAACTGCGGATCGGGCACTTTGACGCTGACGACGGCGGTGAGACCCTCGCGGACGTCATCGCCGGTAAGGTTGGGATCGCTATCCTTGAGCACCGACAGTTTGCGCCCCACATCGTTGATCGTGCGGGTCAGCGCCGAGCGGAAGCCCGTCAGATGCGAACCGCCGTCGATGGTGTTGATGGTGTTGGCGAAGGCCAGCACCGTCTCGTTGAAGCTGTCGGCATATTGCAGCGCGACTTCTACCGTGATCCCCTCAACTTCCTTTTCTACGTAAATAGGTTCGTGCAGGGTTTTGCGGTTGCGATTGATGTGTTTGACGAATGAAAGGATGCCGCCCTCGAAGTAGAAGGTCATCTGGCGTGGGAAAGGCGTCTCACGTTTGTCGATCAGGTCGAGGGTGACGCCGCGCGTCACAAACGCCATCTCGCGGAAACGCTGCGCCAGCGTCTCGAAGTGGTACTGCACCTCCTTATCCTTGAAGATCGTGGGGTCGAAGCGGAATGCAATCGTCGTGCCAGTATCCTGGGGATCACATTTACCAATCACTTCCACGCCCGTGACGGGGATGCCGCGTTCGTAGCGTTGGCGGTACACTTTGCCATCGTTGGATTTGACGGTGGCTTCCATCCACTCCGAAAGCGCGTTGACCGCCGAGGCACCCACGCCGTGCAAACCGCCGGAGACCTTGTAACCGCCCTGACCAAATTTGCCGCCGGCATGGAGAGTCGTCAGCACTAACTGCAAAGCCGATATCCCCTTCTCTGGATGGATGCCCACCGGGATGCCGCGCCCATTGTCGCTCACCGATACACTGGAATCGGCTTCGATGATGACGCGGATGTGATCACACGCGCCCATGAGCGCCTCGTCAATCGAGTTGTCCACAACCTCGTAGACGAGGTGATGCAGCGCACGCTCGTCCGTCCCGCCGACGTACATGCCGGGGCGGCGGCGCACGGCTTCCAATCCTTCCAAGACCTGGATCGTGGAGGCGTCATACTTCACGTCATTTTTCGCTTTAGGAACCATAAATGCGTTTCCTTTCTATGTTTAATAGTAGACGGTAGACAGGGCACAAACTTCACGCTTAGAACCTATCCGAAAATTCGCCGTTGACGCACCCGGAACGCTCGCCAGCATAATTTTCGGATAGAGACTTAGTCACCCATCAATGAATGTGCGGGTATTTCCTGAGGCGCGCGCGCCTTCTCCATCGTTGGCAAGAAATTCAATCGATCCTGATAGAAGACAAACAAGGTTGTGATCAATGCCGTGCTGACAAAGGCATGTCCGGCAATGCCGATCAGATTGGACCACGTCGCCGGATCGGGCAGTTTCCACACGACATTGAAACCTCTGGAAATGACCAGAATCAGCAACACCAACAAAGAGATGCTGACGAAATCCCCGCGCGTGAGCAAGATGCTTTCCTGGATCGCATGCAGTGGTGAGCGACGCAATTGCACCATCCCGGGAATGGCAAAGACTAAATGGAAAACCGTAAACGCCATCAGTGCAAACAAAAAAGTCAGTGTGAAAAATGCCAAACCCGCGCTAAGTAAGCTGACCAACGCAGCAATAGAGAGTCCGACGAACAGCAATACCCCAAAAACAGAAAGCACAATCAGCGCCAGCGCGATAAGTCGCCCCCACAGCGGCAGGAATGATTGCGGACCGGGGAGCGCGGATTCCGTCTCGGCGATGACGTGACGGCCGACCACACGCAAATAGAGCGCATTGATACCAAACCCCACAACGGCCAGTAACACAATCCAGCCGAATACAACGAGCGGCGACGCCACCACGATCTCCGGACGCACACCCATCGGACGTTCCACCGTCATTTGCCCGGCCATAATCGTAGGCGCGCCAAGTAGTGGCACCGGAGATAGTGCCGTGAAGAGATTGTAACGCGCGGCCAATTCGTTAAACGTCTGGGTCAACAGCAATGCCATTTGCTGAGCTTCCGGCACAGCCGACGTGCCAGTGGTCCAGAACGTTGTGAAGAACCGTTCCAACTCCACAAATATGGGAGCCAGCGATAGGCGCGGTCCCATCCACAGAAACAAATCGAGCAGCAAAGGCATTATGATTATGGTGGGGTGACGCGCAACAATCTCAAAGCCGGCCGCGAGGCAGGCCAGGACGCCCATCGGTTGGCGTGGTTCTTCTTGGGTTTTGCGTTCCTCGGTCACAGGCCTATTTTACCATATCCAGGCCAAATGACGAATTGAACAGATTACAGACTACAAAAGTCTCAACACGTATTGGGACTTGCAGACCCCATGGGCAATGCAAGTATAGGCTTAAACAGGCTCTCGTGAGACTTTTGTAGTCTGTCGGCTCAACGACCGCGTCTTGCTTGACAGCTTCATGCTTTATGTTACAATCCCTCGCGCGCGCCCTCATCGTCTAGTCAGGTCTAGGACACAGGCCTTTCAAGCCTGGTACATGGGTTCGAATCCCGTTGAGGGCACCAAACAGCAAAAAACGCCGGCCAAACTCAGGTCGGCGTTTTTGCTCCCGCGTACGTTTTGTCAACCACGCACCGCCCACCAGGTTAAGAACTCTGCCGGTGAAAAGACAATCGCACCACGACATTGCGCTTCAGGAAAATGCCTCATATTGCCGGTAATCAATGGAACTGACAATTCAATGGCAACTTCCAGGAACGGTGCATCAAAAGCGTCAGGAAGATCAACGGCAAGCGGGTGGGCCGTCAATGCGACGCCATTGCTAAACAAGTAATCCAACACTTCAGCGATCTCATTAACGTCGAACCCAAAACGCGGACGCGCCAGGACCTGCTGGTATTCGATGCGAATACGGTCATCATATGCCAGTTGCAGGTCGCCGGTCAGGAGCAGATCGAGAATCCGGCTCGGCGGCCCAAAGGCAGAGAGCAAGCTGGAGACCAGGACGTTGGTATCAACGACAACGATCATACTACGGGCGCACGAGCGGCTCTTACAGCCGCAATTTCCGCGTTCACGTCATCGAGCGGGAGGCGGTCCACTCCGGTCTGCACCGCCGCCTGGCGCAGCCGCGAAACGGCAGCCTGCGCACGTGCGCGTCGCAGCATAGCCAAAACCTCTTCGACAGAGTTCTGCTCAACGTCGCTAAGGATGGCGATGGGTTTACCGTTATTGGTCAACACCAACTCACCCTGTTCACGTAACCTTTCCCATATCTCTGCCGAGCGAATTCTGAGATCGCGCACGGTGATAAATTCCATGGTACACCTCTGTGCTTTATTTGGTCTACAATCATGCTACAACAAAGCATCAAATTTGTCAATGCACAACTATACTCCCAAACCCCGGCAACAAAGCTCTGACGTTCTCTACCGGCTTCTCAGCATCGAACAGCAGATAGCGCGCCGATTCGTGGGGATACGCGTGAATACCGCTGGCAAGGCGCAATTGTCGCCCGCCGGCCGCCAGGCGGTACCCGTTGCGGCAGCCGATGTGGCCCGTCACCAGCACAGATTGCAGCGCGTAGCCCTCGGAGAGATGCGGTTCATAACCCAAACAATCGCAAGGGAGAGCATATCCAACTGACGACTACCTGACTATATGACTACGCGACTATTGGTACAAAATATCGTCCCACGGATGCCGGTACAACGGCTGCTTGAGCCGGACTTGATCGAAGTAGTGGCCCATCACGCCAATGCTGCGGCCCAGAACGAAGAGACCGTTGAAGTAGCCAAGCTGGACGACGTCGTTGATTTCAGCCGGGGTGAACTCGCAACTGCTCAGCATATCCACCAGGCAGATGCCGATGCAGCCGTCCACGTTGAGGATCAGGTTGTTGCGCTTGCTGGTGGTGATCTTTTCCACGTCCAGGGCGAAGTCCAGCAGCGGCGTCGCGGTGAAGTGACGCTTGGCGAATTCTTTGACGATGGTGACGCGCATGTCGGGGTTCTGCACGCTCTTGACGCGATGCCCGATGCCGGGGATGAGCACGCCCCGCGCCTTCATGTCGTCCACGAATTGCGCGGGCGTCAATCCCTGGTCGAAGGCGCGCTTGAACGTGCGCGCGGCGTCATCGATGGCGCCGCCAAAGCGCGGGCCGATGGTCAACAGACCACTCACCAAGGAAGAAATCAAGTCCTTCCCGGCGCGGGCCGCCACAATCGCGTTGTGCGCCGCGCTGACCGCCGGGCCGTGATCCGCCGTGATCACCAGCGCCAGCTCGATGAAGCGCCGCGCGTACTCCGGCAGCTCGCGCTGGAACCACAGCAAGCCGATGACGCCGCCGACGCCCATCTCGCGCTCGATGACTTCGGTGATGGGCATTTTGTGATAGGTCAGTTCCTCGCCGCGGTCGTCGGAAATCGTCGAGATAAAGTTGGTGGGCTTGCGAATGAGGCCCTGGCGCACCGCCGCCGCGTAGTCCATCGGCATGGGTGGGGGCGTCGGCGCCTCGATCGGTGTGATTTTGCCTTCCGCCACCAGTTTCTCGTAGACCTCGTGAATTTTGTCGCCGAAGGTGTCGAAGGAATCCGGCACGATCGCGCCCGCTGCGCGCAGCGCGGCGTTTTTCGCGTCGGCGGTCTCCGCCGCGCCGCCGGCCTTTGCGCCCGCGTGCCCGAACTGCACGCCCGTGGGAAAGACTTTGGCGCAGGTGCCCGTCACCCAAATCACCAGCGGTTTGGTGATGCGCCCGTCTTTGAGCGCGTCCACGATGGCATACTCCTCATTGCCCCCCAACTCGCCCAGGCAGACGAGCATCTTGATAGCCGGATTGGCCTCGTAGCGCAGCAGGTGATCGATCAGGCGCGAGCCGGGATAGGCGTCGCCGCCGATGGCGATGCCCTCGTAGACGCCGTCGGCATTGCGCGCGACAATGTTGAAGGTCTCGTTGGTGAGGCCGCCGCTCTTGCCGACGTAGCCCACACTGCCGGGACGGTGCAGCTTGGCCTCGACGATGTTGTCGGGTGGGCCGCCGGTGTTGCCGATCTTGAACGCGCCGGCCGCCAAGCCGCCGACCGTCGCCGGGCCGATGATGACCTTGCCCAGTTCGCGCGCCTTCGCCGCCATAATGCGCGATTGACGCTCCGGCACGCCCTCGGCGATGACAGCGACGGTACGGATACTCGGCAGCGCCAGCGCCTCCATGGTCGAGGCGAAGGCGGAGCGGAAGCTGGCAAAGTTGACCATGACATCCGCCTCCGGGTGCGCGGCGGCAGCTTCGGCAAGCGTGGTATAGATGGGGATCATCACCTCGCGGCTGCCGAAGAACGGGCGGTGGAAACCCGGCGCGCCCGTCGGATTGACGATGGCGGCGACGGAAGGCGTCTGCCGACGGCAAAGGTGGTCGAAGTCCAACATACGCTGGATAGCCGCCGTCTGCATCCCAAAGACAATGGCTGTGGTCGAACGATCAAAGAGTAAATAGTCTGGTTTGCTCATGGATTACCTCTCTTCCAACGCCATTTTGACGATGCGTGTCATGTGCGTCTCCGGCCCGTAGACCTCAATCGGCACACCGAGTTCTTCGCCCAATTTGCGCATCAACGCCAGCCCTTCCTGGTAGTTAGGGCCGCCGCGCCGCACGTAGATGTGGACGTTGTTCTCTTGCATCCGTGTCTTGTACTCACGCAACGCATCCACGATGCCGGTGAAGGTCTTGGCGACGTCGGTGAAGTTGGCGATGCCGCCGCCGATGAGCAGGAATTTGGGCCGCCCCTGCGGATCGGGACGGCGCGTCATCAAGTCGAGCAAGGTGCGGGCGTACTCGCGGGTTTCGTCCGTGGTGGGATTGCCGGAGTATTCGCCGTAGCAGGCCAGTTCCTCGGCGAAGCCCAGGTCGGTGACGGTGTCTGCATAAATGACGCTGGCCCCGCCACCGGCAATCATCGGCCAGACGCGCCCCTGCGGATTGAGCACCGTCAGCTTGAGACTGGAGCCGCCCTTTTCGTCGAGGCTGCGGATGTAGGCCTCTTCCAGCGAGCGGTGCATCCCGAAGGCCGGCGGGAAAGGCAATTCGCCCCATTTGCGCCCGGCCTCGAAGGCTGCTGTGTCATCCACCTGCCCGACGAAGTCGAGAGGAATGACAGTACTGTGGACAAGGGCGACGGGATTGATCTCCAAATACGTGAAGGCCAGGTCAATAAAAAACTTATAGAGCGCCGCGATGAACGCCACAGCCGCGTCCTTGCCCTCGAATTCGGGCAAATGCCCGGCGATGTCCACGTTCTCAATACTGCCAAGTACCGGCACAGGGATTTGCACCACCGAGTCCCAGTTTTCCTCGATGTCAATGCCGCCTTGCAGGGAGAAGTAGATGACGTCCTGCTCACGCTCGGTGCGGATGGCGATGAACATCTCGTCGTCCTGGTCGTGGGGGACGAACGGCTCGATCATGAAGACGGAGAGCTTGTCCGTGGTCTTGCCGACGGTCACTTCCTTGTGCATCCGCGCGCCAATCCACGCTTTCGCCCCGGCAAAGTCGAGGTTAAGCCCGAGCAGGCCGTGCTTGCCGCGCTTGCCGAACAGTTGATCCGGTTTGACGACCAGCCGGTCGGTGAGCAGCCACGGATGGTCAGCTGCCAGGCGATCCCAGTCCGTGTCGGCTTCCACCAGGACGATTTTGCCTGGATAGCTGAAGCCGGGCAGATAATCAGGCAGATAGCGCGCCAGCAGGCGCTTTGCATCGTATTCGCGTATTGCTCTTCTTGCCATAGTTAACCTCTTTCATCAGCAGATTTAGCAGATTAAGCAGATTCTGATTGATTTGAGCAAACAATCCGCTAAATCTGCTTAATCTGCTGACAGAAAAATCACGTCCATTAGGCTAGTTTCGCATCGAGTTTGGCGCGGACGGCGTGGATGAAGCCTTCGGTGGTGAGGTAGTGGTCGGCGGGCGGATCGCAGAGCAGGGTGAGGTCTTTGGTCATCTCGCCGCCTTCGATGGTCTCGATGACGGCGGCTTCCAGCTTCTTGGCGAAGTCCACCACGTCTGGCGTCCCGTCCAGCTCGCCGCGCCGCGCCAGACCGCCCGTCCAGGCGAAAATGGAGGCCGTGGAATTGGTGGAGGTCTTCTCGCCGCGCAGGTGCGCGTAGTAGTGACGCTGCACCGTGCCGTGCGCGGCCTCGAATTCCATGATGCCGTCCGGGTTCACCAACACCGACGTCATCAGCGCCAGGCTGCCGAAGCCGGTCGCCAGCATATCGCTCATCACGTCGCCGTCGTAGTTCATGCAGGCCCACAGGAAGCCGCCCTCGTGCCGGATGACGCGCGCGACGGCATCGTCGATCAAGGTGTAGAAGTATTCGATGCCCGCGGCATCCATTTCGGCTTTGTGCGCGTTCACTTCTTCCTGGAATATGTCACGGAAGAAAGCATGGTAAGTCTTGGAAATGGTGTCCTTGGTGGAAAACCACAGTGGCAGCTTCTGGTTGATGGCGAATTGGATGCAGGCGCGAGCGAAGCTGCGGATGGATTTCTCGGTGTTGTGGATGCCCTGAATCACGCCCGGCCCCTTGAACTCGTGGATGGTGAGGCGCGCCGGTTCCCCGCCGTCCGCCGGGGTGAAGACCAATTCCGCCTTGCCCGGCCCCGGCACTTTGTATTCCAGGTTACGATACACATCGCCGTAAGCATGACGCCCGATGATGATGGGCTTTTTCCAGGTGCGCACCATCGGGTGGATATTGTGGAGGATGATCGGCGCGCGGAAGACCGTGCCATCGAGGATGCCCCGGATCGTGCCGTTGGGACTGGGCCACGCTTTTTTGAGGTTGTACTCGACCACACGGTCCTGGTTAGGGGTGATCGTCGCGCACTTGACCGCGACGCCGTATTCGGCGGTCGCTTTCGCCGCATCGAATGTCACCTGATCGTCCGTATCGTCGCGGTGTTTGATACCCAGATCGAAGTAGAGCGTCTGCATATCCAGGTAGGGTGTCAGCAGTTCATCCTTGATCATCTGCCAGATGATGCGCGTCATCTCGTCGCCGTCCATTTCGACAAGCGGGGTTTTGACGTGAATTTTTTGCATGATTTTCTCCTTTGGGTTTTGGGTTATGGGTTGATCTTTGCTTATTTCTTTAGTCCAAGACCTTGCCTAACTTTTTCAATCAATGGTTTTCGATGATCGTAAACTCGTGAGGCTGTAGAAGGAACTATTGGTTCCAGTCGTACTGCTTCGCTTTTCTCAACAGCCTTTTCCCAACTTACTAAGACAATCCACTCACATTTGTCATCATCCTGAGTGTCATTATAGTTGCCCGATAATTGATTGGATTGCCGTAACTCTATCAGTTTTGTCTGCCCGTCATCCAATACTGCTTCACGGAAAGGAAGTGCTGTTTTGATCACAGTTCCAATGCCGACATAACCGCTACCGCTACTATACGCATAGATAATATCGTTTGGCTTGAAATTTTCCATTATTCGACGATACCGTTTTGCCCCACCAGCGCAGATAAATGAGTATCGTTTGCTATCATCCCAGCTATACGGAGTTTCTCCTACGTCACCTATATTGAAAAACCAACTTTTTCCATCCCATACTTTGTCAGATACTTGCGAATCTGATTTCAAAGCGTTCTCGTAAATGAAATCAATGACTGGCCCGTAAGTTTCATAAATTGCCTGAGCCAAGTCGAGTGTGTCTTTATCCATAGCAATGCTCCTTTTTACACTTTCTTGGAATTGTAGGAATAGAAAACGTTCCGTTTCCGTGATTTGACATTCGGATAACAGTTCTTTTACAACAGTAAGGATTGCTTGATAGGAGATTGAAACAAAATATTCGCATTTTGCGGGGGCGCCATCAGGGGAGAGATAAATGTATACTCGCTTGGGATAACTCTCTATCGGGAATTTCGAGAAACTATGTTCATAGTAGTATTTTGTTTGTTCGTCACCTTCTTTTGCCCCTACTTTATTTTCTATAATACACAAAAAACCATCTTTAGGGCTCCGAATTACAATATCGCACCTGCGTTTCTCTAACCACTCTTCGGCCTTAACTTCAGCCTCCGATAAATCCATTACCGCAATTTCAACGGGAGATAAACTTGTATGCGCACCTTTATCTACTCGGAGTGTTTCAATAACAAGGCGTCTTAAGAATTGTGCTTCAAAAGAGTGCTGGCTTTTAGGGTTAAGTATCCATGTTAGAAACTGTGAGACTAGGACTTCTTTGCGTGATATATTGAGAATCTGCCAAAGATTAGGGTCACGAGATTCTAACCTCGCTTCTAAGTCCTTAAAATCTTGGGAAAAGACTAATGCTTCTGTATCATGAACGAACTGTTTATATTCCATAGTTGCTTCTCCATGTTCTTTTTGAGTTGATGTGATCAATCATCTAGAGTTCACCCGTAGTCATTTCCTCAACGAGTTGAGGAGTCCGGATCCCCAAACTTGTTCGGGGTTCGCACGGTCAAATAGGCAATGTGGGCTTCCTCACCTCTTTACAAACTCACTCTTTCACCCACACATACACGCACTTTCGCAAGACCTCGCGGCCATGCATCCCCATCTGCTGGCTGCTGTTGCCCTTGCCATTGGGCAACACGAAGATATTTTCCACACAAAACCCCAGTCGCTCGGCCAGAGCAGACAGAATCATATCCACCGAAATGCTGGCACCGGCATAACGCACATTGTCGTTGACCATCACCAGCGGCGCGCCCGGCTTGAGCACGCGCGCGCACTCGGCAATGACACACGCCATTTCGTAGAAGTAGCCTTTGACCATACGCGGGATGCCGTCGTTGTTCAGTGCGCCGGCGGTTTTCTGCGCGTTCAGGTAATTCAAGATTGCCTGTAAAAGTCCTTGTTCGTCGGCGGCTGCAATCGCGGCGCTCCATTGCGGATTGAGCTTGAGCAAATCTTTGGCGCGGTTTTCGACAGTGCAACTAAGCATGTCCTGACGCAACTTACGCAATCCCGCTTCATCCACACCGAGCAATGCCAATTCAAGCGCGTAAGTGCGAGTATAGTCATACCGATTGCAATAGGGCGGCGAAGTCAGCACCACGCTGTAATGATCGGCCGGCAAGTGCGGCAGAAGTGTCAAGCACGAACCATTATGCAAAATCAGCTTTCCGGATACAACATCGTCAGGAAACAAACCTGGCTGCGCCGGCGGCGTAAGGTCGCTCAGGATTTCCTGAAGTTTCTCTCGAATCGCCGGCTCAAAACGCAAGATTTCACCTTTGTCGAACGGTTTCTTGCCACTCTTGCGCCCCGCGCGATAGTCCCAACGCAAGTATTGCCCATCCTTGCGGGTATAGCTCATAGATTCCAGCACACATAATAGCGCAAAACGCAAAACAGCCTGCACGCGCTCATTTTCTTGTTGGTACGCGGCGAGGTAATGCTCAAGCGCATCTTGGGTTTCCGCAGGATAAGCCCCGCGCGTGATGCGCAATTCAGGCAAACGCGCTCTTTCATCGGTCAGTTCCCAAACCGGCGTGGCAGCCCAGCGTTGTAGCGCGGCGAAATCCTCCGGAGTGAACGCCGATTCGAGCAGTTGTTTGGTCGCAATGATTTGTTGGCCAATAGGCAACAACTCAATGCCCTCCGCATCGAGTCCCAACGCAGTCGCGGCAAACAACGCTACGCCACTACCGGCAAAAGGATCCAAAAGAACGCCGCGCTCAATCTTGTACTGCCGGAGAAAATACTCCACCAACGCCGCCGAGAACGCCTCTTTGTATTTGTACCAGCGATACACCGGGCGCGTTTTGTTTGCCTGAAAACTGACCAACGAACGGGTAAGCGCCGTCTGCACAACCAACTTATCGTTGAAATGTTGCGCTAAGGCCTGATCGAGTTGGTCAATTTCGATCAAAGTTTTTGATTGGACATCAAGCAAAGTCATTTTTGAGAAACCGTATTCAACAACCCACCCGCCAGCAGCATCTTCACCTGTCGTTCCGAGAGGTTCGCTTCAACCGGGATTTCCACACCCTGCGTATGGTTTTCCACAGAAATAAGGGCTTTTTCCCCAAGAATTGCCCGAATGTTGGGAATAACCAGTTCATCGCCGTCCTGGATGCGGTCATAATCCGCCGGATCAACGAAGGTGAGCGGCACGATGCCGAAGTTGATGAGATTGGCGATGTGGATGCGCTCAAAGCTCTTGGCAATGACGGCCTTGACGCCCAGGTACATCGGGCACAACGCGGCATGCTCGCGGCTGGAGCCTTGCCCGTAGCTCTCCCCGGCGACGATAATATTGTGAATACCTGCATCCCGGTTGGCAGCCGCCCGTTCCGCAAAGGTCGGATCCACCGGCGAGAAAACGTAGGTGGCATATTTCGGCACGTTGGAGCGATACTTGAGCAGTTGTCCGGCAGGCATAATGTGATCGGTCGTGATCTTGTCACCGACTTTGATCGTCGCCTGGCCCTTGATCTCGGCGGGCAACGGTTCATTCCTGGGCGGATCGCCGATGTTGGAGCCGCGATAGACTTCAACCGCTTCGGGATGCTCCACCGCGAAAACGAACATACTATCGTCGATAAAGAAGCGGTCGGGCATCGTCACCTGCGGATAGTCCAGCCCCAAATCGCGGGGATCGGTGAAAACGCCTGTAATGACGGCGGCAGCGGCGGTCTCCGGGCTGACGAGGTACACCTGCGCGTCTTTGGTCCCGCTGCGGCCTTCGAAGTTGCGGTTGTTCGTGCGCAAGCTCACCGCGCCGCTTTGCGGACTCTGGCTGTTGCCGATGCAGAAGCCGCACGCGCTCTCCATAATCCGCGCGCCCGCGTCAAGCAGACCGGCCAGCGCGCCCTCGCGGGCGAGCATCTGCAACACCTGGCGCGATCCCGGCGCGACGACGAAGCTCACGTCCGGGTGCGCACGGCGGCCCTTGAGGATGCGCGCCACCCGCACCATATCCACGTAGGAGGAATTGGTGCAGGAGCCAATCGCCACCTGCTGGACCGGCATCCCTACGACCTGGCGCACCGGAATCACGTTGCCGGGGCTGTGCGGCGCGGCGGTCAAAGGCTCAAGCGCGCTCAAGTCCACTTCCACAATTTTGTCATAAGCCGCATCAGGATCGGGCAACAATTCGACCCACTGCTCTTCGCGGCCCTGCGCGGCCAGGAAACGGCGCGTCTCCGCATCCGAGGGGAAGACCGACGTGGTCACGCCCATCTCCGCGCCCATGTTCGTGATGGTGGCGCGCTCCGGCACGCTCAGCGTCGCCACGCCCGGCCCGCCGTACTCAAACATCCACCCGACGTTGCCCTTGGTGGAGAAAATCTCCAGCATCTTGAGGATCACGTCCTTGGCGCTCACCCACGGCTGCAATTGTCCCGTCAGCTTGACCAAGCAGACCTTTGGATAGGTGATATAGAACGGCCCACCGCCCATCGCCACGGCCACGTCGAGGCCGCCCGCGCCCATCGCAATCATGCCGACGCCCCCGCCGGTTGGCGTGTGGCTGTCCGCGCCGAGCAGCGTCTTGCCGGGGCGTCCGAAGCGTTCCAGGTGCACCTGGTGGCAAATGCCGTTCCCCGCGCGGCTGAAGACGATGCCGTGCTTCGCCGCGACGGTTTGCAGGTAGCGATGATCGTCGGCGTTCTCGAAGCCAATCTGGATCGTGTTGTGATCCACGTAGCTGACCGCCAACTCCGCCTTGACCGCGTCCAGCCCCATCGCCTCGAACTGCAAATACGTCATCGTGCCGGTGGCGTCCTGCGTCAAGGTCTGGTCGATGTGAATGGCGACCTCCTGCCCGGGAACCGGCTTCCCGGAGACGAGATGCGCATCCAAGATTTTCTGAACGATGTTTTTGCCCATATAGCCCTCCAAAAAAGATAAGCCACGAATCTACACGAATCTTCACAAATAGCAATCAAAATTAGTGGTAAAAATGTTCAACGATCACTTTTCACCGGCCTGCATTTGCGCGAAACGCGCCAGGCGTTGTTCTATGTCTTCAACGATGCTCCCCACTTCTTGCCAGTCGAAATCGTCGAGATAGGCTCGCAGTTCTGCCAACAATGCCGGCATTGACGGGGTGTAGTAGTGCATCAACGTCGCAATGTCATTTTCGTAGACACCCACCCGCGCAAAGTCTCCCTGGCGATAGAGCGAAGGCAACGCGTACAGCTTCAACAATAGCAATCCTTCAACTGTGGCGCAAGGTATAACGACATCCTCAAAGGACTGCTCCGTCGCGTAAGCTTGCTGTACCTTCTTGAAAAGCGGATGCTCTGTCAACAGGAAATCAATATGTAAGGTTTCAAATTGCCCACGCGCGAAGTAGACGTTCTGCTCTACAATCTGCACTTCCGGCAACACCTTGAGCGCCTGCGTCGCCAAAATCAAATCGATGTCTTGCGTGTTCCGTCCCTCAACGTACTGAAGCAGCGCGACCCCGCCGACGAGCACGTAGTCAATCTGACGTGCGCGCAACAACGCAAAAAGATCAACCACGTGCTCCGGCAACGTCACCGGCTTGCCGTTACGCCAGTTTTTGGGATCGAATCCGCTCGCGTTGTAGACAATCTCACCGATTTCGCGCACAGTTGAAGCCTTCATGGCACAAATTCCCGGAACAAAATTTCAAATAAATCCTGAGAATCCTGTCAAAATTATCACCCACCCGCGCTCATCACCGCCGTCACCTGCCCCGCGCCCCACGTCTCGACCTGGCCTTGCGGGCCGAAAGCAAGCGCCACACCGTCGGGGACGCCCAGGCCGAGCAATCCTGGCCCAAGCTGCGAGAGGCCGCGCAACACCACCGAATCCTCCGTGCGCGTGAAGTGCGGCACGACGACCGCGTTCTGCAACAACCCTAACCCCTGCACCTGCAAATACTGCGGCGCGGGGCCAATCGCCCACGTCCCCAACGCAACCGCGCCGCCGCCACTGCCGACGAGTGTGAGGCCCTGCAACGTGCTAAAGCCGCGCAGGA
>DYKY01000034.1 GCA_020722365.1 Thermoflexus sp.
TTCTAACTTCTAATTCTCTTCCGGGCCTTTGCCGAGGAAAACAGGCGCTAGCATCTGTTCGACGGGAGCGTAGCGGTCGGTCAGCAGCACAGCGACGTCTTCCGTCAACAACGTCTCTACTTCTTCGTCGGACAACAGCCACTCCCGCCAATACGAATCCGCAGCGAAGGCGTTGATGTCCAATGGGGTATCCGTACCGACGATGACGATGGTATTGCGCGACGCCGCGCGCCAATCCGTATTTGTCGGGGCGACGTAGACGTGGGCAAAAGTCTGCTGCAACGTATGGACGTAAGCCCGTAGAAAACGCCCGTAAGCCCCATCGATGATATTGACCATATAAAGGCCATCGGGTTCCAGCCAGGCATGAACGCGCTCGTTGAACTCCCGCGTGGTGAGGTGGTAGGGGACAGAGAAATCGTTGAAGGCATCCCCCATAATCAGATCGTAACGCTCAGTCGGTTCGCGGTACAAGAACATTCGCGCATCCTCGTTGTGGCTGGCGATGCGCGTGTCACGCGATAGTCCCAGGTGCGTGTAGGCCACCTCCGTCACGCCGGGATCGATCTCGATCACGTCAAGGATACTATCGGGATAAATCACTTCCATATACTTGGGGAAGGTGTACCCGCCCCCGCCGATGAAGAGCGCGCGCAACGCGTCATGGTGCTCAGCCTGATGTGCTGTCAGTTCAGCATAAACCTTCTCATAGCCGTATACCAGTTTCGCCGGATTGTCGAGGGAGGTATAGCTGTGGACAAGCCGGTCAAGAATCAAGGTGCGCACGATTTCACCGTCTTTGTCTTCTTCCTTCACCTTGATGCAGAAGTAGTTGGTCTCATCCATACACGGACCTTTGAGCCAGCCCTGTTGCCCGGCCCAGAGTGCGCCGCCAATCAAGAGGGGCAATGCCAGAGCCGCTCCCCACCATCGACGACCTAAAAGAAAGGACAGCCCCAGCAGCAGCAGCAAGATCGCCACGCCGAGGACAATCATGTACGTCCCAAACTGAGAAATAAGCCAAAATCCCGTGAGGAACGTTCCTGCAATGCTGCCAACAGAGCCAAAAGCGTAGATTTGTCCCACCGTGCGGCCCGCGCGCGCCAGATCGCGCATGGCCAGTTTCACCACGATTGGGGAAACCGTACCCAGAATTGTGCAAGGAATGAAAAAGAGTGCGGCGATGAGGGCCAGGATTTCCAGAATGAGCGGCCATTCGATGTAATCGATCAGGCCGAGTTGGTCGATAGCGAGAACGCCCAAAGCCGTCAACCCTGCCAGGAAGAACATCAGCCCCAATAAACGGGGTGATGCCCACCGGTCGGCCAGCCGCCCACCGATGTAGTTGCCCACGCTGATCCCGGCCAGGATCACGCCGATCACGCTCGTCCACGTGTAGAGCGACACGCCGACGCTCGGCGCAATGATGCGCCCGGCGACCAATTCCAAAATCATGATGCAGCCGCTTGAAATGAAGACGATCAGGTTAGGTCGCCAAAACCAGGGGCGGAATTGTGTTTTCTCCGTTGTTGTTTGTATATCCATTCGTTTATCCTTGTGAGTAGACTGCGTTGGAATCATGAATTCACCATCTCGACCGTGACTTCGCCATTGTACCACACGACAGTCCCCGTCCTCATCGCTGCGATGTCGATCTTGTCGCCGGGCACGGTCAGCGTGAGCGGCGCGGGCAGTAGACCGTGATACGCGGCGACGTAACGTCCGGTCGCCGGACTGGCGAAGAGCCACGCGCTTTCCTTGCCGCAGTCCAGCATCGCTCCGCCGACTTCGATGTGCCCATCACGCGACTGTCGCGCCAGCGGGCTTTCGAGCATCGGCCAGCCGAGTTCGCCATTCTGCGTCCAACGCCGTTTGAGCGCCCAGGCCATCAAGTCTACCTCGATACCCAGCGTTTGTCCAGCGCGGCTGTATTCGACCGTCCACAGGCGTTCGCCCACGGCAGCGTAGGTGAACGGGGCTTCCGTCTTATCCAGCAGCGCGCCAGAAGCCACCGCTTGCCCAAACGTGCGACCGTCAGGATAGGCGGCGCGCTCGGCCACTTCCAGGTAGACGCCGCACTGCGGTTTGCCCTTGTAGAACGCGCCGGGCCAGCCCATTTCCCAAAAGCTCTTCTCCGCGCCGAGGTAGTTGTAGAGTTCCAGCACCAGATCGCCCTCGCGCTCCACCAGGCGGACCGGCGCGTCGCGGCCCAAATCCGTGCGTGTGAGAGGCAACACTCGGTAGCCGTTCATCTGCGCGTAACAGCCGGCCGCGAGTCCGGCCATGCCTGCGCCGATGATGAGGATTATTTTTTTCAGTCACATTTCACCTCACACAATTTGACAATTTATAGCTATATTCTATAATATTAGCTAAATCAGCTAACTAAAAGGAATCACTTATGACAACAAAAGCTATCGCCTCTACGGAAGCGCAAAACAACTTTGGTCGTATTCTGACCGATGTCATCTTAAACAATACTCGCTATGTTGTCAAACGACGCAATCTGCCGCAGGTCATCATTCTCAGTCTCGCCGACTTTGAGCAACTGCTTGTCAATCAGCCAGAACAACACAAGCTCATCAACGTCATCCGTGACCTAACACCGATTTATGAATTAGGCGAAATTGTCCACGCAGAAGAATGAACACATCTCTGCTACCTTATGCTTTTGCATACAAGCACCACTTTTTCGAGCAGTCGCTCATTGTGCTCGCCGACTGTTTCGAATGGATGACACGCGTGCCAGAAGCCAGCATCCATGCTATCGTAACAGACCCACCTTACGGTGTCAAAGAGTACGATTTCGACCAGCTAGAAAAACGGGCAAATGGCAATGGCGGGCTTTGGCGTATTCCACCATCGTTTGACGGTCATGAACGCTCGCCGCTACCGCGTTTTACAGCGCTTACGGAAACGGACTTGGCGCGGATCGAGGATTATTTCATCGCCTGGGCTAAGTCAGCCCTCAGAATTCTCCGTCCCGGTGGACACATTTTTCTCGCCTCAAACGCACTCCTATCTCAAATGGTATTTACTGCCATTACCCATGCCGGTTTTGAATATCGTGGACAAGTCATCCGATTGGTAAGAACGCTACGTGGCGGCGACAGACCCAAAAACGCTGAGCAGGAATTCACCAACGTTTGCACAATGCCGCGTAGTTGCCATGAACCCTGGGGCATTTTTCGTAAGCCTCTGCCTAACGGAATGAAAATCAGCGATTGTTTACGCGAATTCGGTACCGGCGGATTACGTCGCAAACCAGACGGTAATCCGTTTGAAGACGTCATCGAAAGCAAGCGCACCCCACAGGCCGAACGAAAAGTCGCCGATCACCCAAGTTTGAAACCTCAATCCCTCTTGAGGCAACTGGTTTATGCTTCCTTGCCACTTGGAGAAGGCGTTGTCGTCGATCCGTTTATGGGCTCTGGCTCCACCATAGCTGCATGTGAAGCTATAGGCTATACTAGCATTGGCATTGAGCGTTATGAAGAATACTATCTTCTAGCGCAGAAAGCCATTCCTGCACTAGCGCGACTAGCCACCAAAGAGACTCAAATGAGCCTCTCACTGATCTAGTTGATAGACCCAGTTCTCCCGCATTTTTTCAACACCACGCCGGTTCACACTAGCCGTTATGGTTCGTCGGCTCATATCTGAGCGCCCCGAAAAAGTCCAATCCGCCTTTTCGAGCCTCGCTGTATACACGCCCACAAAGCGAAACGGCTTTGGAGGGGTTCTCTTGCGCTCATCATTTGCAGTATTGCTGTCAAAATGAAAAACCATCAACCAAACAGCTTCAGGATTGTGTCCTTGCCAGCCACCAACGTGCCGCGAGCCCTTGATCTCGAGACCTTCAGTCGCATGCTGAACCGCATCATCAGAAAACATCCCGCGCGGTATCAAGTCTGGATGCCCGTTGTGATACTGATTCTTTACCAGGGTTGAACAATACTTTGGAATACTGATATTCATAAACTCGCCGACAATGCTACTAAAATTTGCCGGCATCAGAAAACTCTCCAGACGAGGAATACCTTTAATATGGAGTTGCTGATTTATGAATCCCAGGAAATCCAAAAAATCCTTCATCGCCTGAAATAAATGGTCTACCGTCAAGCCGTATGGAAGAATACAATTCAGATTGAAGTAATCGCGGTTTATGGATTCAAGCTTACAGGCAAGAGATTCTTGATCGTTTCGATTATCCATACCTCCTCCAGGATTCCTAAGGATCCGCCGTAAACCGCTCTACAGCCTCCGGCTGCGCCGTGCAGGTCGACGGCGTAATGCCCACCATAACCTGGCTGAACACGTCCTTGAGCAGCGGCTCGACAGCGAACAGGTGCGGGAAAACCAGTCCCTTAAATGGTACTCTAGTCCATCGAAAGGGGCTTGGGTATTCTCAAAACGCTCAACCAACTCTCTGTTGAGCCGGTCGTGCAACTGGCGCAGGGCGTCCGTTTCTTCGACGTCCAGCCACAGAATGCCGGTTTCGATCCCGTCTATCGTCGTGGGCACAAGTTGAAGTTCTGTACATCTAACTTTGAAAGGGCGGATCGTCTGAACGAACTCGCGCATATAGGCTTCGAGCCGGGTCACATCCTCAATCTCGAAGAGTTGTTTAAGCGACACATGCGGCAACACACGACAGATGCCGGTCCCGGTGCGATACTTCCGATGAATCTCCCAGGCCAGTTCTCGCACAAAGTTGGCGATGGCTATATTGGCAAGAAGGGCAAAGGTGGCTTTCATGTCTTCCCCAATCAGAGTCAGACTACAAAAGTCTCACGAGCCGCCTGATTTAGCAAAATCCGCGCTGAACAACAGACTTGCACTGGCGGATTAACCTGAGACTTTTGTAGTCTTTGACACGGAGTCTAGCCCAACTCCCAGTTCTCAGGCCAGACGTAGTGGTCGTGAATGTCTTCGATGTAGGCCATCGGCTCGTTGGGTTCGATGTCGAACAAGGCGTTGAACACGTCCATAGCCTGATCGTACGAGCGCGTCTGGTGGCTCTGCAGGACGCCATACAGCAGCATCGACTTGTCGCCGCTGAGCAGCGCTTCGAGTGTGCGCTCCATCTCCAGCCAGTCGGGATAGATGCACTCCAGCATGATCTTGTTGGGCAACGGTTCCACGCGGATCGGCTGGATGCCCATGCGGTTGACGACGGCGGGCACTTCGACCGCCACGTCGTCGGGCAGGCCGGGCAACGCGCCGTTGTTCAGCACGTTGACCTGCGCGCGATATTCGTTATCGTTCACCAGGGCATCGATGATCGGGATATGCTGCTCGGTCGTCTTCGCGCTGCCAAACATCGTGATTGGGCGCACCTGCGGATCGTAGGCCGCGGCCTTCATCTGCGCGTACTTCTCCTCTTTCTCGCGCAGGATGCGCTCGCGGCCTTCCGGCGTATCGCCGCCGCCGCCCGCGCCGTACCAACGCGCGCGCGTCTCCAGGTCAGTGTGATACCACCACCCGCCGGTGCGGGGCGTGTCGCCGATGGGAAACAGGCCGTACAGCTTGTACTGGTGAATTGCCGCGGGCGACCACTGCGCCGAGACACCGGTTTCCTTGTGATCGGCCCAGTATTGCTCGATGTTCTCGTCGATCCATCGATCCAAAACAGGATAGGCGTCCTGCCCTTCGTAATAGAAATGGGTCAACCAGATGTTGTGATTGAGACCGGGCGCCTGCCACGTCACCTTTGCGGGATCGAGGCCAATGGTCCGCGCGACGCTGCGATAGCCGTAGTGCCCGTGACACAGCCCGCACACCTTCACGTTGGTTTCGCGGCCCACCAGCGTGGCGCCGTCGAAAACGGGGTTGCCGGCCTGCAAAATCCACGCCTCCGGGGCAATGGCCTCCACATCCTTCGCCACGTCGAGCATCAGTTGCAGGTTGTGGTACTCCGGCATCCCGGTGTGACCGTAGAAATAGCCGTACTGCGCTGCCAATGCGCGGCGACGCTTCGCGAAGTACTCGTTGTGCGTGACCGTCGCCGTGTTGATGACGAAGTCCGCGTCGTGCAAGGATTCCGCCCGATCCAACGTGCGTGCGAATATGAGATCCGATCCCAAATCCTCGGCATAACGCTGCGCCAGCCGGTAAACCACATCCAGCCGCTCCTCGTTGATGTCCATGAAATGAACCATACTGCCTTTCAAACCCTCGGTGAGGCATAGGTCTTTCACCAGACCGAGAGAAAAGACAACGCTGCCCGCGCCAATAATGGTAACTTTTACGGATGACATAGACGAACCTCCTAAAGAAACAGTTGAAAGTTGAAATAGGAATTGTCCACTTCTACTCACTCTCCGCCAGGGCATTTCGCAATGATGACCATATACCGCATCGGCGTATCGCCGGTATTGATCAGGCCGTGCGGTTTTGCCGGATTGAGCACAATCGCCTCATTCGGATTGAGGGGGTGTAGCGGCTCACCTTCTACACTGAGCACACCGCGCCCTTCCAGCACATAAAACGCTTCTACGCCGCCGTGTGTGTGCGGTGGATGCGCGCTCGTCCCCGGCGCGATCTCGGAGATGTGCAAGCGGAGTGCACCTGGGTCTATATCTTCTGCCACAAAGCACTTATGCAAACCTTTGACATTTTCCGGTGTAAACGGCATTGTCATTCCTCCATCAAGTATGGTCGATTGTTCTGCGTCCACCAAAACAATAGCGCCCGGCGCGCAGAATCCCCTATGCTCGGAAGGCGCGGCGGGGGACAAGTCGCTTACCTTGCGCCACGTGTCGAGAAGCGAACTGCATCAGCGCCCCCATCAAAAATCCAGCCGGTAGCGGCATTTCTGGCGTTCGCCCATCTGGTACATATCCGTATCCTCTGGCAGATCGACGATTTCGACGAACGTGGCGCCGGCCAACTCGCACGTTCGCCGAGAAGCATAATTATCGGGGTTGCACGTGATCCACAGGGGATTCAGGCCGTGGTGTTGCGCCAGGGGCAGGAGTAAGGCGCAACTTCTAGCGGCATAGTGGTGTCCACGATACATCGGCAGCACGCGATAACCGATGTGACCGGCGTACATGACAACGTGATCGGTGTTACTGACGCGCAGCTCGATTCTCCCAACCTCCTGCCTCTGCCCAAGAAGTGTCATCTTGAAGCGGTAGGCCGGGACGTAGCCACGGCTTACGTCGCCAGGATACGCCTCGCACAGGACAAGCGCCAGATCGCCATCCACCAACCGACCGGGATCGTAGAACTCAAATGTCGCGCCGTTGCGCAGCTTCTCTCTCGCCATCGTCATTACCTGTGTCAACACCCTTACATTGTACTTCCCCCTGCGACACAAAGCAAGTCGCTTCTCACAATTTGAATCTTTTTCCATTCACCTTATACTATACGTGCAACATAAAGAACGCTTCTCTCAAAATGCTGCGTGTTGTAGAATCTTTGGAGTCCAAGAGAGTGACAAGGATGGCAGAGATCATACTGGTGGTTGAGGATGATTTGGTACTACGTGAAACGTTGGTATACAACCTGGCCAAGCAGGGATACGACGTCAACGCCGCAGTGGATGGACGGCAGGCAGTCGAGATGGCGCGACAGAGGCCGCCAGATCTGGTCCTCCTGGATATTATGCTGCCAAAGTTGGATGGGTTTGAGGTGTGCCGGCTGTTGCGTCAGGAACTACGCGCGCCGATCATCATGCTCACGGCGCGCACGGATGAAGTGGATAAAGTCGTTGGGTTGGAGGTTGGCGCGGACGATTATCTGACCAAGCCATTCAGCATGCGGGAATTATTGGCGCGCATCAAGGCACAGTTGCGGCGCGTGCGAATGTCACGGGAAGAGTTTGCTCCGGAGACACCGGTATCGACGCAACAGATGTACTTCGACGACCTGACGCTCGATCTGGATCGCCACGAGGCGTATCTGCGCGGCGAGGCACTGGCTCTCAAGCCCAAAGAATACGAGTTACTCGTCTATCTGGCGCGGTATCGCGGGAAAACGCTTTCACGCGACCAGCTTTTGGAAGAGGTATGGGGCTGGGACTTCAGCGGTGGTAGCCGCACAGTGGATGTGCACATGCGCTGGCTCCGCGAGAAACTAGAAGTTGATCCCACAAATCCGGTGCGCCTTGTTACCGTACGCGGGGCAGGCTACCGGTTCGAGGGATAGCTATTTCATCATGCGGGCATTAACCTAACGTTAACATAGCGTTGAACGTTCATTAATCTCAACATGATACAATTTTTAAAGACATTCTGACAAGTGTGCGATGCCATTGGCAAGAAATTTTTAACTGACTAACCGTATGGGAAACGATCCCATAAACCAACACTCTTGAGTTTGTGATGAAAAGCATGAGGTGAATATGTCCAGTCCTAGAAGAACCTTTGAGCGCGAGTTACAACTGCTCCAGGACCAGGTCCTGATTATGGGCAGTATGGTCAAGGAAGCCATGATGACCTCCATCGATCTCCTCAAACGCCGTGACCTAGAAGGTGCAAAACGCCTGATCGAGCACGACATCGAGATCAACACCAGACGTTACGCCATTGAAAGCCAGACCCTGGCCCTGATCGCGTTGCACCAGCCGGTCGCGCGCGACCTGCGTACCCTTGCCGCCATCCTGGAAATCTCCACCGAACTGGAACGCATTGGAGACTACGCGAAAGGAATCGCCAAGATCAACCTGCTGATCGGCGAAAAGCCGCTGCTTAAACCGTTGATCGACATTCCACTGATGGCGCAAAAAGCCTTGGATATGTTGCGCCGCGCGCTGGATGCTTTTGTGGCCCAAGATGTCGAAGCGGCGCGCGCCATCCCTGCTGAGGATGACGAGGTGGACCGGCTTTACGAGCAAGTCTACAACGAGCTGATGATTTTCATTCGCGCAGACCCTGCCAATATTGAGCAAGCCAATTATCTGCTGTGGGCGGCTCATAACCTGGAGCGCGCCGCCGACCGGGTGGCGAACATTTGTGAGCGCATCCTGTTTACCGTCACCGGTGAACTTTCGGAATTCGATTCAGAGGTCAAAATCCGCAAGTTTGAGAGTTAGTGTACTAAACATCACTCGATTTTTCCGTGGAAGTGCAATTGGATGCAATGCGTCTTCGCCATTCCCTGGATCAACGGCGCGGGCGGCGCATCGTCGGGATAGAGGCTGACGATGCCGTTCCAGCGGCGCGTCATCCGATTCCTGGATCGCGGTGCCGCCCATGAATTCAAAACGAATAAACGAATGGGCGCCTGATTAACGCGAGTTTTTGGTCCAGCCGAGACCCGAGTCCGTTTATTCGATCCCCTATTCGTGGTCGGCGAGTATTCGTGTGGATTCGTGGTAGAAATCGCCTAATCTTGCGGGATAACGGCGATGCAATCGATCTCAACGTCGATGCCGCCGGGCAACTGCGCCTGCACCGTCGTCCGCGCCGGGTACGGTTCGGTCACGTAGGTCTTGTATACCTCGTTCATCGCCGCGAAGTTCTTCATATCGGAGAGGAAAACCCCCACGCGCACGACGTTCGCCCACGAGGCGCCGGCGGCTTCCAGCAGCACCGTGAGGTTCTCGAAAACCTGCCTGGTTTGCGCGCTAATATCATCTTTATTGAACGTCCCGGTTTTCGGGTCAATCGGCCCCTGCCCGGAGACAAAAACTAGCGGACCATCGGCCACAATGGCCTGAGAATACGGGCCGACAGGTTTAGCCCCTTTTTCGGTGAAGATTTGTTTACGCATGATAGACCTCCTGGTCAAGCTCTTTTACAAACAGCACACATAACGACGCCCTATAGTGTAGCACAGAGACAAAAACCGGGCAAATCCGGAAATCCCAAATTTGCCCGGCGTCGAATGGCTACAACTTACTTATACAACAGGGGAGCAATGTCCTTATCGTCAATGTTGGTCTTGTCGTACCAGTGGAAACCGGTGTCAATCGTCTTGGGCAGCGTTTCACCTTTCAACGCCTTCACGGCCGCTTCCACGCACTTGTAGCCGATCCCAATGGGATCCTGCGTGATGGCGCCCGCTTCCGCACCGCTGCGGATCGCGTCCATCTGCTGCTGACCGGAGTCATAGCCGATCACCACGATCTGGCCTTCCTTGCCCAGCTCCGCCACGGCGTTCAGCACGCCGATGATCGAGCCTTCGTTGGCCCCAAAGAAGCCCTTGAGGTTGGGATGCGCCTGGATGATCGCCTTCGCCAGGTCGGTGGATTTCAGATGATCGCCGCCACCATACTGGATGTCCACGATGGTGACATTCGGGTGCGCTTCCTTCATCCGATTGACGAACCCGTCGCGGCGGTCAATGCCGGTGCGGCTGGTCTGGTCGTGGACGATGACGGCCACTTCACCCTCGTCGCCGATCATCTCAGCCATCTTGTCCGCTGCCAACGCAGCGGCAGCAATGTTGTCGGTCGCCGCGGTGGAAAGCGGGATGTCGCTGTCCACACCGGAGTCGAAGCCAATCACCGGGATACCAGCTTCCTGCGCTTTCTCCAGCAACGGGATGAGCGCCTTGGAATCCAGGGCCGCCAGGCAGATGGCATCCGGCTTCTTGTCGAGCGCGGTCTGGAACATCTCGACCTGCTTATCTACCATCGCCTCGCTCTCCGGGCCTTCAAACGTGATCTCCACGTCGTAGTCTGCGGCAGCCTTTTCAGCCCCCTGCCGGACAGCTTGCCAGAATTGGTGCTGGAATCCCTTGGAAATCACCGGGATGTACGGTTTGCCGGAATCCTTCCCGCCGCAGCCGACGACCAATGCGGCAATGATCATCAGGGCTACAGCAACTAGAAACCATTTGCGTGTCTTCATACGATTTCCCTCCTGTTAAAGCATAGTGAAAGTGAACGAGCAAAATATCTTCCGTGTACGACCTGCGACCTGATTTATGCGTATTTTTGCCATGCACCTCCTTTCAAAAAGTTGTCGACACACGTTTTGCTACCCTTAGATACGCCCGTGAAATATCGAAATAGCTTTAGCCTTTTACAACCGTGTCGGTAGGCTACTTCTGGCGGCGGAGAATGTCGGTATAAACGGCCAGGATGACGATGCCGCCCGTCACCACAATCTGCCATTCCTGCGGCACCGACAGGATGCGCAGGCCGTTGACCAGCACGCTCATGATGAACGCGCCGATGATCGTTCCCAAAATTGTACCTTCCCCGCCGCTCAGGGATGTACCGCCGATCACGACGGCGGCGATGGCGTCCAGTTCGTAGCCAGAACCCAGCGCCGGCTGCGCCGAGTTGAGCCGCGCCGCCATCAACACGCCGCCCAATCCACTGAAGAGACCGCAGAGGGCGTAAATCGCCATTTTCCAGGCCGCCACGTTGACACCGGAAAGGCGGGTCGCTTCCTCGTTGCTGCCGATGGCAAAGGTGTAGCGGCCCAACACCGTTTTGGTCAAGATCAGGTTGGCAATGATCGCAGCGGCAAACAGCACCAACACCGCGTTGGGGATTTCCAGGCCCGGAATGATGGCCCCCAAAATCGACCCCATCGCCAACTGGCGGAAGATGGGCGTGTCGTTGAAGTAAATGGGCATCAATTGGGAGATAACGAGGGACAATCCCTTGCTGACGTACAACATGCCGAGGGTGGCAATGAAGGGTGGGATCTTCATCCGTGCAATGAACGTGCCGCTGATCAGCCCGCACAAGCCCCCGGCCAGAATGCCGCCCACGATGCCTACCGGGATGGGTAATCCCCAGTCGGTGATGAATTTCCCGGTCATCACCGCCGAGAACGTCATCACCGTACCGACGGAGAGGTCAATGCCGGAGGTGATGATGACGAAAGTGACGCCGAGGGCCAGCACGCCGTTGACTGCCGTAGCGAGCAGGATGCCCACGATGTTATCGAACTTGAAGAAGTTGGGGGAAGCGATTGAAAAAAGTACGAACAAGACAATAAGCGCCGCGAAGGCCATCAGCCTTTGCATAGCATCCGAACGGAACAGGGACTTTTTCGTCGCAATAGATTCAGTTTCCATAGATCAGGCATCTCCCTTTGTAGAATCAGTCTCCATCTGTACGATCTCACCGCGTTGCGTGGCTAACTTCATAATGGCTTCTGGCGTTGCCTCAGCGTTGGTGAGTTCTCCCGTAATGCGACCTTCGCACATCACTACGATCCGGTGGCTCATCCGCAGAATTTCCGGCAATTCCGACGAAATCATGATGACGGATTTTCCCTGCTGTACCAATTCGTTGAGCAGTTTGTAAATTTCGCTCTTCGCGCCCACATCAATACCGCGCGTCGGCTCGTCAAAAATCAAAATATCCGTATCGGCGGTCAACCATTTGCCGACAATCACTTTCTGCTGATTGCCACCCGACAAGAATTTGACCTTCTGCTGCAAGCTAGGAGTTTTGATTGCCAGCATATCCACCATAACCTTGGCGCGGTCGCGCGTCCGGGTAGCATCCACCCACCCCAGCCAAGCCAGGAACTTCTGGAATGACGCCAGCACGATGTTGGCCTCCACATCCATTCCCAGCGCCAGTCCATAACGCTTACGATCTTCGGAGAGATAGGCGATGCTATGCGCCACCGCGTCACGCGGGCTTTTGATGTGCGCCAGTTTTCCCTTCACGTAAATCTCGCCGGAATCCAGCGAATCCGCTCCAAAGATGGCGCGCGCGACGTCGGTGCGGCCGGCGCCCATCAGCCCGGCAAAGCCCAGGATCTCGCCCTTCTTTAGCACAAAGCTGACGTCCTTGAGGACGTTGCCCCGTCGCAGGTTTTTGGCTTCCATCATGACATCCTGGCTCGGATTTTCCGGGACTTCAGGCGCAGCCTCATAAATCGTACGTCCGACCATCATACTGATGATTTGGTCGCGTGTGACCTCTGTGATGGGTGAGGTATTAACATAGCGCCCATCCCGCATCACCGTGACCCGATCTGCAATACGCGGCAGCTCTTCCAACCGATGCGTGATGTAGACAATGCCCACACCCTGGTCGCGCAGGTGTGCGATGATGCGAAACAGCTCGCCGATCTCCGCCTCAGTCAACGACGCCGTCGGCTCATCCATGATCAACACCTCCGCGTTGAACGACAGCGCCTTGGCGATTTCGACCATCTGCTGTTTGGCGACCGTCAGTTCGGCCACCTTCGTACGCGGGTCCAGGTTCAAGTGCAGCATGGAGAGCAATTGTTCGGTCCTGGCGTTGATCTCCTTTTCGTCCAGCATAAAGCGCACTTTTTGGCGCGGCTCCCGGCCGATGAAAATATTCTGCGCGACCGTCAGGTGCGGCATCAAATTCAATTCCTGGTGGATGATGCTGATACCCAACTGCTGCGCGGCCCTGGGATTGGGGATGTCTACACTTGCACCTTTGTAGAGGATGTCGCCGGCGTCTTTTTTGTAAACGCCAGCCAACACTTTCATTAGCGTGGACTTGCCGGCCCCGTTTTCCCCCACCAGCGCGTGGACTTCACCGGCGCGCAATTCAAACTGGCATTGCGCAAGCGCGTGGACACCCGGAAAGGTTTTTTCAATGCCTGTCATTTGCACAATCACATCACCCATAAGTCCGTTCCCTTTCAGCAAAACGCGAGTGAGTTTCTACAAGCCGAATAAGACAATATTACACCCAACTTCCACAAAATGCAATGATCTGTTGTCACCGGAAGAAATAGCGGAAAATCAGACTTAGTAGATCGAAAATAACGACGAACGCCAAAGACATTGACATCCGTACTGGCCGGATCGGCGACCGTGCCATTTCGAATGACATTGTCACCGACAATGATCGTGCCAGGACGCGAAAGTTTCAGCGACCATTCCAGCTTATCGTAGCAACTCCGGCGCGTCGCTGCAGATCGCGTCCACGCCGAGTTGACGCAGGGCAGCGATCTCTTCCGGGCGCTCTTCGTGCCAGCAGATGATGCCCAGGTTAGCCTCGCGCACACGGACGATCCACGCCGGGGTTAACAGTGCGCTTGGGTTGGAGAAACGCTCCCAACAGGGATGTACAAACGTCGCCTTAACGGACTGCGCCAGCTTGACCGCATCCACGGACGGCGCGTTGAAGAGGATCGAGGTCAGCAGCTTGGGTTCGATGTCCTTCACCGTCGCCAGCCAGTCCGGGCGGAACGCGCCGAGGATACAGTGCCCGCCGTATTTCTCATCGCGCAACGTCGTTATCACCTCCTCAATCACCTCGCCATCCTTGATTTCGATGTACGCGCCGAGGTTTTCTTCGATGCAGACCTTCAACGCCTCGGCGAAGGTAGGAATACGCTCGCCCTGACCGAGATCGATGGCACGCAGTTCTTCCAGCGTGCTGCGGCGGATAGGCCAGGCACGCCCATCCCCGTCGATGAGATGCGCGTTGTGGGCCAAAACCACATGCCCGTCTGCGGTGCGCTGCACATCGAACTCCACCACATCCGCGCCCAGGTCCGCCGCCGTGCGGATGCCGAGCAACGTATTGTCCGGCGCGTGCGCTCGCGCGCCGCGATGTCCCACGCGCAGGAAGCGGTAGTCCGCAGGCGGAATCTCACGCGCCAGTTGGTCGAGAATCGCGTTGACCCGTCCCGGCATCCATGCGCGCAGCGCTTCCCACGGGACGAGCATCTCTGGGGTAATGGGGAAGATCAGGGAGAAATCCCAACTCGGCTCGAAGGCGCGCTGCGCGAGGTAGGTGTGCACCAGTCGCGTCTTGAGCGGCGTCGGCCTGACGTGCTTCTCGATGTATTTTGCCAGCAGAACGCCCTCCACCCCCGCCAGATCATGCGTCTCCGAGCGTTTGAACTCGGCGCGGCGCTTCTTGAACCACGCGGGCGTCGGCGCGAAAGCGTGCTTGCCCGGCTCGCTGTAGACGTAGGGATGTTCGCTGCCTTCATTTGTCAGCAGATTGAGCGGATTAAGCAGATGGAAGTCGCCGTGCCAACTGGCTTCGACGCGCACCACACGGCCATCCGCGCCCACGTAGACCCAGATGTGTTCCAGCTCGTACAGATGGCCGATGTCCCAATCCCACCAGATCGCGTACTCAATCGCGAATTCGGCCCTCGGTCCTTTTTTCGGCGCAAGGTCGATTGTGCGCCCCTGGCGGAACGACGGCGACTCGCCGGTCTCGCGGAAGAGGGTATAGCCTGCCGCTAACGGTATGAACGGCTCACGGGCGTCGAAACGCAGGATCGGCGCATAGCGAGCGGCCAGGGCGCGGTCGGCGGGGTTTTGGGGAACGTCGAACAGGGTTGTCAGAAGTAGATTGATGTCATCCATGCTCACAGATTTTTCCGCACAAAGGCGAGTATTTCTCGTAAAGCATGCTCCGGCTTTGTAGCCAGATGACTTTCAACAACACTTGATTCATCGCCCTCATGAAAATGCGCCGGGAATGTCGACACGTGCGGATGATGCGGAGCGTTATCCCATCTGTACATCTGTCCACACTGACGCCGGCGCTCCCAATGATAAGCGTAATCATTGTCTGGAGATAGCCATATATCAAGAAAAGATTCGTCGGTAAAAACAAGGCGCAGTTTGTTAGGGCTGGAAACCGTACCACCCACAAATGTCGTGTTGGTAACGATGTCGCTAAATTCAGCAAATGCTAAACGCGCCAGCGTTTGATAAGTCTTTAACATAGCTTAATTGCGTCCAGATGTTTGTTGTAGTGACGAAATATGCGCCAGTTTATTCTTCCACACGATATAGTCTTCCCAGGCCGGGTGTGGAACAACGGTTCCCTCTTGAATCGCTTGGTAAAGCGCTTCTGGAGAAAAAACGTCATACCGCTCGCGCAAAACAGCAATTTCCTGTTCTGCCAACCGGATTTCCTTCTCAATAAGCGCCAATAACCCTTTGTGGACAAGTTCCGGCTCCGGCAAAGCCAGCAAATCACTCAATGTGTGAGTCATCGCTTGAACAGTCATAGATACACCTCCCCCAACAACAGGCAAGTTGATCGTCTCAAACAGCAAGAATAGCGTAGGTTGGATTGTCAATCCGACCTACACCTATTCTACACCGAACGGCAGAGGAATTCAAACGACGGACTATTCCTCTTCCTCGAACTTCAGCCGCATGGCCTGCTCCCCGTAGCCGATGTACATCTCCTTGACGGGGAAGTTCGCCACGCAGTAGGGATTCTCGTAATGCTGGAAGCCGGTGATCGGCTCTTCAACGCCGTTGCGCAGCAGCGGGCCTTCCCAGCCAAAGGCGAGCGTGTCGCCGCGTAAGGTGTTCGCCCGAACGGAAAGTCCGTCGAAGGCAACGTCGAGCGCGAGGATTTTCTCCTGGAACGCCGTAAAGTCGCCATCAAGCGCGGCGCGCCCCAGGTGACAGAGCCACACGTTCTCCGAACCGTAGGAACGCAGCTCGCGGTGCGCGGTCACGCCGGCGGTCATCAAGGTCAGGCCTTGAGACGCGGTGAGCGCCAGGTAGCCGTCTCCCTTGCGCGCGAAGGCCCACGTGCGCCCGTGTGCATCCTCGCGCAGCGCGCCGTCATCGAAAGCCTGGATGGGGAAGTAGGCGTGCGTGAAGCCCATCCAGTCGTCGTCCGGCAGCTTGTGGATGGCGATGAGCACGTCCTTCCACTGGGCCACGCGCGGCAGGACAACGTTCCCGTGCCAGAAGTTGGGGCGATGCGATCCCTCTTCGCTCATGCACGGTGGGTGCGTGACGAACACGACCGCCGCCGGGCCAAACGTGGCTTGCCAGATGTGCTGCTGGAAGCCCTTTTCGCCGGGATGATAGTCCTGCGCCGAGCACAGCATATAATCCGGTGTTTTGTAGGTCACTTTGTTGACCTCGTCGCCGAGCGAGCCGGAAGCCGTCCACAACGCCGTCTCGCCCACGTGACGCTCGCGGTTCCACATCTCGTCGGGCAAGTCGGCGGCGATGTTCGCAATGAGGGTGGGTAGTTCATAGTTTTGCATACACGCCACGCTGACCGTTCCCATGATGCGGTTGTTGAACACGCCCATCCCCCACAGGACATTGGTGATGCCCGACGTCCCTTCCAGATAAGCGCCCTTGACCAGCGGGGCATACGTGCGCCCGTGCGACGAGCCGAAGACGCCCTTGTACGAGTTCACGGCGATGCTGAACAGCATCTTGTCCATCAGCACGTTCGCCATCTCCCAGACGGCTTCCGCTTCGGCCAGATCGATCAAGTGCGAGAGCGCCAGGATGTCTTCCTCGAAGTAGCAGTTGGAGTCCCATTCCTTGAAGCCGTGGACGCCGCGCTCGTGTAGCCATTCCAGCGCCAGCCGCTCGCCCTTCTCGCGGTGCCACTGTCCGGTTTGACCGGCGTTGGGGAAGACGCGGTCGGGATACAGTTGCCCGGCCAGAATCTCCGCCGTGTGGAAGAGGATGCTGTGGTTTTCGGTGGTGTAGCACATCGCGTCACTGCCCGGTTCGTCGTGCCAGTATTTGAAGTTGAGGATGCAATCCTCGATGGGCTGCTTGAGTTCTGGCGGGAACTTGGGATCGTCCCCAAAACGGTACACCATCCCCAAAAGGCCGACCAGATAGAAGTCGCTGCAATCCTTGCGCTGGTTGATGCCATCAATCGTCTCAAGAATCGCCTTGACCGATACGTGCTGCCACCAACCGACCGCCATCTTTGCGATTTCGGAGAAGTAGGTTGGTCTGCCAACCTCGTTGGCCTCCAATCGTGCTGCCGCGACCAGGCCTTCCTGGCGGCGTTTGTTGTAGGTTCCATAAGGTTCCTCGTGGTAACGGTTAAGGCCAAGCCCTGTCACAGTGAGCGTGCGGGTGATGCGCATGTTGCCCTCGTAATACTCGGGCGGCTGCGGCATCAACTTCAAGTGGAAAGCGCCGGTAGGGAACTCGTAGACTTTGCCAAGCGATTTACGCTTACCGGCTTTCGCGTCCACTTTCCCCTCGGCGTAGATGCGCCCACCGGGCGTTTGGAGGCGGAGGGCAAGACTGGCCGACTTGGGCATCCCAAGCGGCCACCGAATGACGAGTTCCGCATCGTGGTCGAACACATCCTGCGTGAGGTACGCGGCTTCAAAGACTTCTTCCAGGGTGTTACGACGCTCCACGGGATCAATCGTCGTGGGCAGGTAAACCGCGTAATCTTCGTCGGCAACCGGCGCAAGGCGCAGCGCCATCACGAAAGGACACGCGCGCGCGGCAACGGCTTCGAGTCGCACGAGGATGCGGCTGCGACCCTCGCTGAGGCGCGCGGTGAATGTGACGCTGTGCGGGGGTTGGTGGTGAAAGTGTTCGTGGCGATGTACGTGAGTATCGTTTATCCACACATCCGCCGGCCCGTTGGTCGTCAGGACAAACGTGACGTCGTGCGCGGTCTGGCTCTCGATTTCGGTGTAGGCCCACGCCCGCAGATAGGTCGTGAGGTGCTGAAAGGTGGTGAGGTCCACAAAGTGGTCGTCCAGACAACGGACATAGCGCCACCGGCCCTCGAAGCCCTCCATCCGCACCACGCCGTCGGTCAACGGGCCGGGTTCGACGGGCTGCTCCGCAATGCCGTGCTCTGGCGTGTAGTAGTGGCGCGCGATCTGAAGCTTGTCATCAGGGCCGGCAAACTGCTCCAGATCAGTTACCGGAATGGCCTGCGGCCCGACGACGAGCCAGTTGTGGATGTACCCGTCGTGAAGATCGTAACGCACGTAAGAAATGGGCATGAGATGAAACTCCTTCGAATAGTCTGATAATCTTGTAGTCGTTAGTCTTGTAGTCTTGAGTGGAATCGTCGGCATCAAGCCAACCACAGGGGAAAGGGTTGTCCTTTGTCGCGCAGGGCGCCGGCATGGAGCAGACGATAACTATCGTGGATGTAAAACTGCCCGAACTGCTTGGTGGGCAATACATCGATCAATCGCGTTGCCAGGGTGTCGGCCATCGGTTCGTCCAGCCCGGCGGCCACGTCGTAGTCGAAGTAAATGGCCAAATCACGGTTGGGGTCCTCGCGGATCGTCACACCATACCTCTTGGGAGCACGCTCAACCGGCGAATAGCGCTCGAGGAGAAATGCACCCGGCGAGGCAGAGTGAATCGCGTCCTGATGGGCGTAAACGAAATTGACCGTCTCCTGCGCCTCTGCCATCGTCTCGCCGGGAAAACCGAAGAAGAAGAACGTGTGGTTCCAAATGCCGGCAGCGGTGCTGTCATGCAGAATACGACTCATCTCCGGGAGTTTCGTTCCCTTGACCATACGCTTTATCGTACGCTCGGCGGCGGTTTCCAGGCCAAAAAGCAGCATCCGGCAACCGCCCTGTGCCATAGATTCCAGCAGATCGCGGGTGAGCGCCGCATCGAAGCGCGCACAGCCGCACCAGTGCACAGGCGATCCGGCCTCAGCCAGCCGCGCGGACATCACCCTGAGGTTATGCGGCGTCATCGCTTCATCGGCGAAGAAGATATGACGCGCGCCATACTTCGTGTGCAGCGCCAACATATGCTCAACCACGAGGTCGGCGTCCAGTTGGCCGAACGTCCCCGGCCCGCCGTACCCCACGTTGCAGAATCCACATTTGCCGTGGTAACAGCCATGCGCGCTCAACAGCGGCAACACCGGCGATGGAACCAGGTAACGCTCCAACGGCAGGCCATCGAAGTCGGGTAACAAGTCGTGATGCGGTTCAACCACGACCGGCGTACTGCGCACGGTATCGCCATCGTGCTGCGCCCGGTAGATTAGATTGGGCACTTTAGCGAAGTCTCCGTCGCCATCCAGGGCCTCCGCCAGGCGCAATAATGCCGTTTCGCCATCGAAGACAATGGCGCTGTCGAACAAACGGAAAATCGCCGGAACTTTCGGCAGTTGCTCGCGCAGCATTGAGATATGCGGGCCGCCGACGGTCACGTGACTGGGAATCGAGATGCCGACGATGTCCGGCTGCTCGCGGGCAATATCGGGAAGCACGTGGCGGCGAAAGAAATCGAGGAAGATGTTGCGCTGCGGATCGTTAACGATGTGCAACAAGGCCTGGCTACTGTCTGCCGGGATGGACGGCCTGAAATTCGTCAAGCCAATCTCGGTGGGCGCAAAGGGCAACGAAGCCAGGTCAAGGCTTTGCGCGAGAGTGAGAAAGGCCGGTAGGCTGACCTCGCCATCGTAAAAGGCCGGGCTGCGGAAGACAGCCTTCGCCTTCTCGACCTGAGCGGCCAATCGCGGGCCATCCGCCAGCGCCGAACGCAGCATAGGGGTCATCGCGCCAGGCACGGAAGGCATCCGCTCACGTAGGCGCGCTTGCACAGTGTCCAGCGCACGTCGCGTAAGCAGGGCATCAAAGAACTCAACGTTCAGGTCGCGCTGGATAACCTCCACGCCATGAGCGCGCAGGTAAGCGGTGAGGGTCGGCAAAGCCAGATGCGGCATCGCCGGAACCCAATGCGGAGGAAATATAAGCAGAATTTTCATGGTCATTTATGAAACATAATGCGTGAAAGGCCAAGCGCATCTCACGCATTATGTTTTCGGTATCACGTGACTGGATCAAAAACTAAGCTGTCACTCTTCCCAGAACTCCCATCAATTGAAGTTCTTCTGCGCGATGACAGCTCACAAAGTGCTCTGGTTCGAGTTCGCGCAACACCGGTTCTTCAGTCTTGCAGCGGTCGATCGCGTACTGACAGCGCGGGTGGAAGTAGCAGCCACTCGGGGGATTGGCCGGGTCGGCGACGTCGCCCTGTAGTACAATCGGCTCAGTGCGCAGGCGCGGGTCCGGTTTCGGCACCGCCGAAAGCAATGCTTCCGTATATGGATGCAGGGGGCGCTGGAACAACGCAACCGTCGTGGCGGCTTCCACCAGCTTACCCACGTACATCACCGCCACCCGGTTGCTGATGTGTTCTACCACGCTCAGGTCGTGCGACACGAACAGGTAAGTCAACCCGAATTGCTCCTGCAGGTCTTGTAGCAGGTTCAACGTCTGCGCCTGGATCGAGACATCCAATGCCGAAACCGGTTCGTCGCACACCACCAACTGCGGATTTAGCGCCAACGCGCGCGCCACGCCAATGCGCTGCCGCTGACCGCCGCTGAAGGCGTGCGGGTAGCGCGTCATATACTCCGGTCGTAGCCCTACCACCCGCAGCAGCTCCGCCACCCGATCCTGTAGTTCACCGCCCTTGGCCACGCCGTTCACCAGCAGCGGCTCGCCGACGATTTGCAATAACGTCATCCGCGGATTGAGCGAGGAATAGGGGTCTTGAAAGATCATCTGCATGTTCTGCCGCATCAACTTGAGCTGGTGTTTGTCCAAATCCGGCACGTTGACACGCCCCATTTTCCGGTCGTTGAACCAGATTTCCCCAGCAGTGGGTTCGTAAGCGCGCAGAATTAAGCGCCCGGTGGTTGTCTTGCCACAACCGCTTTCGCCTACCAGCCCCAACGTTTCTTGCTCTCGGATAAAAAAGCTCACACCGTCAACAGCCTTGACGTGACCAACAACTTTGGTGACGAGAAAACCTTTCTGAATGGGGAAATGTTTTTTCAAGTCCTTCACTTCAAGCAGGACGGGATTCTTTGCTTCGGTTGCAGAGGTTGTATTCTCTAGTGCTTCAGCCATTGTTTTCCTCAGGTTGTGCGCGTAGCTGCGCATTGAATAATGTGGGTGTGTTTCATTTCAATTGTAGCCTAGGGCCTTGTGCCCGTTGCAAGCGTCAGAAACACGCCCACACACTCACACGCCCACACGCCCACAAGGGGCTAGACTACAACCAGAAACATACTCGAATAAGGTCCCCTAGGCACCGGCGCAGGCCAGACAACGCACTTTATGGCCCGGCGCAACTTCGATCATCTGCGGCTCAATCTGATCGCACTGCCCCGCGATCATCTGGCTACAGCGGGGATGAAACGGGCACCCTTTCGGCAGCGCGTACGGGTCCGGCACCATCCCCCGGATCGACGTCAATCGACGCTGCCCGGCGCCACGCCGCGCCGTTTTCTGTCCCAGGCGAGGAATCGACTGCAACAACGCCTGCGTGTAGGGGTGCTGCGGGTTGTAGAAGATCGTGTCCACATCCGCCTCCTCCACCACCTTCCCCATATACATCACGACAACGTTCTCCGTCATCTGCGCAATGACGCCCAGGTTATGCGTGATGTACATGATCGCCATGCCCAACTCATCCTGCAGTTGCCGCATCAGCTTCAGGATTTGCGCTTCCGTCGTCACGTCCAGCGCCGTCGTCGGCTCGTCTGCGATCAGTAGACTCGGATGGCACGACAGCGCCATCGCGATCATCGCTCGCTGTCGCATCCCGCCGCTCAACTGGTGCGCATACTCATCAATCGTTCGATTCGGCAGCGGCATCCCGACCAAATCCAGCATCTCAATCGCCAGTTCCCGCGCCGCCGCCCGATCCAACCCCTGGTGCAACCTGATCGCCTCAGTGATCTGGTTCCCGATCGTGTGTACGGGACTCAGCGACGTCATCGGCTCCTGAAACACCATCGCAATCTCCGCGCCGCGAATCTGGCGCATCTCATCACTCTGTGGTTCCATCTTCGTTAAATCGATCGTCTGCACGACGCCCTTGACCTTGCGGTGGTACAGAATTTCACCCCCCACCGTCTTTCCGGGCTTGGGCACGATGTTGAGGATTGAGCGCGCCGTCACACTCTTCCCACAGCCGCTCTCCCCCACCACCCCCAGCGTCTCCCCACGGTGAATGTCAAAGTCCGCTCCATCCACCGCGTGCACCGTCCCCTCGTCCAGGAAGAAATAGGTTTGCAGGTTCTTCACTTCTACGAGTAATTCTCTGTTATTGTTCACGGTTATCTCCTAGAAAACGCGATTTGGAAATCGCGGCTACCGTGCGTAGGGATCCGCCGCGTCGCGCAAACCGTCGCCGAGGAAGTTATAGGCAAAGACAGTAACGACAACGGCAACCGCCGGGCCAAACAACAACCAGGGCGCTTGAGCCAGCGAGCGCACATTCTGCCCCTCTTGCAACAGTACCCCCCAACTGATGGCCGGCGCGCGCAATCCCAGGCCGATAAAACTCAACCCCGTCTCACCCAGAATTTGGCCCGGAATCGAAAGCGTCAAACTGGCGATGATGTGGCTCAAGAACGAGGGCACCATATGCCGGATGATGATGCGGAACTCGCCCGATCCGCACAAACGCGCGGCCAGCACAAAGTCCTCCTGGCGCAAAGCCAGGAAACGGCCGCGCACCACCCGCGCCATCCCCGTCCAGCCGATAAGCGAGAGAATGATCGTGATGCCGAAGTACATCCGCAGCACGGGCCAGTCGGCGGGCAGAGCGGCGCTGAGCGCCATCCACAAAGGAATGTCCGGTATGGTGCGGATAAACTCGATGACCCGTTGAATCACCGTATCGATGCGACCGCCATAATACCCGGAGATCCCTCCCAGCACAATACCAAGCACGAGGCTCAAGAAAACGCCAACCAGGCCGATCGAAAGCGAGATGCGCGCACCGAAGGCCAGGCGCGAAAAAAGGTCGCGGCCCAACCGGTCGGCGCCGAGGAGCAATACCTGCTGGTCTTCAGTTCCAGGCGCCAGCCCAAAGAGATGGATGTCAGTCTCGAAGAGGCCCCACAGCTTATAAGGCTCACCTTTGACAAAGAAATGAATGGGGTACCGGATTTCAGGATTCTCGGCGTAGATATCCCGCAGTGTCTCCGGATCTTTCAGACGCTCCCGCTGATAGATAAAGGGCGCGTGCAACTTGCCGGTGATATCGAAAATGCGGAGGGGGGTCGGCGGCGCCAGTTTGTAGCGGATGAAGTAGGCTTCAGGATTGTAGGGGGCGACAAATTCACAGAAGGCGCCGACAAAGTAAAGAACGATCAGGATAACAGCGCCCACGAGCGCCATCTTATGCTTGCGGAATTTCCACCACATCAATTGCCACTGACCGGCCACGTAGAGGCGCTCTTCCTCCTTTTCCACGACAACCGGCTCTGCATCAAGCACTTCCAAAGGTTCCATCGCCTCAGTCGGCGGCGGGCATGTCTCCTCGGCCACTGTCTGGACATTGCGGCGTTCGATATCTTGCGGTTCTGGCGTCGTCATAACTAACCCTCCATACGGATGCGGGGATCAACCCACGCGAGCGTGATATCGGAGATTAATGTGCCGATGACGGTCAAGATGCTCGTCAGGAACAAAAAGCTGCCGGCCAGGTACATGTCCTGGGATCTGAGCGCGCGCAACATCATCGGGCCATTCGTCTGCAGACTAAGCACCACAGCAACAAGCGTCTGCCCGGAAATCAAACCCGCCAACGTCCACCCCACGGTGCTGAAGAAGGGGTTCATCGCCACGCGCACCGGATATTTCCAGATGAGCTTGCGCTCCTTCACCCCTTTGGCGCGCGCGGTTTCCACGTACGGTTTGTTCAACTCGTCCAGCACGTTGGCGCGCGTCGTGCGGATGCTGCCGGCCGTGCTCCCCACCGCAATCACAATGACGGGAATCCATAGGTGCTTCAGCATATCGACAACCTTATCCCAGCTCCACGGAGCCATGATGTACTCATCGGAGAACAGCCCACCCACATTCAACCCGAACTGGCGCATCGCCACCCACATCACCACCATGGCCAGCATAAACCCCGGCGTGCCGGTTCCGATAAAACTGAGCGTCGAGAAGATGTAATCGGGGATCGAGTATTGATGCACCGCCGAAAACACCCCCACCGGAATGGCGACAAACCAACTCACCATAATGGAAACCAAAGACAAGAACACCGTCAGCGCCATGCGTTCCCAGATCAGGTCCTTCACCGGCTTGCGCCACTCCATTGACTGACCCCAATCGCCATGCAGCAAAATGCCGGACATCCATTTGTAATACTGCACGTAGACAGGCTGTCCAAGCCCGTACCTCAGCCGGAGGTTCTCGATTTCGGTCTCATCCACTGCTTCTCCAGACGCAGCTAACGACATCGCATACGACGTCAAGTAATCGCCCGGGGGAAGCTGGATGATGACAAAAGAAATGACTGAAATGATGGCCAGCGTGGGAATCATCATCGCGATACGGCGGAGAATGTAACCTAACATACTTCACCTCTGATCTATGGAGTAGGGAGTAGGGAGTAGGGAGTAGGAAGAAGGCACATTTACGCCTGCTTCCCAGTCTCTGCTCCCTACTCCGGCAAACTGGAGGGCAGCCCCCATTGGGAACCACCCTCCACATGGGTCGCACAACGAACTAAGCGGTGTGTGCCTCCGGGTCGTCCCAGAAGAAGGACTCGGATTGCAGGAATTGTTCGTCACCGGTGGTGTCGTCGTTCGGATAGCCCTCGAGAACGTTCATGAAACCATTCTTGGCAATGGTAGGCGCGGGCATCTCACCCAGGATACCGATCATAGGTAATTCCTCGGCCCAGATTTCCAGAATGCCCTCGAATGCTTTGTTTTGCTTGTCCGGATCGGGTTCTACTGCAACCTGGTTGTCCCAGATATCCCAGATCTTCCAGATAAAGTGTCCATCCGGCGGTTTGACGGCCCGTTCATCCTCGGGATTATTGTAGTAGAAGCCGTAGCCGGGGCACCAGGGCCGGTCGGGCTGCACACCACGGAAGATGATGGCGCCGGGCACCAGCGGGAGGACCGTGCGGTCGCCGCCCCAGTACGCCGCCTCGATTTCGTTGGCTTCGTAGTGCTCGCTGTACAGGGAGCGCTCAAAGTACTTGTAGGTGGCCTTGATGCCGACGGCCTCCAGGTACTGGCAGACCAGTTGCACGGAGTCCTCATCCGGCGTGCCCGCCTCGGCCGTACCCTCGACGATGAAGCTGATGGGGGTGCCATCCGGGAACAGGCGAATGCCATCGGCGCCCTTTTTATCGTAGCCAGCAGCATCGAGCAGTTGGTTGGCTTTGTCGGGATCGTATTCGATGTAGGCATTGCTGAGCTTCGGGTAGTAGTTGGGCGACATCGACAGCGGGCTGTACTGGCGCGGCGTCAACAGACCATTCCAGACCAGCTCATTGATCTCATCGCGGTTGATCGCATGGGAGATGGCGATGCGCACGTCGCGGGTGTTGAAGAACGCGTTGAGCTGCTCATTCTTGCAGGACAGGTTGAGCTGCAGAGCCTGGTGGTTGGCACTGATGCCATTGAGCACCCGGTAATCGCCATTGGCCTCGTTTTCCTTAAACAGCGTATAGTTGCCGAAGCTGATGTGACGGGCCTGGTAGTCGATTTCGCCGTTGACGACCCACATGTTGAGCACCTCGGTAGATTCAAACAGGCGGTGGGTGACGGTATCGATGTAGGGTGTCTGATTGCCCTCGGGGTCAACACCATAATAGTAGGGGTTGCGCTCCATCACAAAGCGCTCTTCGGCCAGTGACCCCTTCAGCAAAAACGGCGTGATCTGCGGGCGGTCCGGGTTCAGGTCGAAGCGGTTGCGGTCATTGTTGAAGTATTCGGCCCAACTGGTGAAACCGGCCTCCGTAAACTTCGCTTCCAGCGCCGCCTTATCCTCGGTCAGGTCCATGTGCCACTGCGCCATGTAATGCCCCGGCGTCAACCACCCATTGATGCTGCGCGTCCCACCGCCTTCGTAAAACAGCAGCGGATTCGGATGCGCGTACTTGAACACCACGGTGTAGTCATCGGGGAACTCCATCTCCGGAATTGCCCAGGAACCATCTTCATTGCGCGTGCGGTGGGATGCAGGAGGATCGCCGGGGGTCAAATCCTTGTTTTTGACCTGATATTCATAGAACCACTTGAAGTTTTCGCTCGTCAGTTCCACGCCATCGGAGAACTTGACGCCCTTGCGCAGGTGGAACGTCCAGGTCTTGGTATCGTCCGAGACTTCCCAACTCTCGAGCAGCTTGGGCTTCATAACAAGGTTCTGATCGAACCAGGCCAGCGTCCGGTCGTTGATCTTGGTGGGGCCCCAGCGGTCGGAGACGCCGTTGAAACCGCGCCGCCAGTTGCCGCCGTACTTGCCGATGCTCTCGGCAACGGCGACGACGTAGGGGTTCATCGGCAGGCGCTCGTCCACGGGGGGCAGGCTGCCGGCCTCAACCAGCTTCGTCAGCATCGGGGCTTCTTTGAATTTGCTAACCGGTTCTTCGGGAACCGCGGTGGGTTCAGGGGCCTTGGTTTCTTCAGCCTTGGGTTCTTCCGTTGCCTTAGGTTCTTCCTTCGGCTCTTCAGTCGCCTTGGGGGCTTCTGCCGTCGGCGCAGCAGTGGGGAGCGGGGTCGGCTGCTTGCACGCGGTGAGCGCTACACCCGCCGTCGCCAACACCGAGACCTGCAAAAATTCGCGCCGTGTTAGCTTGCGTTTCTCTTCCATCTGAATTCAACCTCCTTGGTTAAGATATAGGTTTGACTATAGTGCGGAGCCAAATTTCGTGGGATTTTATTGCTTTGTATCGAATCGATATGTCACCTCCTCTCTTCCTAATAATCTACAGGACCTAGAGATCACCGTGAAACTCGCGCATACGTGTTTCACCGCTCAGGAAAAGGGGCAAAAGAAGCCCCGTTTAGTTCGGGCCAAAAATGCTCTGAGAAAATGATAGCAGGAATTCCAGATAAGAAAAACTCAATCCTGCTCTCTGACAAGTTCTCAGGCCTTTTTCACGTCGTTGTGAGCGGTAACGTGAGCGTTCACGATTCAATACCATTATAATAACGACTTTCAAGCTTGTCAACTGGCACTTGTGAGATCGATTACATGACGCAGATAAAAAATAGCATAGAGATGCGAGTTTGTCAAATTGAAGACAATAACAAAAGACGACCTCGGTGGCTATTGCGCCACACGAGGTCGCTTTTATAGTAGACGGGCACAAGACGGGCACAAGACGGGCACAAG
>DYKY01000221.1 GCA_020722365.1 Thermoflexus sp.
TGGACGCGCGCGGGTCGGACGCCGGGCATGATGGCAGTGGGGCTGCGGTTATCTGACGAGAGGGGGGCGTATCCAACCCTTCTGCAGGCGCTCAAGCGGTTGCTGTTTTTGATTTTGCCGCTGCCAGGACTGAGCCTGTTGTGGATGCAGTGGTCGCCTACGGGCGAGGCGCTGCACGATCGTTTCGCGGGCACTCGCGTCGGTCGGGATTAAGACCGGTCAGCAGATTTAGCGGATTAAGCAGATTTACCTTTTCTTTAATCCGCTAAATCTGCTCAATCTGCTGACTACTTTAAGGAGCACGAGATGAGTACAACACCAATCGTTCAGATTCGGAATTTGCACAAGCGGTTTGGTCGCGTTCACGCGCTTGACGACGTGAGCCTGGACGTGGAAGCAGGGGAAGTGGTCGTCATCATCGGGCCGAGTGGATCGGGCAAATCCACACTGCTGCGCTGCGTCAACCGGTTGGAAGTGCCGACCAGCGGCACGATCAGCATCGACGGGGTGGAGATTCGCGGCGATGAGCGCCAGATCAACCAGATGCGCGCCGAGGTGGGGATGGTGTTCCAGCAGTTCAACCTCTTCCCGCACATGACGGCGACGGAGAACATTATTTTAGGGCCGATGATCGTTCATAAGTGGGAGCGTGAGCGCGCTGTGGCGCTGGCGCACGAGTTGCTGGAGAAAGTCGGTATCCCGGAAAAAGCCGATGCCTACCCGGAGCAGCTCTCCGGTGGGCAGCAGCAGCGGGTTGCCATTGCGCGGTCGTTGGCGATGCAGCCGAAGATTATGCTCTTCGATGAGCCGACCTCGGCCCTCGACCCGGAGATGATCAAAGAAGTGCTCGACGTGATGCTCGACCTGGCCCGCGAGGGGATGACGATGATGGTGGTTTCGCACGAGATGGGCTTCGCCCGCAACGCCGCCAAGCGCATCGTCTTTATGGATCAGGGGCAGATCATCGAAATGACCACGCCGGAACTGCTCTACACTGCCCCGCAGCACGAGCGGACAAAGCGGTTCTTGAGCCAGATTTTGCATTAGGAAGAATAGCTTTTAGCCGTCAGCTATCAGCGATCAGCTTTCTGGCTGACTGCTGAAGGCTGATGGCTGATAGCTTCAAGGAGGAACGACTATGCAATGGGAAAACTTGACGGCGACGGCGTTTGCGCGGGCCGTGCGTGAGACCGGCGTCTGCGTGATGGCAATGGGCGTGCTGGAGAAGCACAGTGAGCACCTGCCGCTGGGCACGGACTTCCTTAACGCGCACAAAATCGCGTGCCTGGCGGCGGACAAGGAACCGGCGGTGGTCTTTCCGCCGTTCTACTTCGGCCAGATTTACGAGGCGCGCTGTTTTCCCGGCGCGGTGACGCTCAAACCCACGCTGCTGCTCGACGTGATTCAGAGTGTTTTTGACCAAATCGGGCGCAACGGCTTCAAGAAGATCGTCGTCTTCAACGGGCACGGCGGCAATACACATCTACTGCAATTTCTGAACCAGTGTGCGCTGTGGGAGGAAAAGCCCTACCATCTGTACTTCCCGCTTGGTCTCACGGAGGCACGTCAGGCGCAGTGGAAGACGATTGTGGAGACTGAGTTCCACGGTCACGCCTGCGAGTGCGAAACGTCCATCAGCCTGGCGAATCACCCGGAGTTGGTGCACATGGAGCTTGTCCCGGCGGAACCGGCGCTGCCGCTCAACCGGCTGGCGCACCTGCCCGCGACGCACACCGGCATCTGGTGGTACGCGAATCATCCCGATCACTACGCCGGCGATGCCCGCCCCGCGACGCGCGAAAAGGGCCTCGCGCTGCGCCAATTGGAGATTGACAACCTGGCTGAATACATTGCCGCCGTCAAGGCGGACCAGATCGTACCTGCACTGTCTCGTGAATTCTTCGCTCGGAGCGCGGAACTGCAAAATCCTCGTTAGAGGTTGAACAGCTTCGCGGCGTTCCCTCCCATGATCAGGTCGCGCTCGGCGGGCGTGACGTCGTCCGCCAGTGCGGCCTCGTAGGTGGCGCGGACGACGTGGGGGCGTTGGAAGGGCGCGTCGCTGCCGAAGAGGATGCGCTCCGCGCCGAGCGTCTTGATGGCGTGCAGCACGGCCTTCTCGGTCGTCGCGCTGCCGATGAGGACCATATTCGGGCAGCGTTGAGCGATTTCGACGACGGCCTGGTTCATATCCCAGTTCGCCATCCCCATGTGGACCATCAACACGGGCATTTCCGGGTACATCCGCGCCACGCGCTCCGCCCGGAAGGGGTGGGTGTTCTCATAGAAGTCCGCGCCGATGTGAAACGCCAGCATCACGCCTGCCTTGGCGATCTCTTCGATGACGGGCAGCGCCAGCGTGGGATCGTCGATGCGGTAGTTGTTCTGCGCGCCGTTGAGCTTGACCCCATACAGGCCGTATTCCTCGGCGCAGACCTTGACCATCTTTTTAGCGTGATCCACGCTGACCGTCGGATCGGCCCAGCCGAAGCCGAGGATTTTATCGGGATACCGGCGCATCGCGTCGTACACGTAGCGATTGTGGCCCTCGATCTCCTCGCCGTGATAATCGGGCTTGAGCCAGGTGAGGGTCTTGTCGATGCCGGCGCGCTCCATCCGCTTGAGGTGCTCTTCCAGCGCAAACGCGCCGCCGGTCGGGGCGATGTGGGTATCTGCGTCGATGATGTACATGGGGGGGTCCTCCTGATGTATCCGATGTTAACTTTCTTGTTTCTGAATCCGATATGCCCTGATGATTGCATCACGTAGATGGTCGCTGCTGGCTTCATAGACCTCAAATTCGCCTATGTTATCTTGGTTAAGATGTAATTGTCCTTCTCCAACATTTCCACGGTGCTGTCCCGTAGAGTAATAGCGATTGGTTTCCACTTCACGAGAAGGCAATACCCAATACTTTATCGTGTCTCGCCACACAGCAACCCATACAAACACGTCGCAATAACGAGGCTTTACTTGTTGGAAATTCATATCAAATCGTTTTTCTGAATCTGAAGTCAGGGCTTTAACGTACAAGGGTTCATCGCTGTTGAAATCCACAGCGCGCGAGGCTTTCACTTCTATCTTGATGACGTTATCGTTGTCAGCAAGGATGAAATCGTACTGCCCTGAGTAATCCGTATCCGTTTTCCTGGACGGTTTTTGCAGGCTTGGCACAAGTGATTTGAGATGCCCCTGTGCCCATCTTTCACCGAATCCACGTGGGGCGCTGATTTCGAACACGTACAGATATAGGTTCCGTGCGATGTATTCGTCGCGCAGTTCGTAGTAATCGTCCAGGGTCAGAATATCAGCGCCGAGCAATGTGGAGATGATGTACTCGTATTCATTGAATGGATAAACAGAAATGAGGTCTTCAAGATGCGCTCTGAATTCATCTGGGTTCCGCAACTTATCAATCAGTCTGTCCAATTCAGTGGCGAGTTTTTCCATACTAAACGCTCCTTAAAACAGCGTAGGTTGCGCAAACTCCGGTTGTACGGAGGTTCCTTCGCTTACAGGTTGAGTGTACGCAGATTCTTCAAGTTCATGCTCAAATGGGTTGCCGTTTTGCCATCCTAACTTGCCTGTTTTTCTAAAGCGTTCCAAACGGCGAATCGTGATTTCGCAGTAGATTGGATCGATGTCCATAGTAAAACACCGCCGTTTTGATAATGCACTGGCAATTAGGGTCGTTCCTGAATGGCTAAAGAAATCTATCACCAGATCATCCTTTTGCGAACTGGCTTCGATGATGCGCTCGATGCTTTTGAGCGGCTTTTGAGCATAGCACCCGGACACGTTTTCTTCCATCCGATAGAAAACCTGTTGAATATCGACCCAAACGTTTCCCGGACGGATTGTGTCGGACTTGCTGCGTTGCAAGTTCTCCGTCATTTCACCGCCGACTTCTTTGTAATATCCACGCAGTATTTTGGGGATATCGGTGTATTGCACTTCGAAGTAAGGCTTCCCTTTGGTGTAATATAATAACTCTTGTCTGACTGCCATCCAATTTTTCTGTGTCCCGTATCCGCGTTGGTTGCGCATTGTGATGAAACTTCTCGACGCGAACGGGAATTCGCGCATCATCACCATAAAATCGGGTAGCGGTTGGAAGTGCTGATCCTGGTCAGCGCCTAGCCAAACATAGAGTGAACTGTTCTGATCCAAAACCAACCACGTCAGATCGATCCATTTTCTACACCAGACGATGTATTCGGAAATATCCCTTTGCTTGAAAGCGACCAGGTTATAAGGCGGATCGTGAATTGCCAGAGTCGCCAATTCATTTCCCATCAAGCGCGTAACATCCGATGAATTTGTGGCATCCAAACATCCGACTTTGTTGCCATTATATGGATCGATCCATACTTCTCCATAGGATAGCCGGCAAAAGGGAAGTAATTTATCTCTTAAGTCAGTATCTGTGTCCAGTCTTGGTAATGGGTTATTTTTCATTTTCGTTCATTCCGGTGGTCTTTCTGGATGTCTACAACATCGGATAAAAACGTTAACTGTCGCATAGCGGTATTGTAGCGCAAGGGCGTCAGGACGCAAAAGCGGGGATTGGGGACTGGTAACTGGTGATTGGTAATCGGTAATTGGGTAACTGCGAATTACTTTCCCAATCCCCGATTACTGATCCCTAATGCCCAATATCTCGCAACACCCGTGCC
>DYKY01000222.1 GCA_020722365.1 Thermoflexus sp.
CTTACTCCTTACTCCATGCCCAGCCAACAAAAAAGCCGCCCTTTTGGGCGGCTTCTGCTGGTTTTTGGTATACTTTGTCTTACTCTGGCCTTATCTTTGCCAACGCGACCGCCCGTGTGCTCCCGCTAAGGAGCACAATAATAATCAACACAACTAGCAACAGCCCCAGCAAAGGGTTGCTGGGGGCAACGAGGGCGCGTATCGCAGTTTGGGCGCGTTGATCTGTTTTCATCATCAATATCAGCCTAAATTTAATTAGCTTTGATTGTACAACAGAATGCGAAATCTGTCAAATGACACTCGTTTGGAGTGACAAATATCCCGTGTATAGTGGCGACTTCAGTGGCTAACGGCTGAAGTCGCCACTATCCCCAGATCGTACATCACTTACCCCAAACTCGATCCGGCTGCCAGAAACCGAGTTTTGGCGTATGCCACGGCTCGAAAAGCCCGCTGAAGTCGCGCAGTTGCGCTTTGAGGCCCTCGTAGTTCAAGTTCACGCTCAGGCCGGGCTTTTCCGGCACTTTGACGTAGCCATCCTCCGGCAGCGGCAGCGAATCTTCCATCCACGAGAGCGCGCACGTCATCAAAGTATTAACAATTCATTAGATTTTAGCACTCTCCCCTCGAGAGTGCTTGACAAACACCATGAACCATGCTATCATTGTAACCGAGTTAGCACTCAAGGCAGTCGAGTGCTAATAGCATACACAAAAAAACTAAATACATCAAGTGGAGGTAAGTCATGAGCGTTAAAATTCGACCCTTGAACGACCGTGTAATTGTGGAACCCGTCGAAGAAGATGAAATGACCTTCGCCGGTGGGCGATTAGTGCTCCCTGACACGGCCAAAGAAAAGCCCCAGCAGGGCAAAGTCCTGGCCGTTGGCCCCGAAGTAGAAATCGAAAACGAGGACGGCAAAGTCGTCGGCCCGCAGGTGGGCGATCTGGTGATCTACGCAAAATACGCCGGTACGACGTTCAAGACCCGCGACGGCAAGGAAATGTTGATCTTGCGCGTTGACGACATCCTGGGTGTTGTCGAGGAATAATTCCTCGCACCCTATATCAATCAATAATCTTCTTTGAATAAGGAGTCAAAAATGGCTAAGCAATTACAATTCGGTAGTGAAGCGCGCGCGGGACTGAAGCGCGGTATGGACGTTTTGGCAAACGCCGTTGTGACCACCCTGGGTCCCAAGGGCCGCAACGTGGCGTTGGACAAGAAATGGGGTTCCCCCACCATCACCCACGACGGTGTGACCGTCGCCAAAGAAATTGAACTGCAGGACGCTTTCGAGAATATGGGCGCCCAGCTTCTGAAGGAAGCCGCCACCAAGACCAACGACATCGCCGGCGATGGCACCACCACCGCCACCCTGCTGGCGCACATCCTCATCGAAGAAGGTATGAAAAACGTGGCCGCCGGCGCAAACCCGATGCTCCTCAAGAAAGGCATCCTCACCGCCGCCGATAAGGTCGCCGAGGCGATTAAGGGCGCCGCGGTCGAAGTCAACACCAAGGAAAATATCGCCGACGTTGCCGCCATCTCTGCGCAGGAGCGCGAGATCGGTGAGTTGATCGCCGAAGTGATGGACAAAGTTGGTAAGGACGGCGTCATCACCGTGGAAGAATCCAAGGGCCTCGAGTTTGAGACCGAGTACGTCGAAGGTATGCAGTTTGATCGCGGCTACATCAGCCCGTATTTCATCACCAACCCCGACAGCATGGAAGCCGTCATTGAGGACGCCTACATCCTCATTCACGACAAGAAAGTCTCCGCCGCCCAGGACCTGGTCCCCATTCTGGAGAAGTTGGTGCAGAAGGGTGCGCGCAACCTTGTTATTATTGCGGAAGACGTTGATGGCGAGGCACTGGCGACCCTGGTGGTCAACAAACTGCGCGGCCTGCTGACCGCGTTGGCAATCAAGGCCCCCGGCTTCGGTGACCGCCGCAAGGCTATGCTGCAAGACATCGCCACCCTCACCGGTGGGCACGTCATCACCGAGGAAGAAGGCCGCAAGCTCGACAGCGCCACCCTTGCCGACCTGGGCCGCGCCGACAAAGTCATCTCCACCAAGGACGAAACGACCATCGTTAATGGGCACGGCGAAGAGGCGCTAATCCAGGGCCGCATCGAGCAGATCAAGAACGAGATGGAGCACTCCACCTCCGATTACGACCGCGAGAAGCTGCAGGAACGTCTGGCGAAGTTGGCCGGCGGCGTCGCCATTATCCGCGTGGGCGCGGCGACCGAGACCGAGCTGAAGGAAAAGAAGCACCGCGTCGAGGATGCGCTGAGCGCAACCCGCGCCGCCGTCGAAGAGGGCATTGTCCCAGGTGGTGGTGTGGCGCTGCTGAATGCGATGGGCGTCCTGAACAACCTCAAGATGGACTACCCCGACGAGCAGACTGGTGTGGCTATCCTCAAGAAGGCGCTGGAAATGCCCATCCGCAAGATTTCGGAGAACGCTGGTGAAGATGGTGCCGTGATCCTGGCCGAGGTGCGCCGCAAGCAGGCCGCAGAGGAGAACAACCACATTGGTTACGATGTGATGAGCGGCGAGTACGTGGATATGCTCGAAGCCGGTATCATCGATCCCGCCAAGGTGACCAAGGGCGCGCTGCTCAACGCTGCCTCCGTCGCCGCGATGGTGCTCAGCACCGAGGCGCTCATCACCGACATCCCCGAGCCGAAGACCCCCGCCCCGGCTGCCGGTCCTGGCGGCGGTATGGGTGATATGTACTAAATCGACCCACAGTTACAACATCAAGGGGGCGCGAATTTCGCGCCCCCTCTTTGTTACATTCCTCGACAACCTACAAACAGGCGCTAATCCCCTTAACCGTCAACGTCTAAAGGCGCATTCCGCCATCTTTGTTTGTGCGCCGCTGTCGGCAAATCGAAATGGCCTAGAGTGGGGAAGTTTACTTCGGCAGTTTCAATTCCTGCCCGACGCGGATCAGGTTGGGGTTGGCGATGGTGTCCTTGTTCAGTTCGAAGATTTCGGGCCAGCGGTTGGCGTTGCCCAGTTTTTCCTTGGCAATCTTGCTCAGGCTGTCGCCGGGCTGCACGACGTAGACGAGCTTGGCGGCTTCCTCGGCGGCCTTGGCCTCGAGTTCAGCCTTCTTGGCTGCCATTTCAGCCTCCCGCTTCGCTTCGAACTCGCGCACTTTGGCAAGAGCCTCGGCTTCTTTGCGTGCTTTCTCACGGGCTTCGGCTTCCAGACGTGCTTTTTCGCGGGCCTCGGCTTCTTTGCGCGCTTTTTCGGCGGCGACGCGTGCGGCTTCTGCCGCTTCTGCCGCCTTCTTCTCGGCAGCTTCTTTGGCCTGTTTCTCGGCTTCGGCTTTTGCCCGATTCTCGGCGATCTGGCGGCGGGTTGCTTCCATCGCCGCTTCAGCTTCGGCCTTGCGCTTGGCCTCGGCCTCAGCCGCGGCTTTGGCTGCAGCTTCTTTCTCGTCGCGGTCCGTCACGGCATCGATCATCTTTCCCAACAATCCTTTGCCTTTCTTTTCTTCCCTGTCTGCCATATCAAAAAACCTCCTATCGTCTAGTGAATGATCTTTAGCGAGCCATCAAGGCTTGCAAAATAGTCTGTGCGATGACAGTCCCTGCGGCCTGGCGTGGCGTCTGCGACTGATTGGGTCGTGCGTCCAACAGCGCGCGGATGAAAGCCAGCCGTTTTGTCGCCGGGTCTGCGCCCGCTTGTTGTGCCTGTAAATAGGCCAGTCCAGCCGGGAGCAGGCGTCCCAGAATGTCGCCCAGGTCCAAACCTGAGTCTTGTTGTGACGGTGGATGCTGCTGCGCAGGCGCCTGTTGTGGGGCGCCGAGTAACCCGCCGAGCAAATCCATCACCAAACAGTGTCAAGGGACATATGGGATACTGCCAGATGATACTTCGGCATGTTTTCGGAAGTCTATAGAAATTGTAGCGCAAAGATTAACAAAAGTCAAACATTTGCACTTTTTTGACCAGTGCTGTGGGAAGGTGTATCGATTGCCAGTTATAGGGTATGCCTTTCTGGTGGCTGGCGCAGACGTTTGGTCTCGCTACGATGGCGCTTCGTCTGTAGCCGGCGCTCTTTAACCGCGCGCGAAGGTTTGGTGGCGTGGCGAGGCTTGGGGACTTCGGCGGCCTGGCGGATCAGCTCGATGAGGCGCTGCGTGGCGTCGCGCCGGTTACGCCACTGCGAGCGGTACCGCCGCGCGTCGATGATAAGCACGCCGTCCTGTGTGATCTGCCCGGCGGCCTGCTGCAACAGTCGCTGGCGCACATCTTCGGGCAACGATGGGGAATGGGCCACGTCGAACCGAAGCTGGACTGCCGTTGCGACTTTGTTCACGTTCTGCCCACCCGGCCCGGAAGCGTGAACAAAGGTGTAGTCCAACTCCCGCTCGTCAATCACGATGTTTTCTGTAATGTGTAACATAGTCTTTCATTTACACTCTAGCACACAATCGCGATCTTGAAAACTAACCCAAAACCCGATGTCACTCGGGCGACAGTGCTGTTTGGGGTATACGACAGAGAAACGGTCGGAGACCGGCCCAAGCCTTTCCCAATAATTTGCGTTTAGCTTGCTGTGGCCGGTCTCTGACCGAGCCACCGC
>DYKY01000035.1:0-17551 GCA_020722365.1 Thermoflexus sp.
AACGCCGCCTCAAAACATTGCTTCGGCGCGCGCACTAAGCCCGCACCCACCATCCCCACGCCCGGCTCTTTGTGCGCGATGCCGGTGTTGATGAACGGCAGGATGCCCGTGGCCATTACCTTGCGCACGTCGATGCCGAGCGGCGTTCCTCTGAAGTTGAGCGCGGGCACGGTGAAGAACTCGTGTTCGCCCGCTGTGATCTCGTACATTTCTTGTGTCACTTGCAAGGCCAGCGCCGACGTCCCGCCGACGAAGCGCACGATGGCCGGCGCCGCTGCCATCGCAAAGCCGCCCACGCCGCCCGTCTCGGTGATCGCCGAATCGCCGATGTCGGGGTTGGCGTCCTTCTCGGAGAACCCCGGCAGCCATAGTCCTTGCACGATGGGCGCGGGCGCGGTGAACCACTGCTCCGGCATTCCCGCCACGCGGATGCCGAAATCCGTCCCATTGCGCGCCATCACCGTGACGATGGTGCTGCCGGCGATTCCCTCGGCGGGTTCCAGCATGGCCTTGATCGCCGCCATCGAGAGGTTGAGGAAGAAGTGGTCGTTGCCGTCGATGAATTTGAGTACTTCAACGGCGACTTTCTTTGTTGATGTCTCGATCAGCGCGGGCGCGATCTGGCGGATGAGGAGCGACGTCGCCGCGCGGTTGCGGTTGTGGCCTTCGTCGCCCATGTGGAGCGCCTGGGCGAGGAGGCTGCGCAGGTCAATCGGCCCGGTCGCTTGGAGGACGGCCTTGAGTGCAGGATAGAGCGTCGTTTCCATCCACTTGAGGCGCGCCAGGACTTCGTCGCCATAAGCGCCGTAACGCAGCACGCGGCCCAGGCCCTCGTTCTGCGTGCTATAGGTCATATTTCCAAACGTTTCGTTTTGCACGATGAAGACCGGCATCGACGGCGAAACAATCCCCGCCATCGGCCCAACGGCGTGGAAGTGGTGGCACGGCGCGAAGGTGAATTCGCCTGCCGCCGCCATCGCCGCTGCTTCTTCGTAAGAAGAGGCCCAGCCCTCGTAGACGGCAGCGCCCATGATCGCGCCGCGCGTCGGCCCGCACATGCGCTCCCATGTGATGGGCGGCCCGGCGTGCAAGATCATCCGTTCCCCCAAACCGGGGATCACGTCCTTCGCCACGCCGATTCCGATGAGCAAGGGCCGTCCGCTGCGGATGCGCGTCACGGCTTCGGCGTTTGCCGCGTCGATGTCCACGCCGCTTTTAGTGTGGGTGATCTCGATGTAACCTTCCAGCGGCGGACGCCAGTCCACGTGGATGACTTCCACACCTTGAGTGTGCAGACTCTCCGCGAAACTTTCCAACCCAACATTGACAGCCTTGAGCGGTTGACCGAATATGTCTTGAATTGCCATAGTTTTCTCCTCAGTTCAATAACGCCGTCGTGGATTTGTAAAAATGTTCGATTTTGTCGAGCAGCCCGCGCATCACTTGGTAATAGACGGGTAGTTTCTGGTAAATCGTTTCGGCAATCGCTTCGATGTAGGTGTGGGAAGTCAAATTGCGATCATCCGTCATCGTCAAACAGACCTCGGTGTGTTCCATCGAAAGCAATCCCGCACGAAATGCGTGCCGGAAACAACTTTTGGGGGAATTGCAGACGATACCTTCTTGAGATTGCAGGTAAACTTTGAGCAATTTCCAGACGGATTCAAACGTATACTCGAACCGTTGAATAGAGGCATCACGTACAATTGTGTCCACCGGCAATTGCAAGACTTCTGCTAAAGTGAGTAGCGCTCTTTGCGCTGATTGTGTTGCGCTGGTTAATTTCTCCATATCACTATACCCTCGTCTCTTACCTGTTCTGAAAACGTTGTTTCGGCTTGGCTCAGGTCCACCACATCTACGAGTAGTGGCAGGGGCGAAAGCTCCAAAGCCTCGCGTAAAGCGCCAAGTTTGCCGCCGACATCCTCAGACAATGCGATGGCAAGGTCCACATCTGAGGTGCTGTCGTGCGTGCCACGCGCCCGCGATCCAAAAAGATACACGATGCCTGAGGTGTTTTTGAATACCTGCGCGACGATTTTTTGAATCAGGTCGAGATGGCGTGCCACCAAACCAATACTGGACACCGTTTTTGTCAGGTCGGTATGATCAATCATAGCTTTCCTTCAACTTAAAATATAGCCCGCCAGCCGGGTTGCCGCCGCGTTGGATTCGAGCACGATGACGCCCGCGTCGCGAAGTGTAGCTTCCTGCGCCAGCACGTTCTGCGGATCGCCTTCCGTGCCGCAGACCGAAGCGATGAACAGTACCTCACGCCCTTCACTTTTGAGCCACGCTTGCGCTTCGCGGATCGCGTCTACGGCAGCGCCCGCCGGATCGGGATGGACGCCATAGCCGAGTACGATGTCCAGGAAGATGATGGCTGTCTCCGGGTCTTTGGCTTCGTGGAGGATGCGGCGATTGCGCAACGTCGGATCGAGCATCGGGTGCAACCGCCCCACGGTGAACTCGTCCTCGCCCAAGTCGACGACAGTGTGGCCGCTACTCTTGTTGGCGTCGGCCATCTTGTGCTTTTTCTTCACCGGCGCGTTGGAGATGACCTCGCCCTTGCCTAACACATCGCTGAGGATGAGTTGGGTTTCGTAGCAGAAGGTGCCGCCGCTGAACAGTCCACGGAAATAGTTCTGCTGCATCTGCAAGTGTCCAACGAGTTTCTTTGCCAGCTTTTTCAGCTCCCGGTGTTCGGCGCGCAGCGATTTCAGGGCCTCATCCGGCGACTCGCCGCGCGCGAGGGCTGCCGCAAGATGCGCCGCCTCTTCGAGCGTCGCCGCGGGGATGCCGCCTGCATCACGGATGGCTTTCGCTTTGCCGCCCAGGAAGCACACCACGGCGGGTTTGTCGCTGGCTTTTAGCTGCTTGAGCACCTTCTCTGCGACGGCGGGTGCGGGGGGTTTGGAAACCAGGAGCAGCACGGTAGTGGCCGGATCGGCCTGGAGCGCTTTCAGCCCTTCGAGCATCATGATGCCGCCGACGGCCTCTGAGAGATCGCGCCCGCCGGCGCCGATGGCTTGCGTGATGCCTACGCCCATCCGCGTGAGGTAGCTGGTGACGGCTTGCAGTCCCGTGCCGCTGGCGGCGACCACACCCACCGGCCCGGCGATGACGGCATTGGCAAATCCCAGCGCCACGCCGTTGAGGATCGCGGTCCCGGCGTCCGGCCCCATCACCAACAGCCCTTTCTCGCGTCCCAGCGTCTTCAGCGCGATTTCGTCCTCCACGCTGACGTTGTCGCTGAACAGGAAGACGTGCAGTCCCCGGTCAAGTGCTTCGCGGGCGACGCCCGCCGCGTACCGTCCGGCGACGGAGACCAGGGCGATATTCGCGCCCGCAAGCTGTTGCGCGGCAGCGGACACCGTCTTGGGCGCTGCTGCGTTGCTTTCGGCTTTGGGCGTGCGGGACGCTTTGAGCAGTTCATCGACGCGCGCTGCGATATCGACCTTCGCTTTGGCGGCAACTTTTGCGGCGATGATGAGGTCATCGGCAAAAGCCGCCTCCGCCTCCGGCGTGAGCATCCCGGCATCCTTGAGGATGCCTTTGTTGGCCGGTGTGCCCATCACTACGGCGGCATCTTCTACGCCGACTAGCTGCGAGAGTCCCTGCGCCACTTGCAGCAGGGTGACAGAGTCGTAATACTCACCAGTTTTAACAATGGTCTGGATCATCAAGTGACCTCCTCGAAAAAGCTTGCGTTTATCGTGGGCGCTTTAGCGCCAGGTTGACTGTTCATTTGCTGCTCATCGAAGATAGAAATGACCGTTTATGGCTTTGTCCGTTGGATACGATTATTGTATGAACGGTGATGGTATTTGTCAATATTACAAAAGGATGCTTGACGCTAGATGGATTTCCTTGTATTTACCTCCCGCTTGTGCTGAGAAATTTCTGATTACAGTTGACACTTTCTCTGCTTGTGCTACAATCGCATCTCATCGTACATTAAGTTAAAGAGTGAACTCTTATCCAGAGAGGCGGAGGGACCGGCCCTGTGAAGCCTCGGCAACCAAGGTTAGTCTGTTAGTCATATAGTCTTGTAGTTCGTTTACCAGACTACCTGACTAAAGACTACCAGACTACTAGACTAACCTATGGTGCCAATTCCGGCAGACCCCCAGAGGGTTCTGGAAGATGAGAACAGTATACGATGCTGCTTAAAGCCTCTTCAGCCAGGATGCCTGCTGAGGAGGCTTTTTTGCTGCCTGGAATCAGGAAGTAAAGAGTAATGGGTAAGGAGTAATGAGGAGAAATGTGTCAGCCATGACTCATCACTCATTTCTCGTTACACATTACCAAAGACAAGGAGTCTGCAATGCCTGATCATATTTCTACGCAAGCTGTACACGCCGGGGAGGAGAAGCGCAAGCCGTTTGGCGCGCTAACTACCCCGGTCTATCAGACGGCGACGTATACGTTTGCAGATACGGCGGATGTGCTGGCCTTTATGGAGCGCAAAGCCGAGCGCAAGGCAGCGCGCGAGGCGGGCGGCGATCTTGCCCTGCGCGACGAATACGGGCGCTACAGCAACCCCACGCACCTCGTCGTGGAGCGCAAGCTGGCGTCGCTGGAGGGTGGGGAACGCGCGCTGCTTTTTGCCAGCGGGATGAACGCGATCACGACTGTGCTGCTGACGCTGCTTTCCGGCGGCGATCACGCTATTCTGGTTGCCGACTGTTACCGCCGCACGCGGGAGTTCGCCGAGAAATTCCTGCCGCGTTGGGGGATTGAGACAACGCTGACGCCGGTAGACGACCTCGACGCGCTGACTGCCGCTGTGCGTCCCAATACCCGCCTGATCTTCACCGAGACCCCGACCAACCCCTACCTGCGCGTCGCCGACCTGGCGCGGATCGCCGAAATCGCCCGGCCTTGTGGGATCATCACCGCGGTGGATAGCACGTTCGCCACGCCGGTCAACATGCAGCCGCTGGCGCTCGGTATCGACCTGGTGATCCACAGCGCAACGAAGTATCTGGGCGGGCACAATGACGTGCTTGCGGGCGCCGTGATCGGTTCGCACCGGCTGTTGTCGAAGATCGAGGATACACGCGGTGTGCTCGGCGGCGTCGGCAGCCCGCACGATGCCTATCTGTTGCTGCGCGGCTTGAAAACGCTGGATTTGCGCGTCCGTCGCCAAAACGAGAACGGGATACGTGTAGCGGAGTTCTTAGAGCAGCACCCGGCCATCGCGCGCGTCTACTATCCCGGCCTGCCAAGCCATCCCGACTATGCGACGGCGCAACGGCTGATGGCGGGCTTTGGCGGCGTTGTCAGCTTCGAGGTGGCAGGGGGCAAGGAAACCACGAGCCGCTTCATCGACCGGCTACAGTTACCCTACATCGGCCCGACGCTGGGCGGGGTGGAGGGCGTCGTCCAGCAGCAGGCGCTTTTCATCTCGCTTGATCCGCAAGAGCGCGCGGCCTCCGGCGTGAAGGATACGCTCGTGCGCTACGCCCTTGGCATTGAAGACGCGGAGGACATCATCGCAGATTTGGCGCAGGCGTTGGAGGAATAAAAAAGATGCAAGAGGCAAGAGGCAAGAGGCAAGAATCCTGCATCCTGCATCCTGCATCCTGCATCCCGCATCCTAGCTCACCCAAAGATCGACAAAATCAAACTTCTCCACATCCACCAGCCCTTGATCGGTCAGCTTGAGCTTGGGAATGACCTCCAGGGCCAGGAAGCCGAGGTGCATGAAGGGGTCGTGGTGCGGAGAACCGAGTTCCTTAACATGGTCCAATAAGGCGTCCATTTGCGCGCGGACGACTTCGACCGGCTGGTCGGACATCAGCCCGCCGATGGGGAGCGGCACGCCGGCGATGACCTTGCCATCGAGGACGGCGACCAATCCGCCGCCCAGGTCTTTGACCGCGCGGACGGCGGCGTGCATCTCGGCGTCGTTCACCCCGGCGACGGTGACGTTGTGGCAGTCGTGCCCCACGCTGCCGGCAATTGCGCCGCGCTTGAGGCCGAGGCCGTGCACGAAGCCCAGGCCGATCCTGCCGGTGTGGTTATGCCGCTCGATCGTCGCCATCTTGACCAGGTCGCGCGCAACGTCGGAGATTGCTTCACCGTTGACGATGGTAGCGTCCATAATCCGTTCGTCGGTCACAATCTGGTCGGGAATGACGCCGATAGCGCGGATGCGCGTTCCCTCCGCCGGGATGCGGAACGAGAGCGCGTCGACGTCCACGTGGATGCTGCCGCGCACGCGGCTTTCATCCGCCTGGGGTAGGGGCCACTCGCCCACGGGAGCGCCGTTCTCCGCGACGAGTTTCCCGCCGGCAAAGACCTTGACCGCGCGGAAATCGGTCAACGACGGGGTGACCACCAAATCGGCGCGGCGGCCCGGCCCGATGGCTCCGCGATCCGTCAACCCGAAGGTCTCGGCGGCGTTGAGCGTCGCCATGCGCAGCGCGGTCATGGGCGGCAGTCCCGCCGCGATTGCCAGGCGCAGGCTATGATCGATGCTGCCTTCCTCGATGAGGTCGGCGGGATGGCGGTCGTCGGTGGCGAAGGCGAAGCGGCGCGCGTTTTCCGGCGTGATGGCGGGGATGAGGGCGTGCAGGTTGCGGGCGGCGGTGGCCTCGCGGACGAGGACGTGCATGCCCAGGCGTGCTTTTTCGAGCGCCTCTTCCGCCGTCATGCTCTCGTGGTCGGTGGAAGGCCCGGCAGCCACGTAGGCTTGCAGCCACGGCCCGCTCACGCCGGGCGCGTGCCCGTCGATATGCCCGTCGCCGAAGGCGAGCAGCTTCTCCAGCGCGCCGGGCAGACCGAGGACCGCGCCGGGCACGTTCATGAATTCCGCCAGCCCCAGGACGCGCGGCAGGTCGCGCAGCGCCAGCAGGTCGTCGGCTTCCAGCGTCGCGCCTGCCGTGCCCATGTGCGTTGCGGGGACGCAGGACGGCAGGTTAACGAAGACGGTCAGCGGCAGGCCCTCTGAGGCTTCGAGCATGTAGCGGATGCCGGCGGCTCCGGCGACATTGGCGATCTCGTGGGGATCGGAAACGACGGTGGTGACGCCGTGCGGCACGACAGCGCGGGCAAACTGAGCGGGAATCGCCATCGACGATTCGACGTGCACGTGGGTGTCGATGAGGCCGGGGACGAGGTACTGCCCGCCCAGGTCGAGCGTCGTTTTGCCTGTGTAGCCCGTCCCCACAGCGGCGATGGTCTCTCCGGCGATGGCGACGTCCGCATCCAGCACTTCGCCGGTGAAGACGTTGACCACGCGGGCGTTGGTCAGCAGCAGGTCAGCAGGTTCGTCGCCTCGCGCGATGGCGAGGATGTGTAGCAATGTTTCACGGTTCATCGTAGTCCTCCTGAAATAGTCCGATAGTCAGATCGTCGTTAGTCGGATAGGTAAGGTAGGTAATGCGATTATATACCGTGATGCGTGAAACGTGAAATATGAGAAGAGTGCGGCGCAAAATCAGGTATAATCAGCCGGTCTGTGGTGTGACGGCTGGCTATGGGTAGTCCGGGTTAACTTTCAACCTGTAACTCGTAACTTTCAACTTTAATAAGGAGGTTTATTTCAATGACAACAACGTTTATGCAGTCACCTAAGTTTTACTTCACGTCGGAATCGGTGACGGAGGGCCATCCTGACAAGATGTGCGATCAGATCTCCGATGCGGTCCTGGATGCGATTATCGCCGATGATCCCGACGCCCGCGTAGCGTGTGAGGTCTCGACGACGACCGGGTTAGTCCTGGTTGCCGGTGAGATTACGACCAGCACCTACGTGGACATCGCGCAGTTAGCGCGCAACGTGGTCACGGGCATCGGCTACAACCGCGCCAAGTACGGGTTCGATGGCGAGACGTGCGGCGTGATCGTCAGCATCAAGGAGCAGTCCGCCGACATTGCGCTGGGCGTCGATAAGGCGCTCGAGGCCAAGACCGGAGAGATGAGCGATGCGGAAATCGAGGCGATTGGCGCGGGCGATCAGGGCATGATGATCGGCTTTGCCTGCAACGAGACGCCGGAGTTGATGCCGCTGACTATCTCGCTGGCGCACAAGCTATGCAAGCGTCTGGCCGAAGTACGCAAGGATGGCACGCTGCTCTACCTGCGTCCCGACGGCAAGAGCCAGGTGACGGTAGAGTACGCTTATGGGAAGCCGAAGCGGGTGGATACCATCGTCGTGAGCACGCAGCATGCGCCCGATGTGACCCAGGAGCAGATTCGCACCGACGTGATTGAGTACGTGATCAAGCACGTCGTGCCCGCCGAGTTGCTTGACGACGCCACGCGGATTTACGTCAACCCCACCGGGCGGTTCGTTATCGGCGGGCCGGCTGGCGACTCAGGACTGACCGGGCGCAAGATCATCGTCGATACCTACGGCGGTGTGGCGCGTCATGGCGGCGGCGCGTTCTCCGGCAAGGACCCGACGAAGGTGGATCGCTCGGCGTCGTATATGGCGCGTTATATCGCCAAGAACCTGGTGGCGGCGGGCATCGCCGACCGGCTGGAACTGCAAGTCTCCTATGCCATCGGCGTGGCGCGGCCACTTTCATTGGCTGTAGAAACATTCGGCACCGGTAGGATTCCCGAAGACAAGATCATCGAGTTGATTCTTGAGCACTTCGATCTACGGCCGGCGGCGATTATCCGCGACCTGAATCTGCGCCGCCCCATTTACCAGGCAACGGCAGCGTATGGGCACTTTGGTCGCACAGACATCGATGCGCCGTGGGAGAAGACTGACAAGGCCGAGGCGTTGCGCAAGGCCGCGGGGTTGTAAGGTAGACGGTAGACAGGGCGCGAAGATTCGCGCGACGGTAAACAGGGTGTTTTGCCTGCGGACGCACTCTGCAGCGCAAGACACCCTTTTTTTCGTTTATCCCGTTGTTGACAGAATTGCGTGAGGGTGATACAGTGTTTGTAGTGGTAATCACCTTCAGGAGGTTCGTATGGGAGAGAATAAGCAAATTCTCATCGTGGACGATGAGGTTTTCATTCGTGTCTTATTGAAACAAACGTTGGAAGACCTGGAAGATATAGGGGTGGATATACTGTTGGCTGCAGACGGCGAAGAGGGCGTGGAGATCGCACTGCGCCGCCATCCCGATCTGATCTTTCTGGACGTGATGATGCCGAAGTTGAACGGTTACGAGGTCTGCCGGCGCATCAAGGAGGCTGACAGTCAGGCCTATATCATGCTTTTGACCGCCAAGGGGCAGGCGATTGATAAGGAAAAGGGCCTCGCTGTTGGGGCAAACGAGTACGTGACCAAACCCTTTGACCCTGACTATATTCTCGAGAGAGCCGCTGAGGTTTTAGGAATTCGCCTTTTCGCCTGACAAGGCGCTTCGATGCTGCTTGTCACATCTTTCCGCAACCTGCGAAAATACTCCGTAGCCCTGATTTTGTTGCTCGTAGGCGTGTTCAGCCTGGTCTATGTAGGCTTGTCGCTCTGGGCGCAGACGCGGCTGCCTTCAGATGGCGTCTTGTTGACGGAGTATCTCGCTGCGGGTTTACACGTGGCTACCGACTTCGATCCTAAGGAGGGTATTCTTGCCCCTGGAGATGAAATTGTATCCATAGATGGCTTGACCGTCCGGGAGTGGGGAGAGCGCGCCTGGCAGAACGCGACAGGACCGGGATGGCAGTTGGGAGAAACTATCGTCTACCAGGTACGGCGCGCGCAGACGGTATTCGATGTACCGGTTACACTCCGCGTTTTCCCCGTTGAACGACTGCTACTGGTACGCTTTGGCGTCTACGCGATGGTGATCACCGTTTTGCTGGTGGGCTGTTATATGGTGCTGCGCCATCCTGAAGAAGTGGCGTCCCGGCTAATCTTTGTGATGGCGTTGTGTTTGACATTGATCCTCCTGCTGCATTTTCAGGTGATGACATTAGTCATCCCTCCTTTGTTTATCATCGAAAATATACTGAAGTTTTTGGCGCGCGCGTTGCTTTTCAGCGCCATCCTGCATTTTTTCCTCATTTTCCCCGTCGACAAAATGACTGCGCCCGCTCTGGCTAAAAACCTGCTATGGCTTCACCTCGTCAATCCGGTCCTCTCTTTGCTCTGTGGACTGGCGCTTGGGGACACCCCTTTACGCATGTGGTTGTTAGCCTCGCAAGTGTCAGCCTGGCTTGGGTTGGCGATGTTGATCGGCGGTGTGGTGAGTATCATTCACACGGCGACCACCGTACAGAAGCCGGCGGTGGTTGGTCAGATTCGTTGGATTGCCTGGGGCGCGGCAATCAGCATCCTGCCCTATCTGGTTTTCACCGGTCTGCCGGAACTGCTGTGGGGTCGCGCCATCCTGACCATCGAAATCACCGCCTTTTTTCTTGTGGCGATGCCAATCTCGGTCGCCATAGCCGTGGCGCGCTACCGGCTCTTCGACGTGGATACACTGGTCGTGCAGACCTTTGCATACCTCCTCTTCGCGCTTGTGCTGTTGGGCGGCTACTTCTTGCTCAAGACTGTCCTGCGTGGGCTGCTGCCACTGCTGTTCGACCGGGCTAATGAAACGCACATCACTTTTATAGCGACACTTATCATTGTCTCGGTGTTCTGGGTGTTACGCGCGCCGGTGTCAGTTTTTGCGAGGCGCTTGATCTATCGAGACGTGCTGGACGCGCCGCGCTTATTGCAGCAAATGACAGGCAAGCTCACCAGCGCCCTCCGTCTTGATCAGTTGAACGCACTTTTGATCCACGATTTGCCCGATCAGATGGTGGCAGAGCGGGGTGTGCTTATGGTGCTCAGTGAGGACGGCGGTTCTCTGGTCTCGTCTGCCGACGACAGCGCGATGCCATCGGCGTCCATGCTGCCGATACACCCTGGGATCACCGCGTGGCTGGCGCAGGGTGGCGCGCCGGTGCTATACTCTGCTTCACCGGATTGGGCGTCCCATGATCTGCTCAATTTAATGGAACAACGGCACATCGAGTTGGCCGTGCTGTTGCGCGTTGGCGAGCGCGTCGTGGGCCTGTGGGGATTGGGACCGCGTAAAGGGCGTCTGTCGTATACGACGGCGGAAGTGCGGTTGATTGAAACGCTGGCGCTACAAGCTGCGTTGGCCGTCGAAAATGTGCAATTGTTGCAGCGGATGCAGGCCGACCAGCGCAATCTGGAAGAAGAAGTTCAGCGGCGCACGACGGCGATGATCAATGATCGCAATCGTCTAAACGCCATCTTGCAGAATATGGCGGATGCACTCCTGGTTACCGATCCATCGGGGCGCATTCAACTGGCGAATCCTGCTATCGAGCGGTTGGTACGACTGGCTTTGCGTTCTCTCCTGGGGCAAGATATGACTGAAGTGTTGCCCTTGCCGAAATTGTCCGAGGCGCTGACGTTGGCGAAAGCCAACCCGGGAATGATCCATACGTTCGATGTCCCGATGGTAGCCTCGTGTCTTTCTGGATCGAACGGCGTCGCGTTAACCGAATACATGCTGCGTGTGTCGGCGACGGCCCTGGGGGATGGGAGCGCGGTGATCTTCATCCTGCGAGACATTACGCACGAGGTGGAAGTGGACCGCATGAAGTCGGAGTTCATCTCTGCCGTCTCCCATGAACTGCGCACGCCGTTGACTTCCATCGTGGGCTTTGCCAAGCTCATCATGCGTGCTTTCGAGCGTTCGATCAAACCGGCGCTGCCTTGTAACGATGAAGAGCTTCAGCGCGTCGTCGAACAGATCGACCATAATCTCGGAATTATGGTTGCAGAAGGGGAGCACCTGACGACGATCATCAACGACGTGCTGGATATTTCCGCCCTGGATGCCGGCACGCTCGTCTGGAATGATGGTCCATGTGACCTGCGAGCGTTGGCGCAAGACATGGTGGCGGAATCCCGCGCCTTGACCGATGCCAAAGGCTTGGCCCTGGTCACAGATTTCGAGGCGGCTGCTCTGCGGCTCAACGCCGACTGCGAACGCATCCGCCAGGTCTTGGGCAATCTCATCTCCAACGCCATTAAGTTCACGGAGTATGGAAAAATCACCGTAACACTCCGACCCCTCGCGCCGGGTACAGTTCATCACGGCTGGGATGTGCCGGATACGGGCGCGGCGTTGGTTATGGTTAAAGACACCGGCTCCGGTATCACGGTGGAAGGTCTGCGCCATATCTTCCAGCGTTTTCATCAAACGGTTGACGCCTTCCACGGGAAGCCTAAAGGCACCGGATTGGGACTGGCGATTTGTTACGAAATCATCACCCATTATGGCGGTAAAATATGGGTGGAATCTACTGTGGGACAAGGATCGAGTTTCTATTTCACATTACCGCTGACCGAATAAGGTGGAGGATGAAGCCATGGAATTGATGTCAGTGCGTCGTTTGTTGAATCGCCGCGTTATATCTGGCTATCTGGCGCGTTTCGCGCAAGTGTTGCCGGATGTGCTGGTCGCACTGCTTGATGTTGACGGGAGCGTCGTCGCTGAGGGGTACCATAGTGCCAGCGATAGCCCGTGTCCATCGTCTACGGGCCCGTGGGCCTGGACGGCGCCGTTGACCTACGGAAGTACTGAGACCGGTTCACTGGTCGCCCGTGGGGCAGGGATGGCGCAGCCAGAAGCCGAAGCGCACCTACACTTTTTGCTTGATACCTTGACGATGCTCGTCGAGCGGGCGTTGGAAAGCCGTTCGCTGGCGCAGGAAACGCTGGGACGCTACCGCGAAATCAACCTGCTCTACAACATTGGGCAAACCATCGGCGCATCGCTGGATCCCGACGCTATCCCTGACCTGGTCATGGCCGAGGCCGCGCGCATCATTGCGGTACAGGGCGGCATCGTCCTGCTGCTGGATCAGGACAGTACCTGGACGATGCGCAGCAGCTTCGGCGCTGAAGATTTCGGGCAGCGGGTGTACGATGCCGCGCGCCCGTTGCTCCGTGAGGCGCTGGCCTCTGCCGATCCGCACATCTGGACCGTCAGCCAGTTGGACGATTCGTCTGGCGCCATCGCCTCGATCCTGGAAGCCCCACTCAAAGCGCGCGAGGAACTGTTGGGATTTGTGTTGTTGGGACGCGGTCCCGGCGATGAGATTTTCACCGCCGACGATCAGAAACTGCTTGCCGCGCTCGCCTCGCAAGCGGCCATCGCCATGGAGAACGCGCGCCTCTTCGCCGACATCAAGAACCAACGTGATGCTATCGCCGCGATGAAAAACTACATGGATAACATCTTCGCCAGTATTGCCAGCGGCGTCATCACCACCGACATGCAAGACCTGGTGACATTGATGAATCGCTCCGCCGAACGCATCCTCGGCGTTCCCGCTTCTATGACGGTGGGACGGCCTTACATCGAGGCGCTGCCGGAGATGGGGCCGAAAATCGTCCATCTGATGGATGCTGTCAAGCACAGGAATGAATCGCTGGTAGGTCACGAAATGGAGCCGGTGCTGCCGAAACGCGGCCCGGCGGTGCTGCGCCTGAACCTCAGCCCGTTGAAGGACAACCGCGATGAAACCAACGGCGTTGCCATCGTCGTGGACGATCTGACCGAGCGGCGGCAGTTGGAAGTGCAGGCCCGGCGCATCCGGCAGACATTCGAGCAGTATGTGGTGCCGCACGTCGTCGAACAACTGCTCTCCGACCCCGACAGTGTCCGCCTGGGTGGCGCGCGGCGTGAAGTGACGACGCTCTTTGCCGATATTCGTGGATTTACGGCGTTTAGCGAGAAGCTGGAGCCGGAAACGACGGTGGAAGTGTTGAATCGCTATCTGACGCTGGCGTCGGAGGCTATCCTCTCCGAAGAAGGCACGCTGGACAAGTTCTTTGGGGATGGCGTGATGGCGCTCTTCAATGCGCCACTCGCCCAGACCGAGCACACGTTGCGCGCGGTGCGCTCGGCGCTGAAACTCCTCGACGCGCTCAAGGGCACTTATGCTGAACTCTCGCCGGAGAATCGCCTGGCGTTTGGCATCGGCATCACCGCCGGCCATGCCGTCGTCGGCAGCATCGGTTCACACGCCATCAAGAACTACACCGCCATCGGCGACTGCGTGAGCCTGGCTTCGCGTCTACAAACCCACGCCAGCCCTTTGCAGATCTTGCTCAACACGACGGCTTACGACAACGTGTGCGACCACGTGCGCGCGCGTGAACTGGGCTACATCCAGGTGAAGGGGCACAGTGAACCCGACCTGGTCTTCGAGGTGCTGGGGTTGCGGTAGATGGTAGACGGGGGAGGTGAATTCTCGCTCACTGCCCCCGTCCCCGGGGGCAGGCAATTGAGCCAAAAGACCGGTCACTGCACTGCTGAAAGCTGACCGCTTTAATCCGTTTGTTGGTAGAGCGCCGCGCGTCCGCGTTTGCCGACCTGGGTGAGAAGGTCCATTGCCCGTAGACAGTAGATCATTTTGAAAGCGCGACGCCGACCACCGGGGATGAGTGGAGCGAGGTCTGCCGAAGTGAAGGATTCTGGCAATGCTGCGGGGATCAGCGCGCGCACGTCCTCGGGAGATACAAAGTGCTGCTGTTCCACAACCTTGATGAGACGGCGTTCACGCGTTACCCAACCTTTGCGCCGCCACCCGCGCCGCGCGTCGTAGCGGCGCACTTCCTCCTCGTGGATGAACACCACTTCCAACGTGAAGTTAGGCTGCGCCAGCAGGTGGGGGATGCTTACCAGTTCGTCGAAAATCTGCTCGATCACCCCGCGTTTGGGGGATTTGCGGCGGCTCAATTGCTTTTTCCCGTCCTCCGCCAGCTTGACAATCCACTTTTCCTGAGCGATGGGGTAAACCAGCCGCACCGGATGCGCGCGTGTCAGCGTCGCCAGCTTATCCTTGAGCGCCGTGAAACTGCGCGTCTGAATCTCGATCAACAGGTCGTCACGCACGATGTCGATGATGAAGCCATCGACGGGCACTTCGAGGGCGTCGCCGGGCCGGGCATACCACGCCTTAAGCGCCGCGTGGAGCGGGCCTTCGTTCCAGGTGTTGATGCCGGGGGTGGCATGGCTTTCAGGCGGTGGGGAATTGGTGGGGACAGTCTCTTGAGCTATCGTGTGCTCCTAACCCGGATAGTCCGGAACCAGAAGGGGTTTGCGACGCCCGTTTCTTGCTCGTTGAGCAACAATTTGCGTGGTTAGGCTCTAATGTATCAGAGCGAGTTGGTAGAACTCTTGCCGAGTGCATCAAGATGCGCGGCGGTTCACAGGTAGACGACGAACGCGAATATCACGATCTGTTACACTAACTAAAGCGCCTGCGGTGAGATGTTCGGCAAATCGCAATAAAACTTCGGCCAGATGACGATTTACATTGACCGCGCACATATCACTCAGGCGAAATGTGATCACGCTAGGGATGTGTTGACCACTCAACGCAACCACACGGCCAAAATCGAGGTCATGCGTCAACACGATTCGGTCTCCGGCGCATGCCTTCTCGATGATTACGGTATCATCCACACGTTGCAACCCTTGATCGCGTAGATGAACGGCCTCATAGCCTTGTTGGCGTAGAAAGCGCGCTGTGCTTTGTCCGAGTCCCATATCGAGCAAGAATCTCACGCGGGGACTCCTGCTGGCATATAAACGACATCTTCCACTGTCCAGGCGGCATAGCGCAAAGCCTGTTGAATATCGGCTTCTTCCAAATCGGGATATTCCTCGAGGATCTCCGCGACCGTCATCCCATTAGCGACCAGATTTACGATGAGCGACACAGAAATACGCATTTTCCGAATACAGGCTTTTCCCCCTAAAACTTGTGGGTCAAATGTAATCCGGTCAAGTCCCAACATCATAACCTCCTGTGCATACTCTGACCGATACAGTAAGTGTATCACAACTTGGGCTAGAAGCGAGAGTCACTTGCCCCTTTCCCCATTCCCCATATACTTACCCATGAAATACACAACACAACCAGGAGTCCTTATGCCCACCCTGAACTGGATCGGCAAAGAAGCCGTACTCAACCACCACCGCGACGTTCCCTTTCACCTGCTGCGCGACGTCCCCGCCCTCTCGGTGGGCGACCCCGGCAGCGGCAATTTGCTGGTGGAAGGCGACAATCTGCTGGCGCTCAAGGCGCTGTTGCCCTACTACGCCGGGCAGGTCAAGTGCATCTACATCGACCCGCCGTACAACACCGGCAACGAAAGCTGGGTGTACAACGACAACGTGAACAGCCCTGAAATCCGCGCGTGGTTGGGCCAGGTGGTGGGCAAGCAGGGCGAAGACTTGAGCCGCCACGATAAGTGGTTGTGTATGATGTATCCGCGATTGGTATTGCTGCGGCAGATGTTGCGTGAGGACGGCAGTTTGTGGATGAGTATTGATGACAATGAGATGCATCATGCTCGCGCCATTTTAGATGACATCTTTGGGCAACAAAATTTCGTCTCTTGCGTATCTTGGGAAAAAGCGTATGCGCCGAAGAGTTCTGCCAAACATTTATCCGACAGACATGAGTACATTTTGCTTTATGCCAGGAATAAAGATCGGTGGGAACGGAATCTGCTTCCACGAACTGAAAAACAAAATGTCAATTACAAAAATCCTGATGATGATCCAAGAGGTCCTTGGCGCCCTAACAATCTAGCCGCTCGCAACTACTACAGTCGAGGGACTTATGCAATTAAATGCCCCGGAGGTAGAATTATCTCTGGCCCTCCAAAAGGCTCATATTGGCGTGTTTCGGAAGATAGATTGTGGGAAATGGATGCAGAAGGACGTATATGGTGGGGAGAAGATGGTAATAATGTTCCTGCCCCCAAAATTTATCTGTCTGAAGTAAAACAAGGAGTCGTGCCCGAAACAATCTGGTTTCATAAAGATGTGGGACACTCACAAGAAGGGAAGAAGGAAATCCTCAAAATTCTGCCTGATACAGCGGATGTTTTCACAACCCCAAAACCCACGCGACTGATTCGACATATTTTGCAAATAGCCACAAATCCCGGAGATCTGATACTTGATTCGTTTGCTGGCAGCGGTACTACAGGGCATGCTGTTTTACAACAAAACGTTGAAGACAATGGACAACGTCGTTTTATCCTGATCGAGGTGGAGCCGGATATTGCAAAACTTGTTACCGCCGAACGTCTTAAGCGCGTCATCCACGGCTATAGCGATACGAAAGGTCTCGGCGGCGGCTTCCGCTACTGCACGCTCGGCGAGACGCTCTTCGATGCGGACGGCCAGATTCGCGGCGGCGTCGTCACGTTCGCGGATTTGGCGCGCCACGTCTACTTCACCGAGACCGGGTCTCCGCTTCCGGCGGAGGCGGCGCCGTCGTCTGCGACGCCATCGCCCCTGATCGGCGTCCACAACGATACGGCGATCTACCTGCTCTACAACGGCATCCTCGACGACGTGCGGCCCGATACCGGCAACGTCCTCACGCGCGCGCTGTTGGCCGCCTTGCCGCCCCACGCCGGCCCCAAGGTCATCTACGGCAACGGCTGTTTGCTGAGTCAGGAGTACCTGAAGCAGCACGGCATCATTTTCCGGCAAACGCCATATCAAATCAAGATTATATGAACTTTACGAAAACAACCTGGTAATCGGGAGCGCCGGAAAAAAACCGGCTGAAGCCGATATGA
>DYKY01000035.1:17651-27141 GCA_020722365.1 Thermoflexus sp.
GAAAACAACCTGGTAATCGGGAGCGCCGGAAAAAAACCGGCTGAAGCCGATATGACACGTAACACCGGCCTTTAGCCGGTCTTAGCCGGTCAGCAGCCGGAGATTGTACCGCCTGAAGTCGGTGGGTACGTGTCCTCCCAGGCTTATGAACTTTACGAAAACAACCTGGTAATCGGGAGCGCCGGAAAAAAACCGGCTGAAGCCGATATGATACGTAATACCAGCCTTTAGCCGGTCAGCAGCTGGCCTTTCCAAATATACTCAAAGGAGATTCTATGGTCTATCAGGTTTGGTACAGGCGTGTTCTTCCGCACTGGCAACCAGCAGGTGTGCCTTTCTTCCTCACATGGCGGCTGGCTGGTTCGCTGCCAGCGAATGTCCTTGCTGAATTTGCCGCGGAAGAAGAGCGCATCGCCAGTGACCCTCGCGCCAAAGACGAGCATAGCGATTGGGTAATCAATGCTTACAAACGGCTGTTTGAACGTCAAGACAACGAACTGCATACATTGAACGGCCCACGTTGGCTCGCACAACCGGATATCGCGGCCATTGTGCGTGATGCCATGCATCAAGGCGTGAATGAGCGCATGTATCGCCTATATGCCTACACCGTGATGAGTAATCATGTTCATGTCCTGTTGCAACCGTTGGAAGATGCGGAAACCGGGCAACCTGTTCCTCTGGCGCGGATCACGCAGATGCTCAAAGGCCGCACCGCCCGTTTTGCCAATCAGAAACTGGGGCGGACGGGCCATCCCTTCTGGGCGCGAGAGTCGTATGATCATTGGTCACGCAATGAAAATGAAACGCGGCGTATTGTCGCTTATATTCTCAATAATCCCGTCAAGGCTGGATTAGTCACAGATTCATCGGCCTGGCCCTGGAGTTGGGCTGTGGAGTTATGAAGCGGGGAAAACCGGCTGAAGCCGGTGTGTACGTGACCACTACGTGTAACCCCGGCTTTAGCCGGTAAACCTGGTAAAGCCATGAAATTCTGAGGTGATGTATGTTGCTCCTCAAAGAATACCAACAGAAAACGCTCGACGCGCTGCGCGCCTACTGCCAACTGGCGACGCAGCTCGACGACGCGGACACGGCGTACTACCAAAGCACGCGCGCCGTCTTCGGTGTGGGTGTCCCCTACCACAGCATCCCCGAACTGCCCGGCCTGCCCTACGTCTGCCTGCGCATCCCCACCGGCGGCGGCAAAATGCTCGTCGCCTGTCACGCCATTCCCATTCTCCAGCAGGAGCTATTGCGCGGCGATCACCCGCTCATCTTGTGGCTCGTCCCCTCCAACACCATCCGCGAGCAGACGCTGGCGGCGCTCAAGGACCGCCAACATCCCTACCGGCAGGCGCTCGACGCGCACCTGGGGCACGTCGCCGTGTTGGACATCGCGCAGGCGTTGTACGCGCAGCGTTCCGTGCTGGATTCCGGCGCGACGATCATCGTGTCCACCATCCAGGCCTTCCGGGTCGAGGATACCGACGGGCGCAAGGTCTACGAGACCAACGGCGCGCTGTTGGGCCACTTCGATGGCTATCCCCAGGCCGCGCTGGATAAGCTGGAAAAGCGCGCGAACGGTACGGTCATCCCCTCGTTAGCCAACGCCCTCAAACTGCGCCGCCCGCTCGTTATCGTGGACGAGGCGCACAACGCCCGCACCGACCTCTCCTTCGCCACCCTGGCGCGCTTCGATCCGGCGGCGATCCTCGAACTGACCGCGACGCCCGACACCGAAAAGAATCCGAGCAACGTGCTCTACACCGTCTCCGCCGCGCAACTGCACGCCGAAGATATGATCAAAATGCCCATCGTGTTGAGCACACAGATCTACTGGCGGCGCTTGCTCAGCGACGCCATCGCCCAACGCGACCGGTTGGAGCAGCTTGCCATCGCCGAACAGCAAGCGACCGGCGAATACATCCGCCCGATCATGCTGTTGCAAGCGCAGCCGGCGTACAAAGGCCGCGAAACGATCACCGTGGAGGTGTTGGAAAAGACCCTCATCGAAGACTTCAAGATTCCGGCGGCGCACATCGCCCGCGCCACCGGTGCGGAACGCGGCCTGGATGATGTGGACATCCTCGCGCTCGATTGTCCCATCCGCTACGTCATCACTATCCAGGCGCTGCGCGAAGGGTGGGATTGCGCGTTTGCCTACCTCCTGTGCTCGGTCGCCGAGATGAGTTCGAGCACGGCGGTCGAACAAATCTTGGGGCGGGTGATGCGCTTGCCGCGCGCGCGCCGCAAGCAGCACGATGACCTGAACCAGGCGTATGCCTTCGCCGCCTCCGCCAGCTTCGCGGCGACGGCGAACGCGCTGGTGGATGGCCTGGTGCAGAACGGCTTCAATCCGCTGGAAGCCAAGGACCTGGTGCGCGGGCGCGCGCCCACATCGGAACAAACCGGATTTGGCCCGCTGTTCGACGCTTCCGCGACGGCGGACGGCGCTCCCACTGGCGCTGTGACCTTATATGTCGCCGGGCGGCCCAACCTCGCCGATCTGCCCCCGGCGTTGGCGGCCAAAGTGAGCCTGAACGCCGCGCGCGACGCACTCATCTTTCAGGGCTGGATGACGGAAACGGAACGCGAAACGCTCAAGGACGCCTTCACCAATGACGCAGACAAGCAAGTTGTCCAGCGGGCCTATCTGGAAGCGCAGCAATACGATCCGCGCACGCCGGCCGAAAAGGGCATTCCCTTCAGCGTGCCCACACTCGCGTACCGGCAGGGCGACTGGCTGGAAGAACTGGATAAAACCCATTTCCTGGAACACCCGTTACGCCTGTCACAGCGCGACACGCTGCTCGGCGAACAGGAATTCCCCGCCGCCGCGCCGCGCGGACAGCAAGCGCGCATTGCGATTTCCGACGCCACGCAACAGCTCGAAGTCGAATTCTTGCAAACGTTGCACCAGCAGATGACGTTCTTGGCTGCCGACAAAGGCTGGACGGTGGCCGAACTGGTCTACTGGCTGGATCGCGCCATCCCACACCCCGATATTCCCGCGGAGGAATCCGGCGCGTTCATCAACAAACTGCTCCACGACCTGACCAACCAACGTGGCTTCACGCTGGATCAACTGGTCCACGACAAATACCGGTTGGCGGCGGCGGTGCGATGCAAGATTGACCTGCACCGCCAAACGGCGCAGAACGAAGCCTTGCAGACTTTCCTGTTGCCGGATTCGCCGCTCGTCGTGACGCCAGCGCTAGTCTTTACCTTCGATCCACTGCGCTACCCCTACAACCAGCCCTACCAGGGCGCTTACCGGTGGAAAAAGCACTACTATCGCCAGGTGGGCGACCTGAAAGCGTCGGGCGAGGAATTCGAGTGCGCGCGCTTCATCGATACGCTGGACGAGGTGGCCTACTGGGTGCGCAACCCGGAACGCAGCAGCAAAGCCTTCTCCCTGCAAACGGCGACCGACCGCTTCTACCCCGACTTTGTGTGCCAGCTTACCGACGGGCGCTATCTCGTCGTCGAGTACAAAGGCGAGGTCTACCGCACCAACGACGACTCGCGAGAGAAAAACAGCCTTGGTGAACTGTGGGAAAAGCGCAGCCACGGCGCATGCCTTTTCCTGATGGTGAGCGACCGGCGGTATGACGCCATTCGCGCCAAGATCAATGCGTAGGTTGGCGTTTGTTACTCACCCCTTCACTTCTTCCCAAAATGGGATATAATCAAGGAAATGCACATCATTACCCGTCAAAAACTGATTGCGTGCTGGAAAGCGCACCCGGATGTCGAAAAGGCGCTCAAAGCCTGGGAGAAAGAAGCCGAATATGCGCATTGGCAATCCCCGGCCGACATCAAAGCGCGTTATCGCAGCGCTGACTTTTTGCCGGGGAATCGCGTCGTATTCAATATCAAAGGCAATCACTACCGGCTTGTCGTCAAAATTCACTACAATACCGGCGTCGTCTACATCCGTTTCGTCGGCACGCACGAAGAATATAACCAGATTGATGCGGAGACCATCTGATGAAACCGAAAATTATCAAAAATGAGGCCGAGTACCAGGCAGCCCTGACCTATCTCGAAACGTTAATGGACGCTCAACCAGGAACTCCCGAAGAGGAAGAACTGGAACTGTTCGCCATGCTGATTGAGACCTACGAGCAAACCGTTTTCCCCATTGACCTTCCCGATCCGGTATCCGCCATCGAATTCCGTATGGAACAGCAGGGGTTGAAGCGCAAAGACCTGGAGCCTTACATCGGCAGCCAGAGCAAAGTTTCGGAAGTGCTCAGCGGCAAACGCCCCTTGAGCCTGGCGATGATTCGCGCCTTGCACGCCGGGTTGGACATCCCCCTCGAAATCCTGCTGCAGAAACCGGAGAAAGCCGCGCCCCTGCCCGACGTCGCAGCCCGTTGGCCGCGAGCGGCAACCCAACCCACCGGCTGATCCAACAATACGTTGTGCGATGCGCTCGCGGCGGGCGTCGTCCAGGCGGAGGCGGTCCGTGGGCGGGTGTTGGGGGCGGCGCTCAACCGCTTTCGTTCGCCTGCACCCGGGGATGGGGCAGTGAGCAAGGGCTGACGGCTGACCGCTGATCGCTGAAGGCTAACCGCTTCTACAACCCAAACTCCGCCACCACAAACGTATGATCCGATGGGCGCGCTGCCTTGCGCGCTTCCACATCGATCCACGCGCGCGTGGATTTGGCGGCGAGCGGCGCGGTCGCCCAGATGTGATCGATGCGCCAGCCGATGCCCCGCTCGATGGGGTTGTTGGCGCGATAGTCGAAGTAGCTGAACTGCTGCGGTTCGCCGGGATGGTGCAGGCGAAAGACGTCCACGAAGCCCCACTGCCGGATGGCTTCCAGCGCGGCCTGCGCGTCCGGATGGAAGTCCACGTGGTAGCGCAAGCCCTTTGGATCGTACACGTCAATGTCCTCCGGGGCGACGTTGAGGTCGCCCACCCACACCAGCAGATCGTCGGGCGAGTAATGCCGTTCGAGGAGCGCGCGCAGCCGGGCGAGCCAGCGCAACTTGTACTGAAAATGTTCTGATTCCGGCTCGCGGCCCTGCGGGACATAGCTGTTGACGACCGTGACGCCGTGATAGACGGCGCGCAGCAGGCGTGGCGCGTCTGCGCCGTCGTCGTTTTCGGCCTCATCGTCGAAGCCGGCGACGATGTCCGCCGGCGCGGTCTGGCTGAGGATGGCAACGCCGGAATAGGCTTTCTGCCCGCGAAAGATCACGTGATACCCGGCCTCTTCAATGGGCTGCGCCGGGAAATCCTTGTCCTGCACCTTGGTCTCCTGGACGCAGAGTACATCCGGCTGCTCGCGGTCGAGCCAGTCGAGGATCTGGTCGAGACGGCTGCGGATGGAGTTGGCGTTAAAGGTTGCGATTTTGAAATTCGACATAGTCTTTAGTCCTGTGGTCTTTCAGTCTGATAGTCAAAGACGACAAAAGTCTCGGGTGGTTGAGCAGCACCGCGTTGGCGGCGGTGGTGTATGGCACGGCATAAACGTACAACATCCCGGTGAAGCCCACCGTCAAGCCAAGCCCCACGCGCCGGACGATCTCGCGCCGGTAGCGCCGCACCTGAAACATCGCCGGAAACCAGGGCAGCAACGCGCTGAAGAAGAGAAAACTGGTGAGCGCGCGAAAGAACGCGAGGCCAGGGCTGGTGAGTCCGGTGATGAGTCTGGTAAAAACAACGCTGCTGCTGAAGCCAATGGCCCCGGCAGCAACCAACAGGATGCCATGTTTGCGCGTTGTGGCCACGCGCGCCTGTTCAAGCGGCATAGATGTGCCGGACGGCGTCAATCTTCTATCTCGTGGATAGCTTCCGCCGGGGTTTTGTTCCCGTACATCACGCCGAGCAAGCCGGGGAGATACAGGTCCATCGTGTGGACGGCGGGATACATCGCATTCTTGATCAGTGCGGGCGTCAGGGGTTGTCCCTCGAAGTCGAAGCTGCTCTTGTAGCGGACTTCGCCGTCGGAGTAGTCCATCTCGAAATTGCCGATGCGCAGGCCGTAGTTGGCGCGGGTGATGTATTCCGCGACGTGGGCATACATTGGCTCCGGTGTCTTGACCGGCGCGATAACGTAGAAGAGGAACTGTTCCAGGTCCACGCGGATTTGGGCGTAGCAGCGCAACTCTCCATTTTTGCCCGCGAAGTAGACACGATGGATGGTTTTCTCGTCTAGCTGTTGTGGATACCAGCCATCATCCTTGAGAAACTGGGTGAGCGTTGCAAACCCGCGCCAGCCGTTGCTCTGGCCTTCCTGTGACAGCGGTTCGTTGGGATGTCCGTTGGGAGCAGTTTGCTCTGACATAATTCCTCCTTAGCCAGGGATCGACCAGAATTCGAACAGCGATCCCACCGATTCACCTTGCACGTTGCGGCGGATGACTTCGCCAAAGATCGCGCCAACCGACAGCACGCGTAAGCGCCGCGGGCGTTGGTTCTCCTTAAGCGGCACGGTATCGGTGACGATGATCTCGTCGATTTCCTCGATGTTGTTGAGCCGCTCAACGGCAGGGCCGGTGAAGAGACCGTGCGTGCCGATGATGGTGAACTTGTGAACATTGCACGTTTTCAAGTACTTGATCGTTTCAATGATCGTTCCGGCGGTTGCGATCTCGTCATCCAACAGGATCGCATCCTTGCCCCACACGTCACCCATCATCCCGGTAATAGCGACCGAGTCGTCGGTGATGCGCTGCTTCTCACCTGCCGCGACCGGCAACTTGAGCGCGCGTGCTAACTTGGTCGCCCGCTTCGCGTGGCCGATGTCGGGCGCGACGATGACGCTGTTGCTGAGATCCTTTGTCTTCAAGTGCTCGACGAAGACGGAGTGTGCGGTGAGATGATCGGTGGGCACACGAAAGAACCCATGGACCTGGGGTGAGTGCAGTGTCATCGTGATGACGTGGGTTGCGCCGGCAGTGACCAGCAGGTCGGCAACCAATCGTCCGGCGATGGAGATGCGCGGTGCGTCCTTCTTGTCCGAGCGGGCGTAGGAGTAGTAGGGGATCACCGCGTGGACCCCGGCAGCTCCGGCGCTGCGAGCTACGTCCAACATCAACATCAACTCCACCAGATTGTCGCTGCACGGTGGCGAAAGGGGCTGGACGATGAAGACCTGCTTCGAACGCACACTGACGCCCAGATGGACGAAGTAATTGTCGTTGGAGAATTTGCGGCTGATGGAAGGGCTGACTTCCAACCCTAAATAATGCGCGATGCTCGATGCTAGTTGAGGGTGCGCAAGGCCGCTGAAAATCATCGTCCCTTCCAGCGGCGTCGCCGTGGTCCGCTCCGGCAACACATCAATTTCCTGGTCAGTCTGTCTCTCGGTCAAATCAAACTCCTTCTGATCCTCTGAATACCTGTTGCATCCACTGTACAATGGGCCGTTCGTCCTGGGCCTGCGTTGGGACGCGCTAGGCCTGGCGCTCTGAGCGTGGGGATGGCCTGACCTCTATTTTAATCATACTCTGTTTAGGGTCAAATGCCTGCGTTTCAGACTACAAAAGTCTCAGCACGTACCCCGTGAGACTTTTGTAGTCTTTTCCTCATAAGTTCTCAATCTCCACCGGCTCGACGGGATCGGCCAGTTCGAAACCGAAGATGCGCCCGTAGAAATACAGTTCGGCGTCCAGCGCGCGTTTGATGTTCTCCGCGCGGCGGAAGCCGTGTTGTTCACCTTCGAATGGCAGATAGGCCACCGGGATGCCCTTGGCGCGCAGCGCTTCGACCATCGTTTCAGCCTGGGATGGCGGCACAACCTTGTCCTCCAGACCTTGGAAGAAGATCACCGGGCAGTTGAGGTGTGCCACGTGGTGGATGGGCGAGCGCGCCGCGTACAGGTCACGGCGCTCTGGATACGGCCCAATGAGGCGATCCAGGTAGCGCGACTCGAACTTGTGCGTGTCGGTCGCCAGTCCTTCAAGGTCGCTCACGCCGAAGTGACTCGCCCCGGCGTGGAACACATCGCGGAACGTCAGCGCGCACAGCGTGGTGTAGCCACCCGCGCTGCCGCCGCGAATCGCCAGCCGCGCCGGATCGACCAGGCCCTGGTCCGCCAGATAGCGCGCGCCGTTGGCGCAGTCGTCCACATCGACGATGCCCCATTGCCCGTTGAGCCGCTCGCGGTAGGCGCGCCCGTAGCCGGTGCTGCCGCCGTAATTCACGTCGAGGACGGCGAAACCGCGACTGGTCCAGTATTGGATGCCCAGGCTGAGCGCACTGGAGGTTGCGCCCGTCGGCCCGCCGTGGCTGAGGACGAGCAGCGGCGGCTTTTCGCCTTCCGGCGCGGCGTAATCCTGGTTCCGCGGCGGGTAGAGGATGCCGTGCGCCGTCAAACCGCCGGTAGTGGGAAATTCAATGGGCTGGGGCGTGGAGAGATAACCCGGATCGATCTCGAGGGCGTTGGCGCGTTTGAGGATCGTCTGCTGTCCCGTGACGAGGTTGAGAAGTATGAGAGAAGCGGCTTGGGTGGGTGACGCACCGCGCAACAGCGCCTTTCCCGGTGCAGCCTGGATGCTGCCGATGCTGGTGTAGGCGATGTCCGGCGTTGTGAGCGTCTTGGTCGCAGTGTCCAGACTTGCCAGATAGTCGATGCCGTCTTTCGAGTATGTGCAGATGATCCGTTCAGCGGACTCGAAGGCGTAGGTGGACATACCGAAGACCCACTGCGGCGCGCCGAACTCCGCTTCCATGGTGACGAGCCGTTCGCTGCCTTCGTTGCCCAGCCGGTACAGATTCCACCATCCACTGCGATCCGAAGCGAAGTAGAGCCGTCCGTCGGGCGACCACGTTGGCTGGAAGATCGACTCGTTCTCGCCGCCTGCCACCAGCACAGCGTTCGCCAGCGTCCCGTCGGACTGCACCTCGGCGATCCACAGCTCGGTGCCGTCCCACGGCATGTTGGGATGCCGCCAGGTGAGCCAGGCCAGCATGTTCCCATTGGGGCTGAGGCGCGGCGTGGCGTAGAAGTCGTTGCCGGAGACGAGCACGTGCTGCGCCTCGCTTCCGTTGAGGTCGAGGGCGGCGATGGTGTTCACCACTTCGCCGTGTTCGGCCAACGCCGCCTCGCTGTGATCCTCGCGCACGCAGATCAAACGATTGCGCGCTGAATCCATAATGCAATCGGCGTAGCGCAACGGCGCTTCCGGCGTGATCGCCTTCGGCGTTTGCCCGGGAACCACACGATACAGCCGTTGATCGGCGAAATTGCTGAAGATCACGCTGCCGTGATCCACCAACACCGCGCCGCCGCCGTACTCGTGGACGCGGGTGCGCGCGTTGAACGGCGCAGGGTTCACGTCAACGGTAGCCCCATTGGGCGCGCGCCGCACGATAACGTTGCGCCCGCCCTCGGCGGGGCGGCCTTCCAGCCAGTACACGTCGTCGCCGTCGAATGTGCCGCCGCCCAAAGCGATGGACTGCGAGACGATCAAATCGGATGTGATGGGAGATTTCCACGCTCCGTAAGGAGCCACGTGTTGGGTTGTCA
>DYKY01000223.1:0-2858 GCA_020722365.1 Thermoflexus sp.
TCAACCCTTCCACAACTAGAGCCAATTCCTCAGGTGTGACCTGTCCTAGTTTCTCTCCTAAGCGTGTCGTTGCCAAGGTACGTACCTGGCTTATTTTGACCCAGGAAGGCTTAGGCAGGCAGTTGTCCGCTAACGTTAACGTGAGCGGGAAGCCGGCCTTCTGTGGTTGGCTGGTGATAGCGACGGCAATGACGGTTCCGGACCGCTCATTGAAGATGGCGTGGCTCAGAATCAACACCGGCCGATAGCCGCTTTGTTCGTGCCCTTGAGTGGGATCAAGATTTGCCCAGTAAATTTCTCCCCTCAGTAGGCGGGCCATAAGGGTGTCTCCGCACTCATCCCAATTTCAGCCCATGTTTGTTCCTCCTCTGGATTCAGGCGGCGACATTCTCTTTTCAGCGCCGCACGCAACTCCAGGTGGTGCGCCAGCGATGCCGGTTCCTCCCGTGGTGCTAACTTAGCTTCGACGATTTTCTCAATCAAGATTACCAACTCACCAATTGTCATTTGTGTAAGCGGTTGTTCTAACGTTGTATCCATTTCAGCCTCCGTACTCAATTATACTTATTATTGATGCTTATACCAGAGGAATGACAGTACTGTTTGTCATAATGCGTCCTTTGTATTCCCCGCCCGCCACACCTCGACGCCCGCGTCAAGCGTAAAATCGACGTGTAGCCAAAAGGTCGCCAGCGTCTGCAACGCGCCGGAGCTGTCCGCTTCCAATCCCAGGATTTTGGGCAGAGGATGGCTTGCCAGCGATTGCAGTGATTGGATCTGCATCTGTACGTAGAGGAGCAGCACATACGGCCCAAGCGGGCTGACCTTCACCGCTCTGGATTTTGGATTTTTGGCTCCGCGAGCGCTATTCACTTATTCGCTGATTCGCTGATTCGCTGATTCGTTGATTCGCCGATTCGCTGATTCGTTGATTCGCCGATTCGCTGATTCGCTGATTCGTTGATTCGTTGATTCGTTGATTCGTTGATTCGCTGATTCCCCTATTCTCCTACACGTGGTCTAGTGGCGGAACGTAGATCGGGACCGGTAGCAGCGCGAGCAAGCCCTGTGGCAAGCACGTTGCCTCCGAAACCGCCGGCCCGCCAAAGAACAACCGTGCGGCGGTGATAGGCGTGAGTTCGACGTAGGATTCTGTGTTTTGACCGGCCTCGACCATCACCTCGCCATCTTGTACGGCGACGGTGGTGACCGGCGTGCGGTCGTGCTCGCGGATGCCGATGGCGACGGCAAAATCGCGCAGGCAGGCGGCGCGGCGTTGCAGGAACGGTTGGGCAGCCTGGAGCAGCGCCGTCAGATCATTGATGCGGTACATCCCGCTGTAGCCGGTTGAGCAGTAGTTCGTATACGGCATCATGCGCGCCAGGCGTTCTTCGTCCCAGGGCGACATGTCCACGGTCGCCCCGTCGCCGTGGTTCCACGCGATGATGGCGTGGATCATCTCCGCCTCTTTGCCGGACGCCGACACGATCTCGATGATCCTGACGTGGTCGCGTTCCTGCCCATCGGCGATGGCGTAGCCGTCCTCGCTGATCCAGACGCGCAAATCCCGCCGGTGCAGCAGCGCCTCCAGGCGCGGGCGGCGCACGTGGCAAGGCGGCAGGGTCATTAACCTTGCAATGTGATCTTTTACATCCCAGGGCAGCACTTCTTCCACCGGGGTAAGTGGAACCTCAGTGCGTCCCAACGACCGGCGCGAGAAGCTCAGGCGATAGACCGGCGAGGCGACTTCCCACCCGAACGTGTTGTACCGCTGGCGGTCGCCGCTGAGCCAGGATGCAGGATATCCTTTGGCGCGCATCTCGTTGATGGCGTGGTACAGCAGTTGGGTCATGTAGCCCTTGCCCCTGGCCTTCTCCGACGTCGAGACGGCCCCGATGCCGCCGAGGGTCAGCGGGATGCCGGCCGTGACCACTTCGATGGGATAGACGCCCACGTGGGAGGCGATCTTGCCGTCTTCTTCGATGACGTAGCCCCAGGCGCACACCTCGGGGATAGGCTCATAGATGTGCGGCCCGAAGCCCCGGAAAAAGTTCACCGAATGGCCGAACGCGCGCTCGACGTAGCGCATAAAGTCTTCGAATTCTTCGACGCGAAGGGTACGTATTCTCGTAGTCATAAGCTCCTCAGTCGGATAGTCTTTAGTCAAATCGTCGTCAGTCGCGTACAATGTGTATGAAACGCCTCAAAGGAATGGATGCGACGGAATCTATTGTACTTCGTTATGCCCTGCGGCGCAATAATCGCTTGGCCCGGATATTGCCTTAATTGCGAAATCCGGGTACTATTTCAGGAAACACGCAAACAAAATAGGGCTTTCTCAGTGATTCTGTGTGGAGGAGGTGGGTGTATGATGAGAGAATCTTGCAGGGGCATCCGCTTTTTCGTGATTCTGTTCCTGTTGGGCCTTGGCATGTCAGCATGCCGCCCGATCACCGGTACCGTGGAGACAGCAGCCTCCCCTTCACCACGGCCCGCCAGCGCGACGCCTGCCATCCAACAACCGGCGCCAACATCGACATTGCGTCCACCAACTGTAACACCTACGCCCACAGCGATACAGCCATCCCCGACACCGCAACCGTCAACGCCTACCTCGCAGCCTACATCCCCATCATCGGTTTTGGAAGGACCGCTAATGTCCTACAATGGCATCGACTTCGCCGTTGCCCCCGAGTTGGCCAAAACGGTCCAGGTCACGACGACCACAGACGCCCTCGCGTACACTGAATTTTCTTTTGGGGAGGGAACTTGCCGGGAAGTCGGGTGTGTGACGGTATACCCGGTCGGAGCGTACAAGGAAGAAATCCTGTTTGGCGCAGACATCATTGACGGGTTGC
>DYKY01000223.1:2958-4535 GCA_020722365.1 Thermoflexus sp.
GCGGTGGTGATGAAGGGGCAGGATACCGTTCTTGCCAACAATGAATCCATCGTGTATGAATTCCACGGGGTGACCGGCGACGGCCAATACTATGTCGCAATCACGTTCCCGATTGACGCCGCGATCCTGCTCAGCGCCCTCGATCCGGCAGAGAACACCAACGCGGCGGCGATCCCTGTACCGGAGTTGCCTGCGGACGATGCCCAATTGGGCGCCGCGATACGCGAATACAACCAGGAAGCGCAACGCCAGCTCGATATGCTCGACAGTGCCGGCTTTACGCCGAACCTAGACGTGCTCGACGCGCTCGTGACTTCTCTGCGCGTTATGCCCTCAGTGAAGCCGCCTTCGGTCGCAAGTGATACTGGGGTTCTGGATGTCAATATTGACTATCGCGGCACATGGTATCGCGAGACGTTCAGCTATACGCGGGAGGCGGAGAATATCGCGCACTTCGTCATCGTGATGCCGGAAAGCGAGGTCGACCGGGGTACCGCCGATCAGATTTTTAGCAGCATCGACTTTGAGCGCCTCCCGGATGTTCTGACCCTCCGCGAAGATCGCAGCGAATTCGCCTGGGCTTTGGATTATCTGCACGAGGCGCCCGCTGGGCATTTCCGTGGCCAGTTTGAACCCGGCGTGTACTACGTGGCTGCAGCGTTTGTCGCAGCGCCTCTCGGCAGGGAGGAGGCCGGAGCGCCGGATGACGCCATTTTATATGCTGGTATGACAGGCGGCGGCGCGTCTACCGATTATTGGAAGATCAAGATCGCGTCTGGGGAGAACGCCATTATCGTGAGCCTGACCGACAGGGATGGTTGGGCATGTCCGTGGCTGTACGTGTACGACGGACGCGCTTTTGAGAGAAGGACCGAAATCCTCAGAAACGTGCGCGGAAGACAGAACGAGCGCACCGAAGTCAGTTCCATCGGGCAGGTCGAGGTCGTAGATGGTTTTGTGGTTTTGCGGATAGCCGAAGAGAAGCGCGAACTCACGTTCATCGACGAATTCTACATCCTCGTCGATGGCGTCAAGGTGCAGGTAGAGGGGGATTCCGGCGCGGCAGTCAGCGTCATCGCAAAGGATGGGGACTACCTGATTCTTGCTGAAGGCGAGTTCCACGAGTTTCGTTTCAGACTGCCTGAAATGTTCACCGCCAGGCGGTGGGGCGTTGTGTCCGTGGTTGTTTCAGGCTATTACGTGCCTTTGGAGTGATTTGAAAGCTGCTTTTGCGTATTTATGCGCGCCGGCCGCCTTTGAGTTCGCCCTGCAAGTATGCTAACCTTTCCCAGTCTCCGGCAGCAGCCAGGGCGGCCTGCTCGGGCCAGGTGGTGGGGTCGGCGATGCGGAGGTTGGCGGCTGCGAGAATCTCGCGCAGTCGCTCGACATCGGCGGCGGCTAACTGGGCGAAGGTGGCGATGCCTGCATCCCGGAGCAGGCTCGCTATCTTCGGACCGATGCCTTCGATGCGCTTCAGATCGTCTGGTTGTGGTGTGGGTTGGGGTTCTTCTGGCTGTGCCGGGGATACGTCGGCGGGCGCGGTTTCGATCTTGAGCACAATCCGTGGCGCGCGACGT
>DYKY01000224.1 GCA_020722365.1 Thermoflexus sp.
CACGTCCGCAAACTCGCGGAAGAAATCGGGCCGCGTCCGGCAGGACATCCCGCGGAGATGCGCGCCCGGCAGTACGTCCGTCAGGTGCTCAGCACGCTCGGCTATGACGGGATCGAGACGCTGCCGTTTCTCACGCCGGATACCTGGGGCTACGCGCTCGGCAATCCTCTGGCGCTGACTTTGGCGAGCAACTTGTTGGGCACACGCAACCGCGGGGGAAGGGTGTTGGGCGGGGTGATCGCTCTCGCCAGTGCGTACACGCTTTGGCGTTCTACGCGCATTGACAAGCAGCCGCTCGCTATGCTCTCCCCGCGACGGCAAAGCGCCACCTTGATCGCGCGCGTGCCGCCCACCGCAGAGTCACGTCGCACGTTGGTGCTTCTGGGGCACACCGACAGCAACAAACACCGCCATTCGTTTTCGCCGCAGCTCAAAAAGTACATGCTGGGGTTGACGACCGCGGGAATGGCATCTGTCGCGAGTAACGGCGTGGCTCAGATTATTGAGGGATTAAGCGACAGCCAGGGCGCAGCGAAGTTCCGCAAAGCCAGCCTGTGGTCGGTCATCGCCAGCCTGCTGATCGCGCTGTATGACGAAACCGGCCCCTACGTCCCCGGCGCAAGCGACAATGCAAGCGCAGTCGCCTGCCTCCTGGGACTGGCCGCACAACTCCGGCAGCAGCCATTGCGCCACACCGAAGTCTGGTTGGCGTTCACCGGTGCGGAAGAGGTGGGGTGTCTCGGGGCGCACGCACTGCTTGACGCATATAGCGAGCAACTACACGATGCCTGGTTCCTCGATTTCGAGATGGTGGGGACGCACGATATCGCCTATGTCACGCGCCACACGGGGTTCTCGCTGTTCTCGGCCTACCGCCCCGACGCCGAATCGCTGGCGTGGGCCGAGCGCACCAGTCACCGCCATCCAGAGATGGGCGTACAAGGCCGGGAAATGGTCATCGGCGAGGAAGTCGGCGCGCTGCGCGTGCGCGGCTATCGCGGGATATGCCTGTCCGGTTTTGGCCCTGATGGCTGGCTGGAAAACTGGCATCAGACCAGCGACAACGTGGAAAACCTCGTTCCGGCGGGCCTGGAGAAAGCCGCTCGCTTCGCCTGGGCGATGATGCAGGATTTGGATGGTCAAGTGTCGTAGCGACTTCAGTCGCTCTTTCCACGGAAACCACTAAAGTCATCGCTACTTTTTACTCGAAGAGCGTCTTTACGTCCTCCACCGTGAGCGCCTTGAAGAATCCGCCCTCCGCGCTGATGAGTTGTTCTACCAACTGCTGTTTCCGTTCTTGCAACGTCAGGATTTTTTCTTCTACCGAGTCGCGCGTGATAATCTTGTAGACGAAGACGGGCTTGTCTTGCCCGATGCGGTGCGCCCGGTCGCTGGCCTGCTGCTCGACGGCGGGATTCCACCAGGGATCAAGGTGAATCACGTAATCGGCGGCGGTGAGATTGAGACCCAACCCGCCCGCTTTGAGGCTGATGAGAAAGAACGGAGTGTTCGGGTCTTCCTGAAATTTGTCCACTTGCGCTTGGCGGTGACGTGTCTGTCCATCGAGATAGGCGTACTGAATTTTTAATGCGTCCAACTGCTTGCGTAACAGTGTCAGCACTTCGACGAACTGCGAGAAAATCAGCGCCTTGTGCCCTTCCGCGTGCAGCGTGTCCAGCGTCTCCAACAACATCTCGAATTTGGGGGCTTCGCCACGATAGGTCGGTTCCAAAAGCGCCGGGTGGATGCTTGCCTGACGCAATCGCAGCAGCCCTTCGAGGATTTTCATCCGCGTGTCGTCGAGTCCTTGCTCTTCGATCATCCCTAGCAAGAGTTTCCGGTAGTAATCGCGGGTGCGTTGATAGACTTTGCGCTGCGCCGGTTCCATATCCACGTAGACAATGCGCTCGGTCATCAGAGGGAGTTCGGGGGCGACCTGTTCTTTCGTGCGGCGCAGAATGAAGGGATAGATCAGCTGGCGCAAAAGCTGGGCCGCCGTTTCGTCTTGATGACGCTCAATGGGAGTGGAAAATTCACGTTTGAAGTATTCGATGTTTCCAAGCAGTCCTGGATTGAGAAACGCGAATTGCGACCATAACTCAAATGTGTTGTTTTCTACCGGCGTGCCGGTGAGCACTAACCGGTGAGCCGCGTTGAGCATACGCGCTGCTTTCGCGCTTTTGGCGAGGGGGTTCTTGATGGTCTGCGATTCATCGAGAATGGCGTAATCGAAGCGCGTCTTACGCAGCAGTTCTACATCGCGCAGCATCACACCGTAGGTGGTGAGAACGAGATCGTAATCATTGAACAACGCCGGGTCTTTGGTACGCGTGATGCCGGTGTATTCCAGAATGCGCAAGTCGGGGGTGAAGCGTGCGGCCTCGCGTTGCCAGTTAACCAGCAGCGATTTGGGGACCACGAGCAGACTTGGTCCCTGTCGCTTATCCTGTTCGCGGAGCGATTGCAGCAGCGCCAACACCTGGATAGTCTTCCCCAAACCCATGTCATCCGCCAGGCAGCCGCCCAGACCATAGTGATGTAGGAAGTGTAGCCAATCCAGTCCGGCCTTCTGGTAGGGGCGCAGTTCTCCGATGAAACCGGCGGGAACGGGCTGGGATTCGATGCGCCGGAAATCGCGCAGACGCTGCCGGCGATCTGCAAAGTCGGCGCTGGCCTGCACCTGTACGGCGTCATCCAGCAGCGGATCGAGCAAAGGCAGATGGTAGTCGGCGACACGCAAGTGCCCATCAGCCACCTCTTCGGCCATTTCAAAGAGCCGTTTGTAACGTTCCAGCCATGCCGACGGCAACTCGCCGATGCTGCCGTCGGCCAGTTTGATATAGCGTTGGCCTTTACGGAGCGCGCTGCGCACATCGCGCAGCATCACTTCCTGGTCGCCGTAGCGCACGATTGCTTCCAACTCGAACCAGTCAATGCCCGAACTGATGCCCAACGAGAGGGTGGGCGTGTGGCGATTGACACGGCCCAGTTTGAGTTTGTCCTCGCCATAAATCTCGAAGCCGGCGCGGGTTAGCGCCGGGATACAATTGACGAGAAAATCATAGGGGTGCGTGCGCGCGCGCAGCGTGAATGTGCCGTAGGGGTGCTCGCTGCCGGCGCGTTTGAGGCCGTAGGTTGCATCGGTGAGCATCTGGTAGCAGGCTACTTCACGCTCAATCTGCCGGTGGATGCGGCGGAAATGCCAGGTGCCGGCGACATTTTCCTGCATAAAGGGGGACGGATTGCGTTCGCATGGCGCTTCGTCGTCTTCGTAGCCGAAACGTAGTGTTGCATAGAGCGTCCCCTCGGCGTCGTCCAGGTACAGACGCGGTATCGGCGCAGCCTTGATGTCTTCCCAGGTGACCATCTCACTTTGAATATTCACTCGTTCTGCCAGACGGGGGAAGAGCTCGGCGCGGAACATTTCCTCCTCGGCAAGCGGAATGTCGAGCGGCGCAACTTGCATGACCACAAGTGCCCCGGGATTGCTGATCTGCACCAGATAATGATCCGCCAGCACCCAGAGCGGCTCTCGTGAGACGATGTCCAGTTTGTCGGTCAGTGTGGTGTACAAGCGCTCGCCAAGCCGGAAGCCGGTCTGTAGCTTGAGGATATTGCCCTCGCGCCCAAGCGCCGCTTCAATAGCGATGGGTTCTTCCAGGATTTCCAACCGCTGTCTGATCGTACCTATCTGCTCGCTCAGGTAGACCGGGATCTGCCATTGGATAATCCAGGGCAAATAGTTGCCGAAGTTCTGCTCGTTGGGGGCGTAATAGTAACTACTGTGCTGCGCCAGCGTATTGAGAAAGACGGCCTCGGTTTCCGGGAGGTTCTGGCAACCCGCTGGATTGGGGACCGATTGGCATAACCGCACGTTGCGTTGCCATTCTTGATGCTGATCAAGCAAGCGTAAATACTCTTGGGCGGTGTGCGGCGGCGCGGCCTCGTCGAACCAGGGGCAAAGTCGGAGGTCCAACGTGTAGAGGTGGAACGACCATTGCACTACTACCCCCATTTGGCGGCGTAACAAGCCAAAGAGCACCAGGTAGGGCGCCGGCTTTCTTTCGCGGCTCAATGAAGGCGCCTGTTCCAGGCCTCTCTGTAGACGATAGCGCCAGTGGTTTTGCGCGACGGTGGTGATATACATACGCGTGGCATGCAGTGCGGCGGCTTGATGGGCACAGATCGTACCGCGTAAAGCGACCGGGCAGGTGCATTGCATCACGAGTTGATTAGCTTTTGGGGCCTTTAGCGTGACAGTTTGGCTTTTCGCGCCGTCGCGCACCAGACACGTGGCTGTGTCACCGGTAAAATCCGTGACGCTGACAAGGGCTTGTTGAAACAACTCTTGCCCACGCCGTATGGCAATGTAATCCACACCGCGTCCCATACGGTATAAGTTAGAAGGATCGAGCAGTTCAGGTGTTAAAATTGGCATTCCTGTATACCTCTATCAGCATTATACCATACTGA
>DYKY01000036.1 GCA_020722365.1 Thermoflexus sp.
TGGATGCTGGATGCTGGATGCTGGATACTGGATGCTGGATGCTGGATACTGGATGTTGGATGTTGGATGCTGGATACTGGATACTGGATGCTGGATGCTGGATACTGGATACTGGATGCTGGATGCTGGATGCTGGATGCTGGATGCTGGATGCTGGATGCTGGATGTTGGATGCTGGATACTGGATACTGGATGCTGGATGCTGGATGCTGGATGTTGGATGCTGGATACTGGATACTGGATGCTGGATGTTGGATATGAGAACTCCAAGCTTCCTGCTTCTAGTTTCTAGCTTCCAGCTTCCAGCTTCCAGTTTCTAGCTTCCAGCTTCAAGTTTCTAGCATCCAGTATCCAGCTTCAAGTTTCTAGCTTCCAGCCTCGAGTTCGTCCAGCAGCTCGGCCAGCAAATCGAAGCCGCCCTGCCAGAAATCAGGCGAGGTCATGTCAAAACCCGCCTCGCTGATGATGTGATTCGGACTGGCGGAGCCGCCGTAGGCGAGGATGCGCAGGTAATCCGGCTCGAATGCTGTGCCCAGTTCCTTGTACTTGCGGTAGAGCGCCAACACGAGCAGATTGCCGAAGGCGTAAGCGTAGCAATAGAAGGGCCGGTCGTAGATGTGGGGGATCGCCAGCCATTCGTAGCGGAAGTCGTCGCTCAAGTCCAGCGCGTCGCCGAACTGCTCGCGCAGATTGGCGAGGTAGGCCGCGTACAGGTCGTCGGGCTTCGCGCCATCGACGATCATCTGGTGGGCCTGCTTCTCGAAGATGACGAAGTAGCCTTGCCGGACAATCGTGGCATAGGCGTCGTCCAGCAGCGTGCTGATGAGCGTGCGGCGCACGGCGGGATCGGTTTCCTCCGCCAGCAGCTTGTCATTGAGCAGCATCTCGCCGAAGACGGATGCCGTCTCTGCCATCGGCAGCGAGGAGTGGAACGTCAGCGGCGAGTGCTCCGCTGCCATCATCCCGTGGACGGCGTGCCCCAGCTCGTGTGCCAGCGTCGAAACATCGTGAATCCTGCCCTGAAAGTTCACCTGCACCCAGGGCGTGAGTGTAGGCAGCGGGCCGTAGCAGAATGCACCGTCCATCTTGCGCGGGCGGATCTCACTGTCGAGATGTTCGGCCTCCAACACACGCAGCGCGTGATCGGCCAGCGTGGGCGAGAAGGCACGGTACGCCGCATCAACCATCCGCACGGCGGCGTCGAAGGTGTAGGTCTTCTCTACCTCGGCGAGCGGCGCGTACAGGTCGTAGCGACGCAGGCGCTCCACACCCAACGCTTTCGCCTTGAAGCGGAAGAAGCGTTGGAAGAGCATCACGTTACGGCGGATGACGTCCAGCAGCGTCTCCACCACCGCGTCGGGGATGTCGTTTTCAAGATTGCGCACGCTAATCGGGCTGGCGAACGCGCGCAGTTTCAAGTTTTCGGCCTGCCAATCGCGCACGCGGGTGGCGTAGACGTAGGCGAGCACATCGGCCTGGGTCTCGTAAACGCGATACAGCTCCTGGTACGCTGCCGCGCGCAGGTCGGGGTTGGGGCTGGTGGTGTAGAACATCAACTGCCCGCGCGTCAGTTCCTTTTCCTCACCATCGACGGTGAGGTGGAACTTGAAGGCGTTGGTCAGCATGTCGTAGAGCGTCTTCACCGCCTGGATGCCGTTGACGTTTTTGATGTTGATGATCTTCTCCTCGGCCTCGCTGAGCGTGTGCGGTTTGAAGAGGCGCAGACTTTCCAAATAGTAGCGCACATCGCCGGAGTGCGCCATCAACCGCGCTGCCGGTTCGTCGTCCAGCGCCTTCCACCACAACTCGAAGAAGAGCAGGCGGTTGTGCAAGTCCGCGCCGAACTGCTGCACGCGCCCGCGAAAGGTCAACGCGTCCTGGTTAGCGATGTCCTCCGAGAACCAGAGATAGGCATAAGCCATCACCCGCCCGACGTCGGCGTAGAGCCGCTCCAAGCGGGCGAGGATATCGAGGAACACCTCTTCGGTCATATCCGGCGCAAGCCGGCCGCGCAGCGCCTCGACCTCGCCGAGTCGGGTTTCGATGTCCACAAAAAACTGCTCCACCTCCGGCGTTCCGGCCAGCGCGAGCAGGTCAGTCAATTTCCAACGTTGGGGTTCGTATGTCATTGTTTGTTCTCCTTAACCACGAATTTACACGAATCCTCACGAATAGAAGTCAGAATTGGTGGAAATTCGTGAAGATTCGTGGTAAGAATCACCACTGATGTCACTGTGCCTGTTTACGTCCGGCCAGGAGCGCGACAAGTCCGAGAAAGATGAAGGTCAGGAGCAGATCGCGGGGCCATAGACTGCGGGCATATTCGGAGCGATAGCTGATCAGACTGATGATCCACAACATAGCCTGATACGCCAGCGCCAAACCAAGCGCGCCGCCGGTACTCTTACGTCGCCAGGCAATGAGTGCCGCTGCCAGAAAGACCACGCCCCACAGCCCATACACGCCCGCCAACAACGGCAGCGACAGTGAGGGCGGATATTCGGCAAGCGCAGGGGCGATGTAGACCGTCATCCCCGCGCGGAGCAAATTCGCCGCGCCGAACACGATCCACACGATAACGATAGCCATCACACGCCATTGTTTATGCACAACGGCATTGTACTGTAGGCCGGGCAAGATGCAAGATGCATCCTGCCTCTTGCCTCTTGCATCCTGCCTCTTGCATCCTGCCTCTTGCATCCTGCCTCTTGCCTCTTGCATCCTTCCTCTTGCCTCTTGCATCCTGCCTCTTGCATCCTTTACGGCTTGCGAACGATAAAGAACAGATATGCGCCTTGCTCCGGCAACGGCTCTTCGTAGTAGCGACGCAGGAAGGCAGCAGTGAGCGCCAGGTTCCAGCGCGTGGGAACGAGCAGCCAGCGCCCGGTGAGCTTCTTCGCCAGCACACAGGGCAATCCCAGCGGATGTCCCCACTCCAACGCTGCCAGCGCGGCCGGGGAGAAGTAGCTCCACCAGCGTTCCACGCGCAGACCGACACGAGAAAGGCGCTCGGTCCATTCTGCGGGCGTGTTGTAGTAGTGATGGCGCGTGATGCGGTCGAAGAGGCGGCGGTAGGCTTCGGCCAGACCGCGCAGGCGCAGCGCGTCCAGCACCCGCGCAACGGAGAGAAACCGGCGGAAATTCGGCCCCGGCACGCAGAAGTAGAACGCGCCGCCCGGTTGGAGCACGCGGGCCACCTCCTGCACCACCGGCTCCACATCGGGGATGTGCTCCAGCACAGAGTTGCTGATGACGGTGGCAAAGTGCGCGTCCGGGAAGGGCATCCGCGCGCCGTCGGCGTGGGTGAGGACGCGATAAACGTTGCGGGCGCGGGCTTCGCGCAGCGGCCCAGCCCACGGGTCTAATCCCACATCCAGCTTGTGCTCGAACGCCACCGTTGCGAAGTGCCCGTCGCCGCACCCCAGATCGAGCACCGGCGTGGGCAGCGGCAGGTCAGCGTAGAAGTCCGCCTCCACCGCGCGCAGCAGGGCACGGAAGGCGGGCAGTTCTCGTAGTTGTTGATTAAACGTATCACGCGGCATATATCTCACCTCTGTTCGCTGTCAGCTTTCAGTCATCAGCCATCAGCCAGAAAGCTGACGGCTGAAAGCTAATCGCTGATCGCTTCTGTTGTGAATGGACACAAATCATCCCAAGTGTACGTCGGATTATCGTACCCGAAGCCGTTGAGAAAATCCAATACATCTTGCGCCTCAGGCGCGCGAATCGCCTCGGCGCAAGCCATAGCCATGTCGCCGTGCGTATGGTAGCTATCCACAAATCGTTGCGCCATCGCAGCGACGGCATGTCCCGCAGTCCCCGCCGGGAAGTTGTCCAGCAGATGATCATAGTAGGTCTGGGCGTTCGATACATTCTGCAACTGGAGTTCCACCAGCAGCAGTCGCCAGTCAGCGAGGGCCGCGAACCAGTGCTCCTCCTCGTCACGACTGACCTGCACAGCCCAGGCTTTTGGCGTTTTACTGTTGCGCACTCGCAGATAGGCGTCAAGGGCGTGCGCATAACGCCCGGCGAACAATGCCTCGTCGCCATCGCGGAAGACGTGATAGCGATAGATCGCCGGCCCCGCAACGGTTGCGGTGACGGTCAAGCCACCATCTGCCCAGGCCAGGGTGGTCGTGACCGGGCGCTGCGGCCCGGCGTCGACAGAGGCGCTCCCCCCAATTCCGGCGAAAATCTGCCCATCTTGCAGGGCGAAGGTAGCATCGACGAACGTGAGGGTATCCCCTACCCGCTCCTGAAAATCCCGGCCTCCCCACGACCAGACGTGCAACGTGTGTAAGCAGGTCTGCGCGCCACACGCGATCTCGCTGAAGACCAGATCCGCCAACCCATCCCGGGTGACATCCGCCGCGCCGATGAGGTTGAGGCCGAACCAGGCCCCCGGCGCATAGGTATAGAGCGGGCGCACCGTTCCCTCGCGGCAGGTATAAATAACCAGCACGCCTTCGAGCGGATGCGATTCCGAGGTCGGATTGACGAAGGCGACGACAGTATCGGCAACTTTATCACCGTTAAGATCGGCGCGGGCAAGCGTTTCACCCGTCACAGCTCTAGCTTGCCACCTATCGAGCAACGCAGGAACGCGCTTCGGATCGCCGCCATCGGCCAGATAACCGCGCAATGTCTCGGCATACTCGTCGAAGACTGCCGGCCGCGCCGGGAACGCCACATCGCGCCGCACCGGGCATAGATCGGCAGTGAGCGTGGGAGAAGGCAATGGCGTCGCAGGAGTGCTCGTGGGCGTGTGTAGCGGCGTCCGCTCCGGAATCGTGAAGGGTACAGAAGACGTGGAACGCCTACATCCCAGCAGGATGCTCATCGTCCCTAAAAGCAAAATCCAACGCTGCCACATAGGCCCTAGTATAACCGCCGTACGCCGAACGGCAACCTCCAATTTATCAAGCCAATTATGCCAAATTCGCTAACTTTTGCGCGACACAAAGCCTAGTTGCACATCCTTCTGCGTTGTGATACAATAACTTTATCGAACATAAGCGACCGGTGACAGGTGTGCGGTGTGCGTCGCAAAGCAGAATGGAGGGAGCACTCGATGGAGTATGAACATGTCCCCTCGGAACGGGTTGTGCGGTGGGCAACCGCGATTCGAGACCATGGCCTCGTAGATGTGGCGCTCCCGTTCCTGAACGTACTTCAGGTGTGGGGATTTGTGGGTGGACAAATACTATGGATGTTGGCCCCCTTTTTCGGAGAGAGCCTGGCCCCGTTCGCCGAGGCGCTGGAACAACCGGAAACGCTGCGCCAGCTTGAAGACCACTTACGCGCGGGTGAGGTGCAGTAAATGATTAACCAGACCCTGATGCAGGTGATGGCCCTTGGACTTGTCTTGGTGGCGGTGATTGCTTTTGCAATTTACGGGATGCGCTACCGCAACCAGTCGCCGCCGACGCGCCCGGTCCCTGTCTTTCACTCTCTGGCCGATGAAGTCGGGCGCGTGGCCGAAGAAGGCGCTTCCATCCACGTCGCGCTTGGTAACGGCAGCATCGTCGGCGACGACGCGATGACGTCTGTGGCGGCGCTGCAAGGACTGAGCGGATTGCTCGACCTGTCGGCTGTTTACGACACGCCCCCCCTCATCACCACCAGCGATCCCACGCTCTATCTGCTGGCGAGCGACTGGATGCGACGCGCCTATACACGGCTTGGCAGCGCCGATCTCTTCAAATCGGCTGCAGTGCAATTTACAGCACCTTCTCCCATTACGTACGCAGCGATGGCGGCGACTTACCTCTCCGACGGCGGGATCGGCTCAAATGTTGTCTTGGGCGCTTTCACCCAAGAGGCTACATTGTTAACAACTGCTGCCGAGAGGCGGGGGATCCACTCCTGCGGCGGGACGACATCACCGCAAGGCTTGGGGGCGCTGTACCCGGCCCTCGATCAAGAGCAGTTGGTGATGGGCGAGGATATGTTTGCCGGCGGCGTGGCAGTGTTGCAACGTTCCTCGGCGTTAGCCAGCCTCGCGGCGCAGGATGTGTTGCGCTGGTTGGTAATCATCGGTATCCTCGGTACGGCTCTGCTCTCACTTGCCGGATTAGGAGGAGCCTAGATGTTCAAACGCTTTCTCCCGACAATTATGGCGATGCTGGTGGGGATCCTGGTCCTGCTTGGCTATCTGTTACCCCTGAAATCTCTGGCAATGCTGCGCGATGTAATTTTACTGCGTTGGGCTGTAGTTTTGGCTGCTTTCGCCCTGCTCGTGGCTTACTTTAGCCTGCTGCGCGTCCACTTACTGCGACTGACCGGCGCCCGGAAAAAGAAGTTCAGCAGTCTGTTGGTGGTTTTGTCGGCGCTCGGCACACTGGTACTGGTGCTCGTACAGGGCGTCGAAGGGGCATGGACGCAACAGGTGCTTGCCGCCGTGTTGATTCCCGGCGAATCCGCGCTTCTGGCGCTGACCGCCGTGACGTTGATCGTGGCGGGGATGCGCATCTTGCGTGCACGGCGCACGGCCGGCGCAGTCGTCTTCGTGGTCGCCGCGGCTATAATCCTGTTGACGACCGTCGCTTACAGTGTGTCCCCGAACGTTCTCGCTGTGCTCCGGCAGGGGGTCGACACCCTGGCGACCGCGGGAATGCGCGGACTCGTGATGGGGGTCGCCTTGGGCATCACGTTAACCGGCCTGCGGGTTCTCTTAGGCATTGACCGGCCGCACAGCGATGAGTGAGTGTGAATATGATCCGTTGTCCTAAATGTGGCAAGATGAATCAGGATAGCAGTCGTTTCTGTAGCCAATGCGGCGCAACGTTACCGCAAACGCACATTCGTTGTCCCAAGTGCGGAATGATGAACCCGATCGGCAATGTCTTTTGTAGCCGCTGCAATACGCGCCTGCTTCCTACCGAATTGCAGTTGCCTGAAAAGCCCAAACCGGCAGAAGAACCGACTGTCGCTGTGAAGGGCCTCTCGCTCCCCACACGGCTGACGGCCAAAGACGGCGCGAGCGAGCCGGAAGAGTTGCCGGACTGGTTGCTGGAATTGACGGAGCACTCCCTCGGAAAGACAGCAGAGGGTGGAGGCATCACCGAGTTAGAGACGGCAGATCAATTCCCGGACTGGCTCTCCGGCCTTGCGGGTGACACAACCGATCATGGCATCGGTGAGACACCGAACGTCTCTACCGCAGGTAAACCCGCAGCAGAGAAAGCGAGCGCGTTCTCCGAAGTGCCCGATTGGTTTTCCGAGCTGACGGGCGATGTCTCCGCGCCGGAGGAAGCCGCGCCGGAAGAAACCGCTGCCGGCGCGACGCCGGATTGGCTGTCAGATCTACTTGAAGAGGAAGAAGCGAGCAGGCCCGACGAGGTAGAATCCGAACCGCAGGCAGAAGAGGAACCAGCCCTGGAAGAATTGCCGGACTGGCTCTCCGATTTGACGCCCGAAGAACCCACCGTTGCGCCATCGCCGGATGTCTACGAGAGGGTGCCGCCCTCCCCGGCGAGGGAGACCGCGATACCGATCTCCGACATCGCTGCGCAACCGGCTGTGGAACTCCCGGACTGGCTGCTCGCAACCGCCCTGCCAAGTCCTTCCGGCGAAGCGCCCTTCTCACAGCCGTTGCCCGAGTGGTTGTTGAAGAATGTCAAGGAACCCACATCAGGTCAGGAAGCAGGTGGGCTACCCGGCGCAGGTCGACTCCCCGCCTGGCTGATGAAGGGTGCGGAACCGGGCGTCGTACCCTCTTCTCCGCCTGCTCCTGCTCCCCCCCGCCCCGAGCCTGCGAGGGTTTATGAAGAAGAAATCGAGCCACAGGCCACCGTTCCTGCCGCAGAAGCCGGCGTAGAAGTTACACCTGACTGGCTTTTGGGGATATACGACGAAGAAGAGGTCGGGCCACAGGCTGTTGCTCCTGTTGAGGAACCTACCCCAGATGTTGTGCCCGATTGGCTCCTGGGAATATATGACGAAGAAGAGGTTGAACCCCAAGCCGCCGCCCCTTCCATAGAACCGCAGGAGGTGGCCGCCGAACCGGGCATGCCGGATTGGCTCTCGGGCATTTACAGCGAAGAAGAGGCCGAGCCGTTAGCTACCGCCTTCACTGCAGAGCCAGAGGAAGAAGAACTAACGCCCGAAACGGCCATGCCCGACTGGTTAGCAGGTATCATGACCGAGGAACCTGCTCCGGAAGAACCTGAGGCGCTCCCTGAGGGGGAAGGAGTTGCGCATGAAACAGGCATCCCTGATTGGCTCGCGGGACTGGAGGCAGGCGCGCCATCCACCGAGGAAAAACAGCCGGCGCCCTTTGTCGAAGAAGGCGCCACCTTGGCAGAGGGAAAGCAGGCCGGTCCGTCTGCCACGCCAGACTGGCTCAGAGGTGTGACGCCGATAGATGAAGAACTCGCTCTCAAACCGGCGCACCCCGCTTTTATTACCGGCGAGGCAGCTTCTGGTGCATCGGATGAGGAATACGAAGCGCCGGTGCTCGAAGGGGGCGAGATACCGGATTGGCTCAAGGGACTGACTCCTGCTGCGCCAGGTCCGATTGAGGAAGAAGCCACATTCTACGAACGCGTATCCGAAGACGAATCGCTGGTGCGGGCAGAAGTGCCGAGTTGGCTGCAAGGACTGCGCCCACCGGGGACTGAGCCTTTGCCTCCCCTGCCCGAAGTGATGGCGCCGGGCGCGGAAGTCCTTCTTCCGCAAGAAGGTGGACCGGTTCGCGCAGAGATTCCCGATTGGGTGCAACAGTTACGCCCGGCGCCTTCTGCCGAGGGCAAGGCCGGCGAGAAACGCTTCCTCGAACCGGCAGAAACAGAAGGCCCGCTGGCCGGTCTGCTTGGTGTGTTACCGGCCGGGGTGTTGATGGACATGCCCGTGGACTTCCACCCCGCGCCACCACTGGCGATCCCGGATTCCATCGTGGCCCAGGCGCAACTCTGGCAAAAATTACTCGAACAACCCCGCAGTGTGCAACGCCCGGTCGCACAGTACCGCGCGCGTTCGGGCAGCGGGCAACTGGCGACACGCTTGATCGTGGCCGTGATCTTGCTCGCTGTGACGATGCTCGGACTGCTGTGGAGCGATGTACCGCTATCGCAAGCTCTCAGCCGTCCGCACATCGAGGACTTCAGCAAAGCCATCGATGCATTAGGAGCAGGGGACACAGCGATCGTTGCCGTGGAGTACGGCCCGGCAGAAGCGGGGGAAATGACGATTCTAGCCGAGGCGGTGGTACAACATCTCGCGGATCGAAATGTGCAGATGATGATGGTGAGTACCCTGCCCGAAGGAGCCGGTCTGATTCAGGGTCTACTCGAACCCCTGGCACTTGACAATCATTTGCCGGAGAAACAAACGGCTTATTTGCCCGGTTCCTCGAGCGGCGTCGCCCAGTTCCTGACCGTGCCATCTGAAGCCAAGCTGATTGTCGTTTTGGCAGGCCGTGGCGAACGCCTGCGGTGGTGGGTGGAGCAGAACAACGCCACACAAATACTCCCAATGGCTATAGGCGTCAACGCGGCGACTGCACCGTTGGCGATGCCCTACCTCGAAACGTCGCCGGTGGCAGGCTGGATGACAGGATTGCCCGACGTGGCGGCCTACCAGGAGTTCCGGGGATTGGCGAGTAGCGTCCTCGACAGCCAACTTAACGCGCTGATGTTGGCGCATTGGGCAGCGTTGGCTCTGCTACTTTTCGGTCTGTTCTACTACTTAGCTTTGGGCAAGAAGGGGGCCTCTTAACGTCATGGGCGACATCATTGGCTTGATTGTGGGCGTGGTGGTGACGTTGATCATCTTCAGCTATCTGCTTGGCGACAACGTCCTCTACCGCTGGATGCTGGCCTTGTTGGTGGGCAGCGGCGCAGGTTACGTGATGGGTGTTGTCATCAATGTGGTGCTGCTCGATTGGTTCAAGGAAGCTCTCACGGCAGATACGCTGCAGCTCCAGATCTACCGTTCCGTCCCCATCTTTTTGGGCATTCTGCTGCTTTTCAAGGGCTTCTCTTCCTCCAAATTACTGAGTCGCCTATCCGTGCTTGGCAACATCCCGATGGGCTATCTGCTCGGAGCGGGAGCAGGCGTGGCGATTGGCGGGGCGCTCCTGGGGACGTTGTTCCCACAAATCGCAGCGACCGGCGCGGCGGTGACGTCGGATAACCTGTGGAACCTCCTGCGGGGCGTCGTGATGGTGAGTGGGACGATTGCGGCGTTACTCGTCTTTTCCCCGCGCTCAATCGGCAAAAACGACGAGACCAGGCCGGCGGCATCTGTACGTTCGCCGGTGTTGCGCCGCGTCGGCGAATTTTTCATCATTATCGCTTTGGCGGCGGCCTTTGCCGGCGCCATTACAACGGGACTGACGCTGTGGGTTGAACGGTGGTCGGCGTTGTTGAAAGCAGCGCTTTCTCTCATAGGGGGCTGATGGATGGCTGAAGAGCGCACCATAGAATCGATCCTTGTCGCGGATTGCGGCACAGTCTTCACCAAATTGCTGCTCCTGGAAAGCGTGGAGGGCGGGACCGCCGGGCAGTCCTATCGCTTTGTGGCGCAGGCAGAAACGCTGACGACGATCAATCCGCCCTGGAATGACCTGACTGTGGGCGTGGTCAACGCGCTTGAGGAGCTTGAGCAGGTCACGGGGCGCAGGTTGTATGGAGCGGGGCGTTTGATCACACCACGGCACGGGCTAGAGGGTGTGGATGCCTTCGTGGTCATTTTGAGCGCGCCCGAACCGCTCAGCCTTGTTATCGCCGGTCTGGTGCGGGAGATGAGTCTGGAAAGCGCGCGCCGTGCGGCCAGCGGAACCTACACCACCATCAAAACGATCCTTTCACGCGAGGGGAGCCTCAACTCGCCGCAGACAACGTGGTCGCGCACGGTGCGCGATATCGCGCCCGATGTGGTGCTGTTGGTCGGCGGCGTCGATGGCGGGGCGCGCCGTCCGGTGATGGAGCTGGCCGACGCCATTGCGTTGGCGGCTTCGATGTTGGAGCGCGACCAACGCCCGGTGGTACTCTATGCCGGCAACGCCGAACTGCGCCCGCAAATCACCAAGTTGATGGGCGACATCACGCACGTCGAGGTCGTGGACAACGTCCATCCCACCGTCGCTACCGAACATCTGGGGCCAGCGCAGACCGCGTTGGAGCAGTACTACATTGATGAGCGCATGAATGCCGCCCCTGGCGCAGAAACCCTGCTCGCTTGGAGTCGTCTACCCTTGCTGCCCACGGCGACCGCGTTCTCGCGCGTCGTGAACTACCTCTGTCGCCGTGAAGGCAACACCGACCGCGGCGTCTTGGGTATCGACGTGGGCGCGGCAACGACGACAGTGGCCGCCAGCTTCGAAGATCGCTCGTATGTGACGATTTACGACAAGGGGATCGCTTACGGCCCACTGGAATGGGTTCGGGAACATGGCGCAGCGCCGTTGTTACAGTGGCTGCCCGAAGAGATGGAGGAGGAGGAACTGTTGATGCTGTTGCACAACCGCGAGTTGCGCCCGTGGACCGTACCCCAGGATCCGCGTGAATTATGGGTCGAGCAGGCCGTGGTGCGGGAGATGCTGCGCTCGGCGGTGGATATGGCGCGCCCGACGTGGGACGCCGGTAAAATCAACGCCATACCGGGTATGTTGCCCGGCGTCGATCCCATTCTCATCTCCGGCGGCGGATTGGTCCACATGCCCCGACCGGGGCAAGCACTGCTCATCACGCTGGACAGTCTCCAACCAACCGGTATTTCTACCATTCTTTTGGACATCAACCGCGCGGCGCCGGCGCTGGGGGCAGTGGCCGGCCTCAAACCATTGGCCGCAGCCTCGGCGATGGAGTCGGGGACGCTCATCTCACTGGGGACCGTTATCTCGCCCGTGGGCAAGGCGCGCCCCGGCGAGGTGGTCATGAAGATGCGCATCGTATATCAGGATGGCGGCTCATTAAACGTCGAAGCGCGCTATGGTGACATGGAAATCTGGCCGCTGCTGCCGGGACAGAAAGCGACGCTGGAACTGCGCCCCAACCGGCGCTTCGATGTGGGTCTGGGACTTGGACGCGGCGGAAAAGTGCAGGCCATCGGAGGCCTGGTGGGACTGGTCGTAGATGCACGTGGGCGGCCGCTGGTCTTGCCCGAGGATCCAGACCGGCGGCGGCGCGTGTTGCACGGATGGATTTGGGACGTGGGAGGTTAGGATGTTCATCCCCTATAGTGTCGTCAATCCCCTGATAACGGTGCGCATCCCCCGGCGATTACCGCGTCCCGGCGAAGTGTTGGTGCGTCTCGGTGAGACGGTCGAACCGGCGCGCATCGTCGCGCAGACGGTGGAACCGGCTGATTTTTGCATTGTCGACGTGGCGCGCGAACTGAACGTGCCGGTCAAAAAAGTCAAAGCCTATCTAAAGGTTGAGCGTGGCGCGACGGTTAGCGAGGGTGACGTCTTGGCCTCGCGCGGCGGACTGGGTGGGCAGGTGGCCCGCGCCCCCATCAACGGCGCGATTATGGGCAGCGGGCGTGGGCGGTTACTGCTGGAGGCCGAACCGCAGACGGTTCAGATCGCAGCGTTGGTCCCCGGTCTGGTTGTCGAGGCCTCGGCAACGGACGGTGTGGTCATTGAATCTACCGGCGCATTTATGCAGATGGGCTGGGGAAACGGGAAGGAAGCCTTCGGTGTGTTGCGGGTGGTGGTGCGCGCGCCGCGCCATCCCATCCGCACCAAGCACATCGACGCCGCAGCTCAGGGCGCGATCCTGGTCGGAGGCTCACACTTTGACGAAGAGACGCTAGAGCAGGCCATTGCGATGCAGGTGCGCGGCATAATCGTGGGCGGCATTCCGCCATCCATGATCCCCCGGCTCGAAGCCCTTGAATTTCCCGTCGTGACGACCGAAGGCATCAGCATGGCGCCGATGTCCCAGGCATTTTTCGATCTGCTGCGCTCGCTGGATGGCCGTGAGGTGTCGGTCAGCGGGCGGATGCGCCATCGTTGGGGAACTGAGCGACCGTACGTGATGGTGCCCATGCCGGCGCGTGGCGCAGCGCCTGTGAATCCGGAAACGCCACTGGTTGTAGGGAGCCGTGTGCGCGTCTTGCGCGGGCCATACACAGGCGCCTCAGGGGTTGTGTCTGACATCCCCAAAGGCTTGATTCAGTTGGAAACCGGCGCGCGCCTGCCAGGGGTGCAGGTAGACCTGGGCGGGAAAGAATTCGTGCTGGTACCGTTTGCGAATCTGGAACGGTTGTTGTAGCGATCAGCTGTCAGCCATCAGCCATCAGCCATCAGCCATCAGCCATCAGCCATTAGCTATCAGCCATCAGCTATCAGCCTTGTGTCCGCCAGTTGAGCGGTTAGTGAAATGTCTTCTCCCCCTCCTCCGCGTATGCAGAGGAGGGGGAGTTTTATTGTGCGCCGGTTACGGCGTGTAGGTCCGCATCACCAGCGGCAAGTAGATGTAAAGCGGTTGTCCGCCAAACGTCCAAGTGTAGTTGGTCTGCATGTCCACCTCCTCGTGGTAGCCGGAGGCGATCAGTGTGACCGTGTAGCTCTGCTGCTGGCTCAACGTTGTCGTCGGCGTGAAGACGACCAAAGTCCCGGTGATGTAGGGCAACACCGCCGTGTCGGGATAAGGATCAAACGTGGTGGTCTGCACCCCTAGCGCGCCGGGAACGACGCCGTCGCCGGCCTGTTCAACCACGAAGGTCGCGGTCGTCACCCGTGTTGGATCGATTGGGCGGCTGATGAGCGCCCAGACCGGCGCATCGGTATCCCACGTTGTTGCGCCTGCCGCAGGATAGTGCTCCACGACAAGCGGATCGCGCCAGTTGTAGACGACGTCCTCCACCAGCATGATGCCGTTGACACCATACTGCACTGTCAGATGACGGTTTTCCGTTCCAACGAGCGTGCCCCAGTTCTCCACCCGATCCCAGGAACCGCGCGTGTACTTATATTGCAGCGCCGTTTCCTCCCCGAGCGTGACCGTGTAAGCCCAGGTCGTTGCATCCAACTGGGTGATCGGCATTGCGCCGGGGTTCCAGGATGCGCCGAAGGCAGCGGCACTGTCGCCCGCAATGAAGACGACATCGGCTGCGGGAGTAAACGGCGGCACGGTGACACGGAAGCGCACTTCGACCTGGCGCGCTTCGGCTGTGCCGGATGCCGGGTTGGAGAAGGCTGACTTGTTGAGCGCCAGATCGAACGCCTGCACCGTGTACGTGTAGGTGGTGTTGACCACCACATCCGTGTCGGTGTAGATCGTCGCCGGTTCCATCACCCGCGCCAGGAACGTCGCCGGCGCTTCGCCTTCGGCATAGCGATAGAGGTCGTACCCGGCGAGGTCATCCGCGCTGACCGGGTCCCACTGCACGGTGATGTGATCCGTACCCCAGTGCACGACGCGCAGGTTGAGCGGCGCGGGAGGCGGCGTTGTGTCGGCGGCGGAGAGGACATGCATCACGCCAGGAGCCGGTATCGCCGCCGTACCGCCAATGCCAGCGTATACCCAATCGCGCCCGCCGGTCGTCGAGTAGCGGTAGAGGTAGAAGAAATCCCCTGGCTCTTCGGGCAACAGTTGTGCCTTGAACTCGTCGTTGTTCCAATCATCTTTGTTGAACGACGCATCTACCCACGTCGTCCAGGTGATGAAGTTCGTTATCGAAATACCGTAGCCGACCTGGGCCAGCAAGCCCTCCGTCGCGCCTGGCGCCGAGGTCACGCCTGCAATGTAAACCTGCCCGTAGATATCTTGCGTGGGGGTGATGCCGACGGTGTGCGTGAACTCCAGCGGCCATTGCAGGTTTGCCCAGTCGATGGTGTAATGCGGCAGCGCGGAAACTTCGTTGGAGAAGTCGCTTTCGTTGCCAACCGAGTCCGCCGCCGTGACTACGTAGTAGTACAGCGTGCCGTTGGCAACAGAGTTATCCACATAGGTGGTCGTGGGGGAATAGACACGTGTCAAGGCTTCATAGCCGCCGCCGGAGACGTAACTGCGGAAAATCGAGTAGCTGTTTGCACCGGTCACGGCAGCCCAGGTCAACGTGACTTCGCCAGCGCCTTCCGCAGCGACCAGGTTTGTCGGCGGAACGGGCGCGGTGATATCTTGGCCGGTGTCCACGGTGAGGATCGCGCCCCACATCGGCGGGACGCCGGCCACGACCAGGTAGCCACCGGCAGTAGTGCATGCGCCGCCGTTGAGCACGTCGGTCAGGTTCAGCCCATTGGTCGGCAAGTAGCCCTTGATGGGGATGGTGAGCGTTTGTGTCGTCGCGCCGAGATTCACCGCGACGAGAACTACGTCATCGCCCAGGCGCCGCCCGTAGGCGTAGACGCCCGCATCGTCGTCCACCAACAGCGTATCGAAGGAGCCGGTGCGCAGTGCGGGATGCGCGTTGCGGATCGCCGCCGTCGCGCTGTAGTGCGCCAGCATGTCCAGATCGGCCTGCCGCCACGCGGGGAGATCGCCATAGCCGTCTTCGTCGGGCCAGGGGTAGGGTTGGCGATTGTACGGGTCGCTGTAGAAGACGCCGCCGGCGTTGTCGGAAGTGGCTTCGCCGTAGCCAACCAGGCCCACTTCGTCGCCGTAGTAGATGGTGGGCGCGCCGGGCATCGTCATCTGGATGAGGACGAGCATCTTCTGGCGCGTCTTGCCGTCGCTGTAGTCCGCGTCGGTGGGATCGCCGTCCTGATCCAACGGGATGAGCACGCGGTTCACGTCGTGGCTGCCCACCAGGTTCATCATCGCGTAGAAGGCTTCCGGCGGGTAGTCCTCCTCAATGCCGTGCATCACGCTGTCGAACTCAGTGAGGGAGAGCGCAGGAATGGTGCTGTTGGTGTCCTGCCAGTCGGTCTCGCGCAGCACGCCGATGACGGCGTTGCGGAAGCGATAGTTCATCGTGCTGTCCAACTGATCGCCCAGGATGAAGCGGCTGGCGTCGCCCCACTCCTCCGCGATGGTGATGGCGTCGGCGTTCGCATCGCGGATGTCGTCGCGCCAATCGCGCCAGAAGCTCGCGTCCACGTCGCCGGCGACGTCGAGCCGCCAGCCGTCGGCGCCCTGCTCCAACCAGGTGCGGGCGATGCCCTGGGTGTCGCTGTAGATGTAGCTGCGTACTGCCGGGACGTTCGTGGTGTTGAGCTTGGGCAGCGAGTCGAAGCCCCACCAGGCTTCGTAGTTCGTGTCGCCCGCGCATACGCCGGTGCCGGGAGGGCTGGCCGGGGTGAAGTAGTACCAATTGCGGTAAGTGCTGGTCAACGACTCACACGCGCCGACCGTCTCATAGCGCCCGTAGCGGTCGAAGTACATGCTGTCGCTGGAGGTGTGGTTGAAGACGCCGTCGAGGATCAGGTGCATGCCCCGGTCCTCCAGTGCGGTGGTGAGCGTGATGAACGTCGCCAGGTCGCCGAAGTTGTCGTCGATGATTGAGTAGTCGGTTGTGTCGTACTTGTGGTTGGAGGGCGACTCGAAGATCGGGTTGAGGTAGAGCGTGTTGACGCCGAGGTCTTGCAGGTAGTCCAGCTTGTCGATGATGCCCTGCAAGTCGCCGCCGTAGAAGAGCTTGCTGTACGAACCTTCCCACGGGCCTGCGACGCGCGGATCGGGCACGGGCCAGTTCCACTGCGGGGCGGTGACCACGCCGGGGTCCTCATCGTAGAAGAACGTGCCGCTGATGGGATCGTTGGCCTCTACGCCGTTGCGGAAGCGGTCAGGGAAAATCTGATAGACCACGGCGTCCTTAAACCAGTCGGGCACGGTGAAAGTTGGATCATAGACGTCGAGCTGCCAGCTCCGGTCCGGCGACTCGTCGTAAACACGGCCCAGGCCGCCATCGTACAGATCGTCGTCCTCGTAGTAGTCGGTGTCGGCGCCATCGGTGACGATGAAGCGATAGTAGAGGATGGTCAGGTAGTCGGGCGCGGTCAGTTGGGCTTCCCAGATGTCGTAGTCGAAGGTCTCCCCGGGGATGGTGGTCACTTTGGTCATTGGGAGCACGGTCTGCTGCGACTGCGCCGTATCATAGACGCGCACTTTCACGTCGGTCACGTCGCCCGCGAAAGTGCGGAAACGCAGCGTGACGGGCGTCTTGGTGGGGACCGCGCCGAAGGGCTGGCGGTAGAAATCGCTGCGCGAGTCGTGTTCGAGACCGTCCCACCACACGCTGTTGTCCTGCGCCGGGCCGCTGCCCACCTGGATGTTCAGGATATGTGATACCGGGTTGTAAGTGAATGTGACTGCTACTCCTGCCTGTGTCACTTCGAAGGGGATATTCGCACCGCCAGGCGCGCCGCCCGCGCCATAATTCTCGGCCCAGCCTTCGTTGATCGTGACTTTGGCTTCGTAATTGCCTGCGGGCAATGCGCTCGTTTGGAACGAGTAGATGCCGTCGCCATCCGGGTCCTGGAGCCAAGAGCGCAGGCAGCCAGGATCCCAATCGCCAGAGCAGCCAAGTTCGCTTTGGAAGTTACCTGGCACAGTAGCCACTATGGAGTTTTTATTCTCCGTAACCCAATGCGATTTATGGTCATAGAAGAACTTGACGGTCGTGGCAGCATCCAGCACGAGCGGAATATTTGCACCGCCTGGTTGAGCATTCGCGCCATAGTTCTCAGTCCAGGAATCATTGAGTGCGGCCTTGTACTCATAACTGCCCGCCGGCACCTCCCAACTGGCCTGCCAGACATCGTCATTGGCATCGTAGGCCAAATGCGTAATGGCACATTCTGGTTGCCAATCGCCGGGACACCCCAACTCCGACTGCAGTGAGCCGGCGATGGTCACATTCGTCGGGTCCGGCGTCTGTGCGATAACCGGCTGTGATATCACCGGCACAAACGTTCCCAGAAGCAGGCCCAATACCACCAACCCAGAGAAAAGCTTGCGATACATCGTAATCCTCCTTTGCAAATAGTCTGATAGTCGTTAGTCAGATAGTCCTGCGATCATTTTCATTATCGAAGCTGTACCGAAAGTTCGGCCACACTCCTTTGCTGAAAATGAACTGAACGTGATTACTGTAGCTGCGCAACCTGCTGCAGCAGCCCATCCACAACTTGCTCCGGGGGCGCCGGGAGTGCGCCTTCCTGGAAGTAGAGGATGCTCAGCACCGTCATATCCATCAACATCGTCATCATATCAATGCCGATCATCTCACTGCCGTCCATATCCCCACCCATGGCCTGCTTCATCCCCGCCGCGATTTGCTGGAACATCGGGCCAAAGACAACTTTGCCGCGTGGGTCTTCCATCCAGTCGCGGATGGTGGATTCGCGGTTGAGCAGCGAAGGCAGAACTTGGGTGGATTGCAGCGTGACGGTTTGTGTGCAACGAATATCCGCCGAAGAAGCGCCAATCAGAATGTCGAACTCGCCGTCCTCCGCGATCCACTGCCCGTAGCCGGGATGATAGTAGGCAAAGGCGCGGAAATCAAGTGGGATAGTCACGGTCTTCGTTTCGCCCGGCTGGAGTTCGACCTTGGCGAAGCCTTTTAGTTCCTTGTGCGGGCGGACGAGCGCGGATTTGTGATCGTGAACGTAGACCTGCACCACTTCCTTGCCCGCTACGGCGCCGGTATTGGTCACGTCCACCGACACGGTCAAGCCGTCGGTGTCTCTGAAAGATGTGGCGGAGACAGTGGCGTTGCTGTAGGCGAAGGTCGTATAGCTGCCGCCGTAGCCGAAGGGGAACTGCACAGGGATTTGCTTGGCCTCATAATAGCGATAGCCGATGAACAGCCCTTCGCCGTAGAGGACTTTGCCGTTTTCACCCGGATAGTTGAGATAGGCCGGCGTGTCCGGCAGCTTCACCGGGAACGTCTCGGCCAGCTTGCCGCTGGGGTTGACCTTGCCGAAGAGCACGTCCGCGATCGCGCCGCCGCCGGCCTGGCCCATCATCCAGGCTTCCAGCACGGCGTTGACGTGGTTGATCCATTCGCCCATCGTCACCGCCGAACCGTTGTTGAGGATGACGACGGTGTTGGGCTGAACGTCGCCCACGGCCTTGATCAACGCGATTTGCTGCGCGGTCAGGTCAAGGTCGGCCCGGTCGTAGCCTTCGGATTCCTTGTAGGCGGGCAGCGCGATGTAGAGCAAAGCCACCTGCGCGTCTTGGGCCAGGCGCACGGCCTCGTCGATGAGGTCTTGGCGGAACGCATCGTCGGCAGGGTAGCCCTCGGCGTATAGGAGTTCGGCATCTCCGGCCTGTTGCTGAAGTTCATCGAACGGGATGGCGACCATGGTGGGATTGATGTGTGAACTGCCGCCGCCCTGGTAGTGCGGCGACTTGGCCGCGCGCCCGATCACGGCGATGCGACCGAGGCCCTTCCGCAAGGGCAAGACGCCGTCGTTCTTGAGCAGCACCATCCCCTCGGCGGCGATCTTGCGGGCCATGGCATGGTGCGCCTCTTGGTCGAACGGCTCACCTTTGGGCGTCTCCGCCGCTTTGTAGACGATCTTGAGGATGCGCCGGACGGCCTCATCCAGCACGGCCTCGTCCAGCACGCCATCTTGCACGGCCTGGATGACGGCCTGCACGCGCTTCGGCCTGGGGCCGGGCATTTCCAAATCGAGGCCGCCCTGCAAGGACGCGACCCGGTCGTGAACTGCGCCCCAGTCCGACACCACCAACCCCTCGAAGCCCCACTCTTCCTTCAATAAATCCACCAGCAGCCAGTGATGCTCGGAGCAGTAAGTTCCGCCGAGCTTGTTGTAGGCGCACATCACCGTCCAGGGCTTGCCTTGTTTGACGGCTTTCTCAAAGCCGGCCAGGTAAATTTCGCGCCTGGCCCGCTCGTCGACTTCGGCGCTGATCGAAAAACGCTGGTATTCCTGGTTGTTGAACGCGAAATGTTTGAGCGAAGCGCCGACGCCCCCGCTTTGCAGGCCCTCGATCAAGCTGGCGGCCAGTTCACCGCCCAGGTACGGGTCTTCAGAGAAGTATTCGAAGTTGCGGCCACACAGCGGAGTGCGCTTCATATTGTTGCCCGGCCCGAGCAGCACACCCACGCCGAGCGCATTACATTCTTCCGCCAGCGCTTCGCCCATCTCCCGCAACAGATCGACGTCCCAAGTGCAGGCCAGGCTCGAAGCGGTGGGAAAGCACGTCGCCGGGTGGCTGAGCGAACCGATCTGGTTGACGTCCATCGGATGGCGCACGCCGTGTGGTCCATCGGACACCACCAACCTCGGCACGCCCAGGCGCGGGATGGGCGTGGTCGTCCAGGGACCTTCGCCCGTACACAGCGCGGCTTTTTCTTCCAGAGTCATTTGTTGGATAATCGATTCAATATCAGGCATAGCAAACTCCTTTACTGTGGTTTGTGTTTCGGTACACATTGTCTAGGCGGTGTATCGCTCAACCTGTCTTAGTATAGTCCAATCTTGGTCATAAGGCAAATGTCATCTGGACAAAAACCGGCGAAGATGATAATCTATACGCACAATGCTTACGCCGGATCATAATCCGGCGCTGCGGGAACGGCGGATTGTGATCCGCCTTAAGCGTTATTGAAGTAGGATTGTTTTGCAGGAGGAAACGATGCGCACGCTGATCAAGAACACAACCGCCGTGACTTTGGACGCTGGTGACCACATCTTGCCGGACGTTGACCTCGCACTGGAAGGCCGGCGCATCCTCGCGGTAGGGCAGGCGCCGCCCGACTTTGCCCCCGACGAGGTCATCGACGGGCGCGAGATGGTCGCGGTCCCGGCCTTCTTCAACGCGCACTGCCACGCCGCCATGACGCTGGAGCGCGGCTGGGCCGAGGATTTGCCCTTTGAGCGCTGGCTCAACGAGAAGATCTGGGTGGCGGAATCGGCCCTTGAAGCCGACGACATCACCTGGGGGGCCGCCCTCGCCGCCGCCGAGATGATCCGCAGTGGCGTGGTGGGCTTCGCCGATCACTACTTCTGGATGGACAAAGTCGCCGAAGTGGTGGCTGACAGCGGCATGAAGGCGCTGCTCGCGTGGTGTCACTTCGGCATCGGCGACGATAAGGAAGTGGGCAACGTCTCGTTCGAAGAGACCGTTGCCTTCGTCGAAACCTGGAACGGCGCGGCAGACGGGCGCATCCACACGACGATGGGGCCACATTCACCGTATATGACGCCCACCGCCGTCCTAAAGCGCTTCGTCGCGGAGGCGCAGCGCATCGGCGTGGGCGCCCACTTCCACCTGAGCGAATCCGATGAACAGGTGCGCAATTCCCTTGAGCGCCACGGCCTCACGCCGCCGGCCTACGTCGCCGAACTGGGATTGCTTGATCTGCCGCGCCCCACCCTGGTCGCGCACTGCAACGCTGCCACACCGGAGGATCAATCCCTTCTTGCCGCGAAAGGGACCTACGTCGCCCACACCCCCAAAACCTACCAAAAACTCGGCATGGCAATGCCCCCGTTGCCGGAGATGTTGGGACACGGAATGCGTGTAGGCCTGGCTACCGACGGTCCCGCCTCCAACAGCGACTTCAACATGCTGGAGATTATGCGGCTGACGGGCCTGTACTGGAAGGGCGCGCTGCGCGATCCCGAAGCTATGCCGCGCACAAAGGTGCTCCGCATGACGGCGCAGACCTCGGCGGCGGCGGTGGGATTTCCCGAAAGCGGCGTCATCGCGCCGGGCCGCCCCGCCGACCTTCTGCTGCTCGACACCACCGCCCCGCACTGGATTCCCCGGCACGATCTGGCGGCGGGCATCGTCTACACGGCGCATCCCGGCGACGTGGCCTACGTCTGGTGCGACGGAAGGCTGCTCTATCGCAAGGGCGAGTTCCTCACGCTCGATATCGATCGCATCAGCTGGGAAGCCGAGCGCCGGGCGTTCCGCATGGTGGGCAAGCCGATGCGCTCCCTGCGGGCATACGCGGCATAGACGCCTGCACAACGACTGTGCACACAAAGGTAAAACGGGGTGGACGATTCCACCCCGTTTTACCTTCTGATTTCGTGTGACCCGCACAGGACTCGAACCTGTAACCAAGGGATTAAGAGTCCCCTGCTCTACCATTTGAGCTAGCGGGCCAGCTCAACGCGACGGTTATCCTACCACAACCCTTGAATTTGGCAAGCGTTCCGCCCTCCTCCTCAAACCAAAACGCCCCCACCGCAATGTGGGGGCGCTCGGTTAGAGCCAAATTACGCCGCAGCAGGTTCCTCAACAACGACGGCCTCTGCGACCGCCTCCGCCACTTCGGGTTTCTCTTTATGCGTCATTTCCTTGAGCTGTGCTTGCTTTTCATCGATCAACGTCTTAGCCTGCTCCTGAAGTTCTTTGGCGCGCGTCTGCAATTCCTTGGTGGCCTCATCAAACTTCTGGCGGGCGTCAGCAAGCAGATGTTCGGCCTTTGCACGCGCTTCCTCGGCCTTGTGCGTGGCCTGCTCGCTCAGCTCCAGGCTCTTCTTGTGGATCTGCTCGCGCGTCTCCTCGCCGGATTGGGGCGCAAAGAGCATCCCGGCCGCCGCTCCAAGCAACGCACCGATAAAGAAACCGATCAAGAACGAACCGAAATCACTTTCCTGGTTGGACATCTTCATTACCTCCTCTTGGTTTTTGGGATGATTTTGAACGCGGTCGCGCCGCCCCCACGATGTGGATGAGATCGCTCGTCACCCGTTGCATCGCAGCGGTAAACCCGGCCGCCTTGATAAAGGGCGAAACAACATTCTGGCTGACAAAAGCTGTCGTGCCGCGCACCGTCGAGGCGGTGTCGTTGACGGAACGGAGCAGCGGCTGCACTTCGTCGCGCAATACCTGAATCAACGTCTGAATCTGGAAAATCAGCAGCAGGATTGCCAGCCCGATCAAAAACGTCTCCACCGCGACGAACACAATCGCGATGTCGCGGATCACCTGAGTGGCTTCCTCGTTCATCGCCATCAACACAATCGCGGCGACCAGGAGAGCCAGGAAAAGCACCGCGCCGCCAATAATCATAATCTGCGTACGCTTGCTAACTTGCTCGGCGGTGGGAGCAACTTCTGCCGTTGCGACTTTCGTGGCTTGGGTTTCTACTGTCTGCACTTGGTGAGTCTGCGAAGCCTCGTTTTCCATGATTCCCTCCCTGACCCGGATAAACCAGGCCCAAAAGTCCTTTGACGACCGTCGTCTTGCGCAGCGCACAAGAATCTCGGTGGTTGAGCCTCCATCAGCTCGGATAATTTGATTATACCATGTTGCAATAAAAGAAACAAGGGAATGACGGCTATTTTTAGCATTGCATCCTGCGGCGTTCGCGGTAGAATCGATCATGATGCCGACGCCATTCCAACATCTGGTCTACGCGCGCGATATGCTCGCCGATATCCGCCTGCCCGAAACGATCCGGCAGGCCGCACACGCGCATCTGGGCGCGTTTCTTCTGGGGAACACCGCCGTCGATGTGCAATCGCTCACGGGACAGCCGCGTTTCGACACACACTTTTACCACGTCCACGGGGACAGCGCCGTGCGCGCCGGTGAGACGTTGCTGGCGACGTATCCTGAGTTGGCAAATCCCGCCCGGCTGGATCCCACGCATGCCGCCTTCGTCAGCGGGTACCTGGCGCATTTAGTCTGGGACGAGTGCTGGCTGCGTGACGTCTTCCGCCCGTTCTACCTGGAATCGAGCTTATGGCCCGACCGTCTGACGCGCAACATTCATCACAACGCGCTCCGCGTCCTCATGGATCGCCAGGCCGAAGCTGCGCTGCGCGGCTGGCCCGACCTGCCGTCGCTCCTTGGCGGGGTGCAACCCGACCGCTGGCTCCCGTTCGTCCCACCCGAAGCGCTCTTCCGCTGGCGTGATTGGGTAGCAAACCAGTTGGCCGATCCTGACGCTGTCGAGACAGCGCAGGTCTTCGCCGGACGCATGGGCATCTCGCCCGAACACTTCGAAACCGTCATCAGCGCCGTAGAGCAGGATACTTACCGGCCGCGCGTCCCCGGCTTGCGTGATGCACTCTCCACCTTCGAAGCCAACGCCCTCACAGAAAGCGTCGCGGCGCTCAAGGGATATTGGGAAATAGGGAGTAAGGAGTAGGGAGTAGGGAGTAAGGAGTAGGGAAATGAGGAATCGAAAATCAAAAATCAAAAATCCGAAATTGAAAGGTCGCTATCTTTGGCTCATACTCTTGTGCTGCGTGGGATTGTTGGGAGCGCCTGCGCCGTCGATGGGGCAGGCGGCCGTTCTTCCGCCCGACGTGGCCTCCTATAGCATCGACGCCACTTACGACCCGGAGACGCACACCCTCACCGGGCAACAGACTGCCGTGTATTACAACCGCACCGCCGCACCGATCCCCACCCTGGTTTTCCACCTCTACCTCAACGCCTTCAGCAGCGCGGAGACGGTGTGGTTGCGCGAATCCGGTCTGGATATGCGCGGCTACAGCTTCGACCCCGACGCCCCCGGTTGGATCCGCATCGACCGGATTGCGCTCGCCGACGGGACGGCGCTCACCGTACAGGCGCTCGATGACGACGAGACGCTCGTCGAGGTGGCGCTGCCGCAGCCGGTTGCGCCCGGCGACAGCGTCAGCGTGGACATCGCCTTCACCGCGCAGTTCCCCAAAGCCTTCGCCCGCACCGGTTGGGGCGACGGCGGCGACTTCATCTTCGGCGGGCAGTGGTTCCCCAAGTTCGGCGTGTGGGAAGAGGCCGCATGGAATGCCTACCCCTTTCACGCCAACAACGAGTTCTACGCCGACTTTGGCCGCTATGATGTAGCACTCACCTTACCGCAAGGCTGGATCGCCGCGGCGACCGGCACCGCCAAGCCCACCGTGACCGGCAACGCGGACGGCACAGCCACACACACCTTCGTCGCCGAGCACGTGATCGACTTCGCGTGGACGGCCTCGCCCAAGTACCGCGAAATGAAGCGCGAGGTCGAGGGCATCGCCTTACGGGTCATCTACTACCCGCGCCAACGCGCAATGGCCCGGCGTGCCTTGGATGCCACGATGGATGCAATCCCGCTCTACAACACATGGTTCGGCGCCTACGGCAAGGGCCTCTACCCACAGCTTACCGTCGTCATCGTCCCGCAGGACGCGGGCGGCGCGGGCGGGATGGAGTACCCGACGCTGTTCACCGTCGGCGCGCTGGGCGGCGTGATGCCCGCCTGTGTGCGCTTGATCGAAGTGGAGACCGTTCACGAGCTGGGCCACCAGTGGTTCCAGTCGGTCGTCGCCACGAACGAGGCCGAGGAACCCTGGCTGGATGAAGGCTTTACCGATTACACCACAACACGCGCGATGAACGCGCTCTACGATGGCGCGCTCATCGATTGCGCGGGATGGGATTTCTCCTACCTGGCGATGCACCGGCTGCAATACACGATGTTCGCCAATACGCCGATGGCCGGTGCAGCCTGGGACTTCGACTCGGCGCAGTACGGGATTGCAACGTACTCCAAGCCCATCCTGGCGTTCACCACCGTCGAACGCACCGTCGGCGAGACGGCCATGCAGCGCTTCTTGAGCACCTACTTTGACCGCTACGCCTTCACCCATCCCCGCGCGGAGGACGTACGCGCCGTGATGGAAGAGACGCTTGGTCCGGAAGTGACCACGTGGTTCTTCGATCAACTCGTCCGCGGAGAAGGCACGCTGGACATGCGCGTGGTCACTCTTGACGAAGAGACCGCGCTGGAACGCGAAGGCGACCTCTGCATCCCCACCACGGTCCAGGTCACACGCGCCGGGCGGCAAGCACCGGAAACAATCGCCTGGCCTTGCGATCAGCCCACACTGACCATCGACGGTGCGCCGCGCGTGGTCGAAATCGACCCCGACGGCGCTATCGTGCTCGATCAAAACCTCGCGAACAACCGGCTGCGCCGCGCCCCCGATCCCGCAACGGGATTGGGCATCATCGTCAGGGGATTGCGCTTTTGGCAGGACTTCCTGTGGGGAGGTGCGGTATGGTAGAGATAGAGACATCTGTACCTGTGCCATTGAGAGCTTACCTGCGCCGTGTCGCGCAGCGTCCCCGCGCGTGGGTGCTCAGCTACGTGCTGACGACGTTACCGGCCCTGGGACTGGCGCTGCTCACGGCGTTGGGATGGCTGCCGCTCACACGCTATCCGGCCTTCGCGCAATTGCTCGAAACGCGCTCGCTCGATGTGCTGTTCGACTTTAGCACGCTGGATATGGGCAGTGGAAGCGTTTCCTGGGGGATCATCGCCGTGCTGCTTGCCGTGCCCGCGTGGATACTCGCTCGGCTGGTCTGGACGTGGCTGGAAGGCGGAACGCTGGCCGAATATGCCGCCGCGCAGACCCTTTCGTGGCGTGAATTTATGCAGGCCGGATGGCGGTGGTTTGGCGTCTTCCTCGCGCTCAACCTCAGTGGCGCGGCTATGGTCGGCGTGATCGGCGGCGCCGCGCTGCTGCTGGCAGTGTTCGCCTATATGTTCGCGCCCGCGCTTGGCTGGACCGTTGCCGGCGTGGGAGTGGCGCTGGCGGGCCTCGTCGCCACGTGGATCGAGAGCGCACGCGCCGTTGCTCTGACGCAGAACCAACGCGGCGTCTTCCACGCGCTTGGCGGCGCGGCCCGCGTGATGGTCAAGCGGGCGTTGCCTCTCGCGGCGCTCGTCGGCGGCGGGCTGGCGCTCTACGGCCTGCTCTACCTGGCGCATCGCCGGTTGGTGGATGCACTGCCGCTGCGCTGGTGGGTGCTGACGTTGCTCGTCCAGCAAACCTACACCATCGCCCGTCTCGGCATCCGCCTGGCGCGTCAGGCCGGTCAAGTCGGCCTGCTGGCACGCCGAGCCCGTCCATAGGACCGAACTGGCTCGGATAAACGGTGGACAGGCAAATACCGCCAGCCGTGCTGAGGGTGCATTACAATATGGTATAATA
>DYKY01000037.1 GCA_020722365.1 Thermoflexus sp.
ACGCCCCCGTCATATACCGGCTGGCGTCGCTGGCGAGGTAGACCGCGAGGGGGCTCGGCTCGACGGCCCGCCCGGCCGAGTCGACGAGCGCGACCGCGCGCGTGACCGAATCCATGATCCCGTTCGACGCATTCTCCGTCGCCGCCGAGACTTCGCGCAGACGTCCGTGCATCTGCTGAAGGCGATCGGCGTCGGAGTCGGTGTGGACGTGGGCAGCGGCGTGGCGGTCGGCGATGGCGTGATCGTCGGCGTGGGCGTTGCAGTCGGCGTAGGCGTCTGCGTGGGACGCGCCGTCGGCAGGACAGGCGTTCGTGTAGGCGGGAGAGGGGGCGGCGGAGGTGTTTCAGCAGTTCCACGTTGCAACAGCGTAATCGCGCCGACCACGCCCAACGTCAGGCACACGACAACGATGACCAGTACCGCAATCTGCCAGACAGGCCAACCACGGATCTCACGTTTCAGTAGTTCCATTATCGCTCCAAGTTAGTCAAAAGTCAAAAGTCGAAAGTCAAAAGTCAAAAGTCGAAAGTCGAAAGTCGATAGGCAAAGACCTACGGTAGAACGCAAGAAAAATCCGTTCAATCCGTTGAGGCGTCTTTTGCCAGCAAAGCCACGCGAAAGCCAACATACCAGTTATGATGGTTGGGCAAGAGGCGATTGCGGCCGGCGCAACGCGCGGCATCCCGTCCGTAATTGTATGAGCCACCGCGTAACACCCGGTACATCGTTGTATCTGCCCCAATATCCTCACGGCCATCGGCGGGATCATAGGGATACCTGAACAACGGTTCGACAATGTCAACGCCCCACAATGTACGCGTCCACTCCCAGACATTGCCGGCCATGTCCAACACGCCATAAGGGCTGGCGCCCATCGGGTAGGCTTGCACCGGCACTGTGACCTCCTTGCGGCTTTCCTTGGTGTTGCAGCGCTTCGCATCCCAGAGATTGCCCCACGGATAGAGCCGACCGTCTGTTCCGCGTGCGGCTTTTTCCCACTCGGCCTCGGAAGGAAGGGAAAAACGCCAGGGGGCGCCGTCAATCTCAAGGGTCTCCCACTGTCCTGCATGCCATACTTTTGCAACACATTTTTCGCCGCCCAATCGCTCCGTCAGCCACGTGCAATAAGCCAGTGCATCATACCAGGAAACGTTGGTCACTGGATGATCGGCCTGATCCTCCGGGAAACCATCACTCGGCCAGTGCTCCGGGCGGCGATACTCGCGCGCCTGCACAAAGGCCAGGTATTGGCGGTTCGTCACGGGCGTGAGCGCCAGATAGTATGCGGGCAGCGTCAACGTGTGCTGCGGCAGTTCTTCATCCTGGACGAACTCACTTTTTTGATGTGGGTCACTGCCCATCACAAAATCACCGGATGGGATATACGCCAGTTCCACATCAAACAGCGGACCGGTCGGTGTCTCTACGTCAAGTATGGCAGCTTGAGCACGCTCGGGTTGCGCGGCGACCTGCGTAGCAGCTTGAGGCGTCAGAGTCGGGGTCTCAAGCGACGAGAGGCGCTTCATTTGCCCGGCATGCACATCGAATAAAACGCCATCCGGGGCGCGCATGTACAACACAGGTATTCCCCACTCCACCGAGTGGGGTGCGACGTAGCTGATCGCCTGGCGCGCTTCCGTCGTCGCGGTATCCACGGGCAATCCGTCGGCCAGCGCCTCGTAGAACGTGCGTGAAAATTCGATGGCGGCGCGGTCGGTAATGGGATACTGCATCGCCAGCACTGCCGGTAGACCACGCCGCATCAAAATCGCCGCCGTCGCGGAGAAGACATCCTGTGTGCTGCCACGCGCCCCCTCGCAGGCATTGAGCAGCGCCAAGCGCAGGTCTCGATGATCGGCGAGCAGCCGGCCCAATTGCGTCGCCGTCAAATGGTACGCCCCACCTGACTCGTCAGCCAGCGCCACAAAGCCCTCCTCTGTCGTTCGGCTAAAACCGCCGTGCCCGATGAAGTGGAAGATATGCCAGGGACCGCGACGCATCTCGCGCTGCAAGTCGCGCCAGGTCTGCCCGTCCAGCCAGGTCAAGGTGACCAGACCCGCCGCCCGCAAACCCTCCAGGGCGGTTTCGACACGTTGCTTCTCCTGCGCGATGTCCAATGGCGGCAATCCCGCAGGGCTGGCAGCCAGCCCCAGGATGCGCAACGGCAGTTCGGCGCGTAGGGGTTGCACGGGCTGTGACAGTTCGAGGTAACGCACCAGCGGGGTATTGCGCGAGAGACTTACGTATTCCGCACGGCGCGGGTCGTAGATGAACTCCCATGGCAGGCCCGCTAACTCCGGCGACTGTACCCGCAACTTGATGCGCAAGCCCTTGCTCTGCGCAGACGCCTCGCGCAGACTTACATCATAACGGCTGCGCACTTCGCCGTAGAGCAGCATCTCGAACAGCGCGCGCCCGAAAGCTTGCACGGCGTGCTCCTCCGGCGTCAACACCTGTCGCAGGATGCCCCCGGTGCGCAACAGCGCGATTTGGAGCGCCTGCAATCGGTTTTCCAGTTCCAATTCGCCAAAAGGAAATTCAACACGCTCACGGGCCTCGCCCGCAGGGGAACGCAGCACGGCGACCGGATACTCCACCCCGTCCCTCACGCCGATTTCGAGTTCAAAGTCCAGGTAGTCCAAATCGATACCCCCTCACCCAACAATTCATATGAATTATACATTGTTGTAGCGAGAAACCAAAGTCTCCAGTCAACCTTTCGAGGGTTCCTGCCTGGTTGACTCCATCTATAACCAGACTATAACAACAAGCGCAAGAGCGACTGACGTCGCGCCAATCACAACCTGGAGGTAAACATGCAAACAGCATCCATTTCACGTATAGTACGGATCAATGACCATGGCGAAGGGGTATGGGCTTTGCTTGAGGACGGTCAGGTCTATCAACTCGAAGGCCAGCCTTACAGCGGCGGTTCAGCAGGGACACGTATCGGACCTTTAGAGATGGTGACCTTGCTGCCGCCGGTTTGTCCCACGAAGATCATCTGCGTGGGGCGGAACTACGTGGCGCACGCCGCCGAGCATGGCGCCGAAGTGCCCCCCGAACCGCTGCTTTTCCTCAAACCGCCGAGCAGCGTCATCGGACCGGGAGAGGCTATTGTCGTTCCTGCGCTCTCTCAGCGGGTGGAACACGAGGCCGAGTTGGCAGTGGTGATCGGCAAGCGCTGCCGCAATGTCACCGTCGAAGCGGCGTGGGATTACGTCATGGGTGTCACGTGCGGCAACGACGTCACTGCCCGCGATTTACAACGCAAGGACGGGCAATGGACGCGCGGCAAAGGCTTCGACACCTTCTGCCCTGTTGGCCCGTGGATTGTAAGCGGTCTGTGCGCGGCAGACATCGCGGATCTCGGCATCGTCTGTCGCGTCAACGGGGAGATGCGCCAACAGGGACGCACGAGCCAGATGGTATTCTCGGTCAGCACGCTCATCGCCTACGCCGCCAGCGTGATGACGCTCGAACCCGGGGATGTGGTCCTGACCGGCACACCAGCCGGTGTGGGGCCGTTGACGCCCGGCGATGTCGTTGAGGTGGAGATAGAAGGCATCGGCACGCTGCGCAACCCTGTCCGCTAGACGGTTCAGTGCCCTTTACGCAGAGGGATTAGCTTCAGGTTCGCCTGAAGCTTCAAAGGGCTTTTCTTTGATCATGGCCGCGGCGGGAGGTTCGGCGTCGGCGAAGGTGGCGGTGGTTCCGTCGTTGGGCGCGGCGGAACGTTCGTCGGCACAGGCGTATCGGTGGGCGTGGGGCTGGGTGTGAACGTCGACGTAGGCGTCGGCGTCGACGTAGGCGTCGGCGTGTGCGTCGGCGTCGGCGTGTGCGTCGGTGTTGGAGACACTGTGGGGGTACGCGTCGGTGTGCCGGTCGGAGTACGAGTAGGTGTCGGCGTGACCGAGGGCGTCGGTGTGACGCTGCCTATCGGCCGGGGCGTATCTGTCGGCGGTAGCGGTGTAGGCGTTGGCGTGATCGAAGGCGTCGGCGTGGGCGTTGAGGTGGGCGTTGGCGGTGCAGGCGTCGATGTAAACGTCGGCGGAGGCGGTGTGGGCGTCGGCGTGGGCGTGGGAGTGTAGAAACTCACCGGCGGTACAGGCACAGACGTCGCCTCTGCCGTCGCAATCAGCTCAGGGGGCACCGTCGGCGCGATGAGCGCTTCTTGACGCAACGGAGGGATGCCAGCACCCGAAACCACAATGGGGGTATAGAATGTATTGGGATCGATATTGGAGTACCCCCCGAGCGTAACTTCCCAAAAGTCACGCGGCCGCACAGCAAAAAGCGCGGTGATCCATAGACACACAAAGCTCAATCCCAAAATCACGAGAAAGATAATGATGTCAACCGACCATCGCTGCTGCGCATCCTGGCGGTGATACCCCTTGGAAAGCGCCATGTCAGCCCCTACGTTTTCGGTCAAGCAGTGCCTGGCGGGCTTCCTGGTCACGCGCTGCCGGAAGCGTTACGGTAAAGGTGCTTCCAACGCCCACTTCGCTGCTAACACCTATGGACCCACCGTGCGCCTCGACGATGATTTTAGCCACATAGAGTCCCAGCCCCAAACCGCGCACATTGTCGTCGTGGCTTTGCATCACCCGATAAAAGCGCGTAAAAAGGCGTTTTTGGGCTTCCTCTGCAATGCCGACTCCGGTATCGACAACCTGGAAAACCACATCGTTTTGCGTGGAAAACAAACGCAGCGTTACTTTGCCGCCCGCGTCGGTGTACTGAAGGGCATTGCGCACCAGGTTGATGAGCGCCCAGCGGAGGCGTGCCACATCAGCGTTGATTCTTGGGAGATTATCCGCCACTTCCACAGTGAACGTAAGTGGTTTCTCTTCCATATCCGGACGCCACTCTTCGTAAATTTCCTTGATCAGGGTTGGAAATTCCAGCGATTGCAGGCGCAAGCCGATCCGCCCACCGGCCTCGACTTCGGAGAAGTCCAGCAGAGAGTTGATCATAGCGACCAGATTGTCTGTCTGACGACTGATCCGGTCCAGAAAATTATGTTGTGTTGGCGTCAAAGCTGTACCAGCGGTAGCCCCAAGCAGCGCCGTGTAGCCCTTGATGGCGGTCAATGGAGTGCGCAGTTCGTGAGAAACGTGCGCGACAAAAGCGTCCTTGAGTTGCTCGGCCTCCATCTCCGCAGTGACGTCGCGCAGGACAATGACCGTTCCCAAGTTCGCGCCGTCATCGCTGCCCACTGCGGCCGAATGTGCCATGTAGATACGGTTGGCGATCTGGAAACGACGGCTTTCAAGGAGCCATGGATTCACCCACGCATCCAGAGAGCGTTCTTGCTCCAGCATAGGTAATTCACGCATAGGGCCCAAGCGGAAACGCGCGGCCATATCTTCAAGCATAAAGCTGGCCGCCTGGTTCAGGGGCACGATATCGCCTTGTGCATCTTCGAGTAAGACGCCATCGCCGATGCTGAACAGGATTGAGCGCATCCGGCTGGCGGTCTCACGTTGGACTTGTAGCGAGGACTGCAAAGCAAGCGTGCGTTCATCAAGACGCTCTGTCATCTGATCGAAAGCTGTCGCCAGCGTCCCAATTTCGTCGGTGCGCTTGATGCCGGTGCGCTGTTTCAAATCACCTTCGGCTACAGCCTGCGAGGTCTTTATCAAAGTAAACAAAGGGCGTGTAATGCGTTGCGCCACAAGGTATCCCACCAGGATAACGCCACCCATCGCCGCCGTGAACACCAACACATACATACCACGACTGAGAGGGTTCGAATCCAACAAAAGATCGGAGGGCAGAACGACATCGATGACGGCCAACCGGTCGTTACCCACCACCAGCGGCCGACGCGAGAGACGATAATCGAGGCCCGAAATTTGCATTGTCTCAATTCGAACTTTCGGCTCGGAGTTCAGAACATCCTCGTAGGCATCCTTGGGGATTGATAATTCAGCCAATAAGGCCTTCTGAGCTTCAGGCAACATGTTTTGCGTGAATGTAGAAGCGATGGCTTGCCCATCGTTCAGGTAAACGGTAAGCCCGGCCATAGAGGTGGCGTTGAGGTTGCGGAGCAGCGTGTCCAACGCTGTGCCCACCATCACCACACCGGCAAATTTACCTTCCAGTTCGATGGGCGCGGCGGTGAAGTAGTAATAGAGACCGTCCACAGGATGCAAGCCAATTGCGCGAACCGGTGAGGCATCGGGAGAGCGCTGTTCCAAAAGCTGATCGATCAGCCACACATCGGCGGTCCTGAAATCGTAATCGACTAAAACGAGTTGGCCATCGCGCTTCAGCGCACTAAACTCCGTTTTGCCCTCGGCATCGACCAGAATCAGCACGTCGATACCTCTGGTGGTCGCTGCCGGCAGCACCAAAGTCGACAACGTCTCCTTGTCACCTGCCTGCATGGCCTCAATCACGCCATCCGTCAATGCGAAGGTGCGAGCTGCGTTCAGATGGTCGATCTCCTGACTTGCAAAACCGTTTAGAACCGCGCGCCCCGATTCCACGAGGTAGGTGTTAAAACGCTCATTGGCCGAACTGGAAGCCAGGCGCGTGACGACATAGAGACCAATCACAGCGACCGCGAAGGTCAGGATGAGATAAGGCACAATAATCTTACCGCGAATGTCAGAAACGAAACGCAGTAAGGTGTTGAATACACGCGTTCGGCCGCTTAGTCTTGGCTGATCCTGCATACGAAATTTGCTCCGCCGTCTACGAACAACGCTATCCTCATGCGTACTATAAACTCATCTCTAGTATAATCTAGCTTTAGGAAGAGTCAAAACAGCACTCCAAACAAACAAGGTTTGAATTGAAGGTGCAATTGTCGATATGTTATATAACAACACCGACCTGTAAGGAACAGGTCGGTGCTGTCAATACAAAAAACAATCCGTCAAAACAGCCGGAACCAATCCGTGCCGGCGATGACGGAACAAGCCAAGATTAGGAACAGAATCAAGAGAACAACGCCACATCCAATACCCGTACAAGAAAATCCCCGCCCAAACCCGAAGCGATCCTGCAACCAATCAAAAATAGCGTTCAGAAGCGCCATTTTTAGAAGCCCAGCTAAACATCCCTGACGCCGATCCATGAGTACCTCCTCGCATTAATGTCATTTCTATATACGCAACGACGTCACGCAGGTTGCAAACTCAACGCAACCTCAGAAGATCAAATCTCCGGCTCATCATCAAAGGGGTAATATTCAGTCCCCTGTGCTGCCGCGCGGATATCGGGATCGTCCGAATAATGCCCGCGCCGTTCTGCCGGTAACAGTTCAGCGATATGACGCATAATATCGTGGCCGATTTTCTCCAGATACTCACGACGCTCGCGCCCTCGCCCTGACGCCGCGAACGGTCCAAATGGTTTGCCAACGCGCGCCGTCACATGCGCGCGCCTACCCTTGACGAGTTTGGGCAATACATCAATAAAGCCGTCCAATCCGATCGGGAGAATTCGCGCTCCCGTTCGTGCGGCAATCAACGCCACACCGGGACGTGGAGGACGCAGCACTGCCGCCGAACTGGTTCCCTCCGGGAAAACGCCAAGTACACCTCGCTGGCGCATCACCGCATCTGACGCGCGCAGCGCCAGTGTCGAGCCGGTACCGCGGAAAACAGGATAGTAGCCCCATAACTCACGCAGCCAACTGAGCAGCGGCGGCGCATTGGGAGTGCGGAAACCGCCAAGAAACTCCATAGGCCAGGGCGCGATGTGCACCATCGCCATCGGATCGACGAAGCTGAAATGATTAGCAACAACCAGCAACGGGCCTTCCGTCGGAAAATTCTCTGCGCCAACGAGGTGGAAATCGGTCAGGATACTGAAGAGTACCTGCGTAGCGCGTCGCACAAAACCACGCATCAATCGTCGCCGTGGATATTTGAATTCTTCGGGCATCGTCGAACCTCACACACTATGATTAGTTGCAAAGCCACTCTAACTCGCAGGCTGCGGCAGGGCGGGCGGTAAGGAACGCCTGGTACGTCGTCTACACCACAGATGGGCCAGACCCAAGCGCCACTGCAATTTCCACCACGCCCAAACCGCTGCGCGGCGCTCCGGCAACGCAATGGTATGCTGTGAATACCACGCGCGGACGTACAATTCGATCAACACCGGGATTTCATCTTCCGCAGGCGGCAACAATTCTTCATCGCGGTGTGAGCCGGCAATCTCCAGCACCCGCGCGGTCAGGAAATGGCCGAACTCATAAGGCGTACTCCCGGCGGCGGTTTGCAGTTGCAAGTGCCTGGCATATTTTCGCATGCGGTTGTAGAGCAGCGTTGCCATGGCTACAGGAGAACGCCGGAGGAGCAGTAATGCGCTGTCTATCCCACTCACTGCCAGGATGAATAATGCCACACCCACTATCCCAGCAAGAATCCACAGAGCCAACAACACCAGCGGTGGCATTGCCCATTTGTCAGAGTCTGCCGAGGAGGAGACCAATGGAACTAATTCTCGCGTCGGCCAAACCGTGGGTTCCTCGGTTTCTCGAGGCCGCGTGATAGGTGCGATGCCGCCAGTTGGCTCAAATTCAATCCAACCATAACCGGGGAAATAGATCTCGACCCAGGCGTGCGCGTCAGCTTCGGTGACGACATAACGCGCGTTAACGATATCGTAATTTCCGGTAGCATAGCCAACGACCATGCGCGCAGGTATACCCGCCGCACGTGCCAGCACGACCATGGCCGTCGCGTAGTAGTCGCAATAGCCCTTTTGCAGCTCAAAGAGGAAATAATCTGCAATGTCAGGCTGCCCTGTCGGCGGCGGAACATCCAATGTGTAAGGGAACTCCCGCAGATAACTCTCAATCGCTATCGCCCGATCGTATGGCGTCGGCTGTGTCGCAGTCAGGTCACGGGCCAAAGTACGGACACGTTGTGGCGTTGCATCAGGCAACTGCAAATAACGCTCGAGTATCCACTCGGGATACTGGGTTCCAGCCGCCTGCAATCCTTCAACCGTGTACACCGGCAGCAACGAGTCGGCGCGATAGAACCGTTCAGGCGTCGTGACAGCGAAGACCTCGTCGGGTGGACGCCAGGCGACTTCGTAGTCCTTATCCACCGAGACAAATTGCCCATCGACATAAACGATACCACCTAGCTCGCCGATGATTCGCACTTCCTGACGCAACAAGCGCGTATTCGAAATCGTCTCCGGATTGACAAACAACTGGCCGGCTTCATACGCGTTGATCCCCATACTGCTCGTGGACCATCCCTGCCCGAAATAGTTGTCGTACGTCAGACTACGCCAATAGTGGCGTGGTACATCAATCTCCATCATGCGGTAATCCATGGAGGGGTCATCACGCAGTGGCGGAATTTCGCCAGTGCTGATGACAAAGGCAACCAACCGCCTAAGCTCTGGGCCAGAGCCGATCAGGTGCCGACGCGGCAAGTCGGTGCTGCTTAACAGTTGCGCCGGGCGCACCGGCTGCGCCGGAGGGGGTTGTTGCTCAACGCCAAGAGATTTCGCAATTTCCTGAACCTCGGTCTGTTCAACTTCCTCCCTTGCGGTCAGTTCGTCAAGCCAGTCGGCGAACTTCCGGTAGGAAAAACTCGGCAGAATGGCCGATGCCAATACCAGCACCACCGAGACACCCGTCGCAGCCATCGCCACCTCGCGCCAGAGGTCTCGCGAGAAGTCGATGTTGGCAATCGACCAGCGCGATTCACGTGCATAATGCCCGGTCAAGGCAATCAATACCAACATTACACCCAAGAAGGGCAGCAGAACGCCAGATGGTTCGTAGGTATACGCCAGCAAAAATGAAAGCAAAAAGCCGGCGGGTAAAAGCCCGATAATGGCATGGCGCTTGCGACTCACCATCCAGCCGGCCCACAGCGCACACAGCCAGACGACAAAACCCCAAACCAGCACCGAGCCAACAGGCTCATATGTCGGTTCGCCGGCGAAAATCGACGCCAGCCAGCCATAGGCGCGCGATAACAGCGTAGTTATACCGTCCCACACTACATTTATAGCAGTGGGAACGGTCTCCCACTCCACCACGCGCACCGGCGTCAGGCCAAACTCACGGGTTTTGATCGAGTACGAAGCCAGATAGAGCAGGCGCTCCCAGAGCCAGGCCAGCATTTGACCGATGACTGTAACTATGGCGCGCCCAATGTCGAAAATCTCACCGCCCAAACGCCCCACACGGATCAAGTCGAACACCGCGCCGGACACCAACCCCACGAGCGTCGCCAGCCACCCAGAGATCGACGACACTCCCATCAACCATCCCGCCGTCATCGCCACCAGAATGACCGTTAGAGCAAATCCCAGCTCCAGGCCGGCGACCAACTCAACCAAACCGCTGGCAAAGATGCTCAAGGTCACCAACAATAATAACCAGAGGATAATGCCTCTGGGACCGATCCACGCTAGGGCACGAGCCATAAATCCGGCTTGATGATGATTTGCGACGCGTGTGTACATTACGTCAGTGACCTCCAGGGCACATCCGCCGGACGATAGGAAGGCACGGCACGTCCTGTCCCCAGCACTCGCCAGCCCCATTGTCCTTGCTGACCGGGGCGCATCTCCGGTCGATCCAGAATATCCCTGGTGATGCGATAGTTGGCGACATTCAAACCCATCAATGCAGCCTCCACCGGAGCCGTATCGCCCACCCCGCCAAAAGAAACGGGATCTAGCAACAGAACCGTGGGGACTGCACCACGCCGGATCAACGGCACCAACGACTCCACCCACTCAACACTCGCCGAAGGCGTAATGATGATAATGCTGGTATGCTGTCCGAGACTCGGCTGCAGACGCGCTATGACTTCAGCAAGCGGGCGCGCGCCACGGGAGATCAGGGCGAGGGAGCGCAGGATTTCCCACCGCCGCCCCTCACCCTGCTCCGGCGGAAGCCAGATCAACTCGTCACTGTAGGCCGCCAGTCCCACCGAATGGCGCATCCGGATACCCTGATCGGCCAGCGATGCCGCCAAAATGATGCCATGCTCGTCGGTCGCATCCTCGGCTTCGCCTGACTGTACTGCCTTATCCATATCCAACAAAATCCACCAGTCGCCGGAAGGCGTGCCGTCGAAAAGACGCACGTACAGATCATCACGACGCGCTGTCGTACGCCAGTGAATCCAGCGACGGCTGTCGCCAGAAACATATTCTCTGACGGTAGAGGCGCTCACCGTGCGCTCAATGGCATTGGGACGCGGGCGTCCATCGCCGGAACGTCCGCCAGGCGCGATTTGGATGTTCGGCAAAGGGACGATCGGAGGCAGCACCAGCAGGGGCAAGGCCGAAGGATAGGGCAGTGAGACTGAAAACAACCCAAAGGGATCGCCGGTCCGCAAGTTTGTCGGCCCCAAAACAAAGAGACCGCGCCGGCTGCAAGTCGCTTCGGTGTGCCAGCGCAACGAATCCCGCCCAGGAAGGCCGGTTCCCCGGCTGGCGTGATAATCCGGCAGCGTCGATTGATCCTCCACCTCGACCCAGACCCCTGGCGCCCACCCCTCGTTGCGCAGTGTAAAACGTTCCACCAGGCGATCCCCCACCTGCGCCCATCCAAAGCGCATCTCGCGTGTGAGATCCAGGCCGCGGGCCAGGGAGCGCGCCCAAAAATATCCGAGAAGTAAAGCGCCGCCCATGCCTACATACAACACCCGCCACCCTCGATAGGGCGCAATCAGATCCGTGATTGCGGCCGCAAGCACCAACACGGGCAGCAACCAGGAATTCAACCGGATCTTCGGCGCACGACTCTTCGCGCTTGTATTAGCAGTCATAGGATCAACTCAGCGGTCGGTCCCCTGCGCCGCTTTGCTCTCCGGGACGGGGACACCTTCAAGGATAGCTGCCGCCACATCTTCCGGAGCAACGTTGCGCAGGCGGGCGCTTGGACTCATGAGCAGACGATGCGCCAGCACTGCCGGTGCAATCACTTTGACGTCGTCAGGTAAAACAAAATCACGCGCATAGAGCGCCGCGCGGGCCTGGCCGGCGCGGTAGAGTGTCAGGCTGGCGCGCGGACTGGCGCCCAGATAGATGTCACTGTGTTGGCGTGTTTGCTGCACCACACGCACGATGTATTCCTTGACCGCCGGAGCAACGTAGATCGATTTGATGCTCTCCTGCGCCGCGAGGACGTCTTCGGTATTGGCCACCGGCTGCAAATCCTCTACGGGATGGTGATATTGCTGGCGATCCAACACTTCGATCTCGTCCTTTATCGCCGGATAGCCTAAATTGATGCGCATCAAAAAGCGATCCAACTGCGCTTCCGGCAGGGAGAACGTTCCTTCATACTCCACGGGGTTCTGCGTCGCCATCACCATGAACGGCTTCGGCAAAGGGTGCGTGACGCCATCGACGGTGATCTGGCGCTCCTCCATCGCCTCCAGCAAGGCCGCCTGCGTCTTGGGGGTCGCCCGGTTGATCTCGTCGATCAGCACAATCTGCGCCATGAGCGGCCCAGGCTGGAAAACAAATTCGCGTGTTGCCTGGTTAAAAATCGACACGCCGGTCACATCACTGGGCAACATGTCCGGAGTGAATTGGAGGCGACCAAAGGAGCAGCCGAGTGAACGCGCCAGACTACGCGCGAGCATCGTCTTGCCGACGCCAGGCACGTCCTCGATCAACAAGTGTCCCTGGCTCAACAAGCCAATCACTGCCAATTCAACCACCGCCCGCTTCCCGACAATGACGCGTTCAACGTTGTCGATCACCCGCCGAGCGAAGTCCTGTACACTTGCCATATCACACCCTCCAGAACGAGATTTTTCAGCCGATTTTCTGCCAAAGTATAGCACAGTTCAGTCAATGGCACAATAACCGGTGGTATAGTTCTGAAACTTGTCCTCTAGCGAAAGATAGGTTGTGGGGTTGATCGTGACTTTGCACTCCCCCGATTTTCGGGGTATCATTGCTCTAACAAAATAGGTACAAGAGGTTTTATGAAACTACAGAATGTGACCGGGTTCCTGCCCGACAGCCCAATCAGTATCGTACGGCTACCGGGCGTGCCGGAGCCTGGACCAGGAAACGCAGCCCTGTTCGCCGCCGCGCGCAATGTCGCAGCCAGCCGCGCTTTCGTCGCCGGGCCGGGTGCAACAGCAACGGCGCTCTGGGCCATGCGCGCCGGCGCGGCTGTGACTTACTGGACAGAGAACGCCGCTGAAGGGCAATCGCTCGCCGCCAGCCTAGCCCACAACCGTCTGCCCGCCGCGCAGTGCTTCGTACAGGCTGATTTCGCCGGACTGGAACCCGCGACTTGCGACGCCGCCTTCCTGCATCTACCACGCGGCAGAGAAATGCGGGAGGAAGCGCTGCGCCTGGCAGCAGCCATGCTGCGCCCTGCCGGACGATTGGGCTTCGTCGGCGCGACCCGCGAGGGAGTGAAAAGCGCGCTGCAACAGGCGCAGATGATCTTCGGCCAGGCTGGCATCGTCGTCCGCAAAGGCGGCTACCACGCAGGATTGGCTCATCGACCCGACGGCGATTTCCCATTTCCCGCTATCCACCGCACCGAACGCGACATCGTTGTCGATGGCGTCCCAACACGGCTGGTTGGCTATGCTGGAGCCTTTGCCCACGATCGCCTCGACGACGGGGCGGCGGCGCTTATCGCCGGGATGCAAATACCTGCCGGCGCGCGCGTCCTTGACCTGGGATGCGGCACTGGGTTGGTCGGGCTGGCGGCGCTACGGCGCGGTGCCCATGTCACAATGACGGACGTTTCCGCGCGGGCGGTTCTGTCTGCACAAGAAACGCTCGCCGCCAACGGCTATCCTGATGTTAGTGTCACTCACGCTTGCGGTGCGGCGACAGTCGAAACGGCGACCTTCGACATTGTCGTTACGAATCCGCCATTCCATCAGGGACACGGCCTGCACTTTGAGACCGTGCAATTTTTCATCGAAGAGGCAACCCGCGTGCTCAAGGCTGGCGGCAAACTTTACCTGGTCGCCAACGCCTTTCTCAGCTACGAGCCATGGTTGCGAGCACATTTTGCCCGGGTACAACAGGTTTGGAACGACCGACGTTTTCGCGTCTGGGAGGGGACAAAATAAAAAGCCGGGATCGTCGAGCAATCCCGGCTGCTGAATCGCCTCCTACAAAGCTTGCGCCACGTCCTGTATCACCCAATAGGAAGTGGGGATGGCAGATGCGCCAACCTGTACACCATCCCGCAGCGCCAGGCGTTCGCCAAACGCTGCGCCGATGCCGATCATTCGGCAGCGCGCCAACAACCAGCGACGCATCTCCACAACGGTCACGGCGCGATGATTGCCGGCGCGGCGGAGCGCCATGCTGTACTGCATCAACCACAGGTCGGTCTCAAGGCTCAACAATGCAGGGAGGCTCTCCACGATGTCACGCGCAACAGTCCAGGTGTCGGCCTCCAAGAGCGCAAGTATCCCATCCAGTAGGGAAATATGCGCTTCGCCCAAGATGTACGACATCCGCCGGTAGATAGGCGTAATCAAGTCGGGGTACTCGGCCAGAAAATCCATCATCGCTGCGGAATTGTCGATCTGTAGTGCACGCTGCCACAGGGCCGGATCAACGCCCTCAGGACAGGGGATATCCACTGCTGCCAGTTCGGCGAAGGCTACATCGATGCCGACCACCCGACAGCGCATCAATACCTGACGGTGCTGCGCCAGCATCCGCACAACCTCAGCGTCTTCATAGCGTGCCATCATCGTCACCAACACATCGTCGGCGACGTCCGTCAATAATTCACGAGGGTGCGCTTCTAGCACACGCCGCGCCTCAGCCCACGAGTCGGCAGCGACAAAAGCTTCCAGAGCGTCTAGCACAGCCTGTAACATGGCTTCCATCTGCAAGCGGGACTCATTATCTATAGAATTCATCATGATCTCCTGGGCATTAAAGATTAAGTAGCTTAGGGCCTTGTGCCCGTTTTGAACGTCAAAAACACGCCCACAAGTCAAAAACACGCCCACAAGTCAAAAACACGCCCACAAGGGGCTAGACTACGACCGCCCAACTCATTTGAAACACGCCCACAAGGGGCTAGACTACGACTATGGCAGACGCAGAAACGTTACAAAATCATTACAAATCGGTAGGCAAATAGCAAACATTGGTGAACGTGTGGTTTTTGACGAATCGTACTTGATGATATAATAGGTGCAGTCAAACTGATGGAGCTTCCTCCATTGCATCCGTTGAGAGGCCTTTCAGGGAGGATAAAAGCGTGGAAATACACCAACTCATGAAGATTTGGTTACGCTGGTGGTGGCTAGCACTCATTCCGGTCGTCGTCGTCGGTGGGTATACGGCGCTGACATACCGGCGACCGGGGACGGTATACCAGACCGTGATGCGCTTTGCAGCGGGCAGTGAACCGGCAGCAACCCTTTCGGAGGATTACGACCGCTACTATGCGTGGCTCTCGTCCGAGTACATCGCCAACGCGCTGGCCGACATCGCCGTGACGGGGACCTTCGCCGAGAACGTCGCTGTGCGTCTCAACGAGAACGGCCTGGCGGTCGATCCTCGCGCCATCCAGGGCGCGATCGCCAGCGACAACGTACAATCGGTATTCTTCATCTACGTGACCTGGCCCGATGCGGCGCAATTGCCGCACGTCGCCGATGCCATCAGCGCCGAATTGACGGAAAATGGCGCGGTGTATTTCCCCCAACTGCGCGCAATCGGCAGTGTGGCGCGGCGCGTCGACCCACCGCAGACCACGGCGCTGCCGCCCTCACTGCGCGCGCAATTACTAGGGCCGGGATTACGCCTCGCCCTCGCCCTCGCCGTCGGCATCGGGTTGGTGGCACTGGCCCATTACCTTGATCCTGTCGTGCGTGAACGCGCGGAATTAGAAGCGTTAGGCATCGAGGTGCTCAACACCATTCCCAAACAGCGCACGTAACCCCACTGACGTTCTTTTGGACAGGATTTACGAGATTTCCAGGATTTTATCCTGTGAGTCCCGTGACCCGGTCAAGAAAGGAAAAACCGCGAGGATCGGGGGAAGCCTCGCGGTACAATGTAAATACTTTATCGGTTAGTTCAAATCCAACAACCGATCAATTTTGGGACGGTCGAAACCGACCACTACGTTGCTACCAATGCGAATGACCGGTACACCCTGCTGCCCGCTCATCCGCACCATATCACGCGCAGCGTGCGCGTCGCGCGAAACGTCGACGTCCGTGAAAGAGATGCCACGGGTGCGTAAGTATTGCTTCGCGTGACGGCAATGCGGACAGGTTGGCGTAGAAAATACAATGACTTTGGGTTGTCGCTTTTTCTCACTATTCATTTTGCACTCTCCAACAATATAATAGATTGTAGTAGGCTTATTATAAATCTGTGCGGTGTTTTGTCAAACAACTTGCCATCTCTGGTGAGTATGCTATAGTCACAGCTATAATGGATGAAGGCAAAGGCGAAAGGAGGCCCCAATGAGATGCCCGTACTGTAGCTCCAACGAGACCAAGGTCATCGATACACGCACCGACGCGCAGGGCAACGTGCGAAGACGGCGGGAATGTGAGGTCTGCGAACGGCGTTTCAGCACCCTTGAACGGGCCATCCTGACTTCGCCCCTGGTCATCAAGCGCGATGGGCGGCGCGAGGAATTCGATGCCCAAAAGCTGATCTCGGGATTGCGCATCGCATGCGCGCGGCGGCCCATCTCTGCTGAAGATCTGGATCGAATCGTGGAACGTGTGGAGTACGCCATCCGCCAGACGGGACGCACCGAGGTCCCCAGTCACGTCATCGGCGACATCGTTATCGATGAACTACGACAACTCGACGAGGTGGCCTACATCCGCTATGCCATCGTCTACCTCGGCTTGAGCGACCTTGAATCCGTACGCAACGAAATAGAACGCCTTCGCGCCAACCGTCGTTGATAGACCAGACAAAAACACAGGATGGGATATCACCCACCCTGTGTTTGTCGCACGGCAAATGTCAGGCAATGTCCACAATGCGGAACTCGATCGTACCGACCGGCGCCTGTATCACGACTTTATCGCCAACGACGCGTCCCATTAACGCCTCCCCCAAAGGCGATTCGTTCGAGATTTTACCCTTCGTTGGATCAGCTTCTAGCGGGCCAACGATGTGATAGGTCTCCTCGTCGTCGTAGCCTTCCTCGACGACCGTCACGTGACTGCCAAGTGTCGCCCGGCCATTGGTGTCAATCGGTTCTTCAATCACCACAGCATTCCGCACCGCCAACTCAAGCTCGCGGATGCGACCTTCGAGAAAGCCCTGTTCCTCTTTCGCCGTGATGTAATCGGCGTTTTCCGATAAATCACCTTGTTTGATCGCCGCGCTTAGTCGCTGCGCCAAGGCCACACGACGCACGTTGACCAGTTCATCCAACTCCGCCTTCAGCTTTTGTAAGCCTTCAGGTGTTATGTATACAGCTTTGTTTTCTCCCATATCGGTGCCTCCAGGTACCTCCTCGTGTTCTCTTGAATTTCACATAAAATCAAGCACCCGGCCCTGGATTGTGGCCGGGGGCTTGATATAGGTAACAATCAGTCCGGCCTGACGACGAAAACGCTGCGCGGTAACGTCGTCAACGTTTGCACGCCTTCAGGCGTGACTACAACGTCATCTTCGATGCGCACCCCGCCCACACCTTCAAGATATATGCCCGGTTCGACTGTGAACGTCATCCCCGGCGCAAGCCTCTGTGCATTGCCAGCGACGATGTAGGGCGGCTCATGGGCTTCAAGTCCCAAGCCATGTCCGGTGCGATGTGTGAATTGCGCGCCATATCCAGCCGCCGTGATGACAGCGCGCGCCGCCGTATCGACGCTTTGCGCCTCGACACCCGGAGCAATCGCCGCACGGCCGGCCTCGTTGGCGCGCAGCACAATCTCGTGGACGTCTGCCAACTGCCCCGACGGTTCACCGAACACGACCATGCGCGTCAGATCGGAGTCATAGCCATCCGTCACCGCCCCCCAATCGACTACTACCCAATCGCCCATCTGGAAAGGCCGGTTTCCCGGGTGTGCGTGGGGCATCGCCCCGTTCGGCCCGCCACAGACAATCGGCGTAAAGGCCAGCGCATCAGCGCCGCCGGAAAGTAACGCGGCGACCAGACGCGCTGCAGCTTCGCGTTCGGTCATGCCTACGCGAAGTTGTGGAAGCCACGCCTGAAACGCATGTTCCGCGACATCGACCGCGCACTGCATCGCATCCAATTCCGCGACGCTCTTGACCATACGCAGTTCGGCGAACAGGTCGTCGGCAGGAGCCAGTTCCACACCCGGCGCATACCGCTGTAGAATACGCGCCTCCAATAGACGCATCCGCAGCGCTTCCACGCCCAGGCGCGCATCGGCCAGTTCCAATGTAGCGCACGCCTCGTGGAAGGCCAAAGCGTATCCCTCCTCGTCAGTGTAGGTGAAAACCTCGAATCCGGTGGACGTCGCCTTCGATGCTTCGAATTCCGGCAGGACGAACGCCGGCGGCGCGTCCACGGGGCACAATGCCACGACCGGTCGCTCGCTGATGAAGAAAGAAAGCCCGGTCGCATAGAAAAGATTCGGCCCTGGCATCAGCGCCAGCGCATCCAGCCCCCGGCTTTCCGCCAACTGCGCCATCTGTTCAACGCGCGTCATACCCCACCCTCCACAATGTGATACAATAGACGACGATTTTCAATCAGTTACCAGCCATTGAGTAACCAGTAATCAGTAACCAGCATTGAGGAGCACCTATGATCGTCCAAATACCTCTCGGCATCCTGGAAGCCAACTGCTATCTTGTCTACGACGAGACCGGCGGCGAAGGCATTATCGTCGATCCCGGCGGCGACACAACCCCATTGCGTCGGGAGATCGAACAACGTCATGTCACGATCAAGGCCATCCTCAACACTCACGGGCACTTCGATCACAGCGCCGGCAATGCGGAACTGGCATCCTTCGACGTTCCACTCGGCATCCACCCGGATGACCGGGAGATGCTCGCCGAGGGCGGCGGCGCGGCATGGTTCGGCTTTCCCGCAGCCCCTACGATGCAGCCCACCATCGCGCTCACCGAAGGATTTGAATATGCCGTGGGGAATCTGCATCTGCATGTGATCACGACGCCGGGTCACACACCCGGCAGCGTGTGCCTCTACATTCCCGAGGAAAACGCACTGCTCACGGGCGACACGCTCTTCGCGGGCGGCATTGGGCGTAGTGACCTGCCCGGCGGCGATCCACGCGCCCTGACGGCAAGCCTCACCCGGCTGCTCGCCCTGCCACCCGAAACCATCATCTATCCGGGACACGGGCCAACGAGTACGCTGGCGCAGGAAAAGCGCCTCAATCCCTGGCTCAGGTTAATCGCGGCCCGTTGAAAACCACGAAAGCGTTCAGCGTTCAGCTTTCGGCTTTCAGCTCTCAGCTCTCAGCTCTCAGCAAAGAGTCTTAAGACACAGTCGCACTTTCTCCGATGACAAGCATAGCCCTGGTAAGACGTTTGCCTAGACGTGAAACCCGATCACCGATAGCTGATGGCTGATAGCTGATGGCTGATAGCTGATGGCTGATAGCTGATGGCTGATAGCTGATAGCTGATGGCTGATGGCTGATGGCTGATGGCTGATGGCTGATGGCTAACAGCTAAACGCTTACCCTGTAATCAGACGCAACAGGCCGAGCAGGCTCAGGCCAAGCTTGAGCGCATCGCCCGCCGACGGGGCCGGGAGTTGTTCCTCGCCCGCTTCGCTTACCTTGACGTTGCTATTGAAATACAAATACCCCGCCAGCGCACCGACCAACGCGCCGATTACGCCGCCAATCAACAAAGTTCGAGTCCGATAGTTCACAGCGACCTCCTGGATACGATTTTTTCCACCATTGTCATTGTCATGCGCGTCTTTGTGTGAACGCCAATCAAAGGAGTAACGACCTTTCTGGATGCCTGTTCCACATACTCGTGCGCCTTCTGTGCGTAGACCTGTCCCAGCTTGAGATACTGCTTCGCCAGCTTCTGCAGCCGGTACACACCATACGCCAGCGCCGACAGGAGGGCCAACGGTATCAGAGCGATGACCAACGCTTCCAAACTCAGAAAAATCAATGCAATGTCCCGTGCAGTTCCCATATCCCTTCCCACCTGAATCAGCAAATGGGTGAATCAGCAAATCTCCCCGTCTTCAATCATCCAATTGTCAATTCCAAGTATACACGGTTCGACAATACAAACAAGTCGCTAAATCAAGTTGCGATTATGCATCTCTGCGGTAACATAGACGCCATGAGCAAGAACGAAAGCGCCTTGGCAAGAACGGAGGCAGCAAAACGTCTCCGCCCCTGGGAACGCTGGGCCGTCGTCGCCCTGCTTCTCCTGACGTGGGGGCTGCGCTGGGTGGCGCTACTTGATGTGCCTCCCGGCTGGCGGGACGACGATCTCATCGAATTGTATACCTTCTCGTGGGAAATCCTGGAAAGTGGACCACAACTCTACTTCTCCGGGGCTTCGGGCCACGAACCGCTCTACCATACCCTCCGCGCACCGCTGCTGGCCCTGGCTGGGCTGAACCAGGCTTCGGCGCGGTGGATGTCTACCGTTTTTGGGACATTGGCCGTGTTGTTGACATGGGCTGTGGGCCGGCGGCTCTTCACCCGCGAGGTAGGGCTGCTCGCGGGCGGACTTGTCGCCGTCTCCTTCTGGGCGCTGATGTACAGCCGCGTCGCCATCCGCCATATCGGCGTACTGCCGTGGGCGCTGCTGGCGATTTACTGCGGATGGCGCGTACTACAGGACGAAAACCCGCCGCGCCCTGCCGCGTTCGGCATCGCCATTGGGACAGCGGGAGCGCTGTACACGTACTATGCCGGGCGGATCGTCCCGGCTCTGCTGATCGTCGCGCTGCCGTTTGTGGGCGGGCGCAGAGGGCGCCGGAAGCCGTACCTGGCCGCATTGACGAGCGGGGTCCTCCTCGCCGTCCCGATGTTCTGGGCCGCGTCTCACATTCCCGGCGCCGACGCGCGTGTGAGCGAACTGGCCGTGCCGCTCACGGCGCTCGCGGAGGGCGACCTTCAACCTCTCGTACAAACCACCTGGACAACGCTCGGTATGATGCACGCCAAAGGCGACCCCGAATGGCTGTACAACATCAGCGAGCGCCCGGTATTCAGCCTGGCCGGAGCGTTGCTGCTGTACATCGGCCTTCTGACGCGATTGGCGCACCTGAAGCAGGCCAACGCGCGGCTCCTGTTGCTGTGGCTCGGCGCGGGGATCGCGCCCGCGTTCATCAGTCTGCCGCCGTCGAGCTACGGTCACACAATTCTGGCGCTGCCCGCCGTCTACATCCTGCTGGCGATGCCGATGAAGGCTGTCGCACGACGATGGCAGTGGACGACGATTCCGCTGTGCCTGCTCACGTTTGCGCCGGTCGCCGGGCGTGATCTACCTGATTACTTCGTGAAGTGGCCGCAGCAATCCGCGGTGCAGTTTCTCTACCGCGCCGACTACCGGGCGCTGGCGGGCTATCTCGACGCTCACCCAGAGATCGAAGAGGCAGCCGTGGGGAGTCTACTCTACGGGGTATGGGACAGGGTCGCCGTGGAAACTGACATGCGACGCCAAGATACGACGCTGCGCTATGTAAACCCGGAACGGGCATTGGTAGGCCGGGAAGATCCGATCCGCTTTTACGTGCAAGATGGCGAGCGACGCGCGCCGCAGTTCCAGGCGCTACTCGACGCCGCGCCGCGCATCGAAGCGCCGGCGGGGATGCAAGGCGTGCTACTGACGTTGCCGGAGCCATCGGAGGATGCGCTCACGGCAGACGTCGACGGGGCGCCGCTCGCCGCCCAGCCCTTCGCCGGCGCATTGGCGTTGCAGGCCGTAGCCTGGGACGATGATCTCACGCTGACCGCGTGGTGGGGCGTCATTGATGACCTGCCGTTGCCACCGGAAGAGTTGATCCCCAATCCACCACCGCCGGGTGTCTACAACGGGCCACGGCTGAGCGTCTACGCGCATCTCATCGCCGCCGACGGCAGCTTCATCACAGGCGATGATGGCCTGTGGGTCGATCCCTACACGCTGCATGTCGGCGACCGCGTGGTGCAAATCCACCGGTTCACCGTTCCGGGGGATGCTTCCGGCGGGCCATATACGTTCGCCATCGGGCTGTATGATCCGCTGACCGGCGAGCGCTGGCTACGCCCCGACGGCACGGACAAGGCAATCATATCCGCGCCGTCACGCTAATCGCATCACTTCTGCCTCAAGGAATAGAACGCCGACACACACGCGACCATCCGGCCGCGATTATCCTGCACCTCGATGGGTATAACGACATCGGCCTTGCCCTCAGCGCGCACAGTCACCCGATTTTCGGCGACGACAGCATGTCGAGTTACAGAAACAACAGGATCGCGCCAACTTAAGTCGCATCACTTGCCAAATACACAACTTTGATGCACAATACACCCGAATTGCCAACAAACAAGCCTGTTTCCGGCTGACGGCTGAATGCCAATGGCTTGCTATCAAAGGAGAACGCTATGTCAAAAAAAGTCCTGGTTCCCATCGCCAACGGGACCGAAGAAATCGAAGCGGTGTGCATCATCGACACGCTGCGACGGACGGGTGCAGAGGTGACGGTCGCCTCAGTCGAGAAGACGCTCCAGGTGACGGCTTCGCGAGGCACAAAGCTGGTCGCCGATGCGTTCATCGCCGACTGCGCCGATACCATCTACGATTGCATCGCCATTCCCGGCGGGATGCCCGGCGCGGAACACTTGCGCGATTGCGAAATCCTGACGGCGCTGTTGCACGCTCAGCGCGAGGCAGGCCGTCTCTACGGCGCGATTTGCGCGGCGCCGGTCGTCGTGCTGCAACACCACGGCCTGCTGGCAGGACGCGCCGCCACGTGCCATCCCAGCTTCGTGTCACAACTCGAAAATCCGGTGCATGTAGGAAAGCGTGTGGTTGTCGATGGACCGGCCAATAGCCGCTGTATCACCAGTCGCGGACCCGGTACGGCCTTCGAGTTTGCGCTGGCGTTAATCGAGGCGTTGTACGGCGAAGAGAAAGCGCGCGAAATCGGCACACAAATGCTGGTTAAGTAACGAGGAATCGGGGAGTGGTAGTTGAAGACACCTCAAGCGAAATCCCGTTCAAACCTGACAGGTCTCAGAAGACCTGTCAGGTTTGAGTCTGCTTCTGCGGAGGAACACACAAACGCTATGCCTGTAACATCAATCTCAGAAAAAACGCAAGCCACAAAAGCACTGGATTTCTGGAAAATCGCGGCCATCATCATCCTGATCCTGGCGATCGTCAGCCGGTTCTACGCATTGGGCGAGCGCGCGGTCAGCCACGACGAGATGACGCACGCCAAGTTCTCGTGGAACCTCTACACGGGTCAGGGTTTCCGGCACGATCCGTTGATGCATGGCCCGCTGCTCTTCGAGGCGACGGCGCTCATCTATGCACTGTTCGGGGTGAGCGATTTCACGGCGCGCATCTACACCGCGCTCACCGGCGTGGCGTTGGTGATGACGCCATGGCTATTCCAAAAGTGGTTGGGGAAACGCGGCGCGTTGTTTGCGTCCATTATGCTGCTGATTTCGCCGGCAATCACCTACTACGCACGTTATACGCGCCACGACACACCGATGATGCTGACGGCGGTGTGGCTGTTGTGGGCCTTGCTGCAATACCTGGATACGGGACGCACGCGTTGGCTCTACGGGATGGCCGTCTTCTTCCCGCTGATGTACGCTTCGAAAGAAACTGCCTATATCTACACGGCCATCTTTCTCGTCCTACTGGCAGTCCCCTTCTTGTGGCAGGTGATTCGCGCGCGGTGGGCGCATCCCAGACTCGTCACACTGCTGGCGGTTGTGATCATTGTGGCATTGTTAGCCGGTGGGGCCTTCGTGTTAGCCTTGACCGGCGCGCAGGTTTCCGAGGTAGAGGAAGTAGACAATACCAGCATCGCCAACATCGCCATCCCCTGGTGGGGACGGTTGGCTCTGGGAATCGCCTTCATCACCGTGCTGAGCGCCGCGCCCATCATCTACTATGGCGTAGGTGCGGAGACGTTACGCAAACAGCGCCTGTTCGACGTGTTGTTGACATTGGGGACGCTGACGCTACCGCTAGGCTCTGCCTTCCTGATGAAGTTCGTAGCAGGCGTGGATATGAGCCTCTTCTATCCCGCGTTGATGGGGCTTAGCTTCAAATCGCTTCCACTGGGGATGACGCTCGCGGCGTTTGCCACCTTTATCGTCATGGTCGCACTCTCTATCGCCATGGGGATGTGGTGGGACAGGAAACGCTGGCCCATCATCGCCCTCATCCACTACGGCATCTTTGGCACGCTCTTCAGCACCTTTTTCACGTATGGATGGGGTGTGATGACCGGCCAGATCGGCGGGTTGGCCTATTGGATTGCCCAACAAACTGTGGACCGTGGCAGCCAACCGTGGTACTACTATGCTGTTATTGGGCCGCTGTACGAGTACATGCCGCTGCTTCTCTCGTTGGCTGCGGGGATTTGGGGCATTCTGCGCCCAATCGTGGCGCGCACCTCACCCCACCCCGCTCCCCCAACACAACGGGAAGAGCCAAAGCCACTCAACCTCGAACACTTCTTCCCGCTTTTCCTCCTGGGCTGGGCGTTGATGTCTTGGGCTGCGTATGCCTACGCCGGAGAGAAAATGCCCTGGTTGTTCGTCCACATTGCACTGCCGCACGTGCTCCTCGCGGCCTGGGGTCTCGGACAATGGCTGCGTGAACTGGAGTGGCAAGACATAGTGCAGCGCGGCTGGTTGCTGATCGCGAGCCTGCCCTTGTTGTGGAAAGCACTCAAAGCATTCGCGCAGGCCGTGAACTCGCCGGAACGGGTCCTTCAAACAACCGGGGCAGAGAATGGACTAACGCTTTCCGGACTGGAACCCCTTGTGGGCGTGTTCTGCGCGGTCGGTGGCGTCGTGCTTTTTGGCGGCCTCTTGCTTTGGGCAATCGATAAAATCGGATCGCGCCGCACGCTGCAACTAACACTGTTGACAACGTGCGGCGCGCTGATGGTGTGGACGCTGCGCACGATGTTTATGCTCAACTTCGTCAACGCCGAGATGGCGACGGAATTTATGGTTTACGCGCACGCGACGCCGGACGTCAAAGTGGTCCTCGCGCAGATCGATGACATTTCCTGGCGCACAACCGGAACGGCGAACGAGGTCAAGGTGGCTTACGGGCAAGAAGGGGCATGGCCGTTCTACTGGTACATGGCGACCCGTTACCCCAACAGTTACTACTACGGGGACGCCCCCGAAGCGGAGCGCCTGCTCGAATGTCCGGTCATCATCGCCGGTAGACCGCAATGGAGTGCCGTCGAAGCAATCCTGGGCGAGGATTACATCACCTACGATTACAAGTATATCTGGTGGCCCATCGAGGACTATAAAGATTTGACTTGGGAACGCATCCGCGCTGCGCTGAATGACCCGCTGATGCGCGCAGCGCTGGTAGACATTATCCGCGACCGCGATTACCGCGCCTACGCTCAACTCAAAAATCCGCAGGATCCCTTCACGATCAAGACCTGGCCCCACCGGCTGGACATGCACCTCTACGTGCGCCGCGACCTGGCCCAACAGATGTGGAGCTACAACACTGACGGAACATCGATGGACGACAGCGGGCAAATTCTTGATGCCTACACGGCCAGCGAACAGGCTCTGCCCCTTGTCTTCAAAGCCCAACTCTCCAACGCAGCGGGGCGCGGTATGGCGATCGCGCCGGACGGCACCTTTTACGTCGCCGACACAGCTCAGCATAGCATCTGGCGACTCTCACCCGAAGGGACGCTATTGGGCACGTGGGGTGAGTACGGCGTCGGACCCGGGCAATTCAACGAGCCGTGGGATGTGGCGGTCGATTTGTCCGGCAACGTGTACGTCGCGGATACATGGAACCATCGTATCCAGAAATTCACGGCAGAAGGCGAGTTCGTGCGCAGTTGGGGCCGGTTAGGGCAGACGCAGGCCTACAATCCCGCCGGAAACAGCCTGTTCTACGGGCCGCGAGGCATCGCCGTTGGGCCGAACGGCAACGTCTACGTCGCCGACACAGGTAACCACCGTGTGCAGGTCTTCAACGCCGATGGGGTTTTCCTGAACGAGTTTGGCGGCGCAGGAGATCTGACGAGCCAGATGAGCGAGCCGGTGGGGATTGCCGTGAACGCCGCCGGTGAGGTCTTCGTCGCCGACACGTGGAACCGGCGCGTGCAGGTCTTCAGTCCAGAGGGCATTTATCGCCACGAGTGGAGCGTTCCCATCTGGAGCGGCAATCCCGCCGAAAAACCCTTCCTCGCTCTCGACGCTGAGGTTGTGTACGTCGGCGCACCCGTCAACGGGCGCGTGGTGGCGTTCGATCAGGCCGGCAATCTCCTGTGGAACCTGCACGATCCCGAAAATCTGCTGTTCCCGGAAGGTATGGCCTGTCAAGAGGGCATCCTCTACATCGTCGATGGGCATACAGGCAAGTTGATGGGGTATCGCACGCCAAACGGGCAGTAGGTTAGAGCGGATTCACGCTACCAGAAGATAGGGCCGCATCGGTTCCCAGCGCTTGCGCCACAGAACAGGCACGAAGAACTTGGTCAGAAATCCCGGTATCGTCTGCGACATCGTAGCCCGGTCTTGTC
>DYKY01000038.1:0-1697 GCA_020722365.1 Thermoflexus sp.
CCACTTCCACACGGACGACGCCGGCGCGATCGTGGCGCGCAATCAGCTTGACCACGCCGCCTGCAGGGGCGCGGACGACCCACTCGACTTTGAGACGGTCTTCGGTGGGATCGGTCTCGCCGAAGGCGTGTTTGTAGGCGCGGCCTTCGAGCTGGCCCAGTTCCTCGCGCGGCTTGCCGGTCTCCAGCGTCGCGCCCTCCGGCAGCGCGATCTCGGCGATGACGCCGCGCACGACTTTCTTCTCGACGGCTTTCTTCGTCCCGTAGGTGGGCAGCCAGCCGGTGTTGTGGACGACCAGCCGCACGCGGTAGGTCCCATCGCCCAACGGTTTGGCGCCGGCTTCGTACAGTTCCAGCCGTGGCGTGATCAAACACTGCCAGATAATCCAGTCCGGGAAGAGCGCAATTTCCTTTTCCACAAACTGCGGGGGGGGATTGCGGAATGCATAGATGCTGTCCCACCCGCCCAACTCGACCGGTCCAAGTTGTGGGTGCTCGAAGGGATACCATTCAACGTAGCCCTTACCGTCCAGAACCTCATCGCTCCACTTGAGCAGCTTGAGATCGTCCTCCAGCGGGTGCTCGCGCCACCATTCGATGAACTTGTAATCCGTGATGCCGGCTTGACGCTGCGGACTCCAAATCTCTACCGTCCAGGCGAACGCCCCCATCTGCTCGTAGAGCCACGTGTCGAACCCGCCGGTGATCACCTCTTTGGGGTGATAGCGGAAGTCGTGGTAGACAGAGACGTTGGGGTAGCCGGTGATTTCCGTGCCCTTTGCGCCGATCTTCTGGTACGTCCACAGGTCTTCGACGGGGAACTCCTTGTCGTCGCGGTCGTCGTAGGGGCGCAGGAGCACGCCGCTGTAGGTGTGGAACGCCACGCCGCCCGTGATGTTGAGGTGGCCGGCGATGAACTGCACCATCGCGTGAACCTCCGGCTCCGAGGCGGGGTACGGCCCGGCCCCGCGCTGTTCGACTTCCTGCCGCCAATGTTCGGGGAAGTTGCGGTTGAGGTCGAGGCGCTCTTTCTTCGGCTGAATGGCAATCGTCACGCCGTCGTAATCTTTGACCGGGCCTTCGGGCAACAGCCGGTAGTACTTGCCGCCGGTCTCGGTGGGATCGCGGCGCACCATCAGGCGCGGTTCCTCCGGGCAGATTTTCCACGCGCCGTTGGGATCGGGGATGCGCATCGTGAGCATCCGCCCGTCACCGTCGATGTCTTCCGTCACCAAACCGCCGATCGGCTCTTCATCATAAGGATAAGGGCGCGTGCTGGAGCGGATGTAGCGCGGCTTGTCGGCGAGCGCCCACTCCGCGCCGTCGGGGTTCACGCGCGGGCAGATGTAGAACGCGCGCGAATCGAGCGCGCGGGTGACGTCCGCGTCGTCGCCGTAGGCCGTGAGGAGTTTGTTGAGCAGATACAGGCAGGCGGTCGAGGGCGAGAGTTCGGTGGCGTGGATGTTGCCATCCACCCAGAAGGCGGGTTTCTCCTCCGCCGGGCCGGTCGCCGTGTTGGTGACGGTCGCCAGCCAGATGTCGCGCCCCTCGTAGCTTTTGCCGATGCTCGTCACCTGCACGAGCTGCGGGTACTCGTCGGCGTAGGCTTTGAGGATACGGGTCAGGTCGTCGTAGCGGTAAAATTTGTCGAATCGAATGTTGGGCATAGTCGGTCTCCTTAAAGATAAACCACAAATC
>DYKY01000038.1:1797-4770 GCA_020722365.1 Thermoflexus sp.
GCGTGTATTGTACTACCGCAACGAATGCACACAAGACAGATTGACGCGCGGGCTGACCTCGGCTATACTGTAGGTGGAGGTGAGCGATGACGCAGACCACTTATGAGTCTCTCGTGAATTTGTTGCAACTGCTTCCCGAACCAGCTATCGGAGAAGTTGCAGATTTCGCCGATTATCTTTTCCGCAAGCATGTTCGATTAGCTGTGGATGAGCACGCCGCGCGCCGCAAAGCCAATGGGTGGTTAGTAACGTGGGTGGGGAATATGGTGATGGCCGAGCATGCGCAGTTGCGTTATACCGAAGCGCGCCCAATCTGGCGTTTGGGAGCGTTTGTTACATCACTCTCACGCGCCCCACGTGGCCCGATTGGCTATGTGGATGTAGATGCGATGACAGGAGAAGTGCTGAATTCCGAAAAAGATGTCGAGGCTATGCAACGTGCCGGCGAAGCGCTTGAAAGTTCCCTATCACCCGCAGTTTGACGATGGTTATTGTCTGCCCGCGTGCGCCCAGATGGTTCTGGACTATCTTGGCATTACCGTTGAGCAGAAACGTCTCGCACGTATTTTGGGTGTTCGTGCGCCGCTGGGGGCGCCTGCATCCAATGTGCTGTGCTTGCGCTCAGAGACAGTCGATGTCGTTTTTGCAGATGGCGCGATACGCGACCTTCAGAACTACTTGGCATTGGGATGGCCTATAATCGTCTTTGTGCAGGCCGATGAGTTACCGCATTGGCGTGGGTGTATCTCGCAACACGCGATTGTCGTTGTTGGAATAGACGAAATCAGTGTTAGCGTTCTTGACCCTGCTGCCGGTTCACAGGTGATCGATGTTCCTCTCGGCGATTTTCTGTTGGCATGGGGTGAACTGGCATATCTGTATGCTGTGATTACGACGCAAGGTACTCCCTAAACGCGCAGCCACAGAATCTGCTTAATCCGTTCAATCTGCTGATAAAACCTCTTTCCACCTTTACTGCGCCCGCAACACGCGCTGGATGGCCTTGAGCAGCGGCCCTGTCTGCTCGTAGCCCTGCTCGCCGAGTTCGCTCAAGCCCAGGTAGATGGTCTTCCGGCAGCGGCGCACCAGTCCGGCGACAAGCCGGTGTAACGACAGTTGCCGCGCGGCGACTTCTTCTGTGTCGGTCCAGGGCTGGCCCTTCGACCAACGCCGGCTGAGCACGTAAGGATGCGTCAACGGTTGGTATAGGCGCTCCCACCAGCCCGTCCCGCCGACGTTGAGCCAGAACTGCACGTCCACCGGTTGGTTGCTCAGTAGGAAGGTGTAGGCCGGAGCCAAGAGCACGGCGTTTTCTTCAAGCGCCTGCCACGGTTCCAGATACTGCGCCGCGATGACGCCCCGTTGCACCATTTCCAGGTACTCTTGACCGAGCGGTTTGCCGGCGGGCAGGTCGGCGGCGATCCAGCGGAACTTCTGCACCGACTCGATCAACGTCGCCGCCGTCCGCGCCGCGTCGAAATCCTGATGGAAGCCGTACCCCGACTGCGAGAGCACTTCCCCGAACAGCCGCGCCAGGAAGTGATCCAACGGCGCAGGCTCTCCGGCGCGATAGGCGTCTAGCCAGATGCGCAACGCCTCGTAGCGCCCGCCAAAGATGTAGGTGATGCGCTGTTGCATGTCGGGATTGACACCGTCGAAGGGGGCCAGCGAGGGCATTTTGTCCTTCACGCGATAGAGCACGTCCGCCAACAAATGCGCGCGCACCAGGTCGAGGTCGGCGATGGACTGCATCAGCGCGTAGGCTACATCGTAATTTCGGGGGACGACGCCCCAGGCAGGATGCGCGAGCGCCGCCCACGTGAGCAGGGTTTGTGTGGCGGGTTCCTCGCGCAGCGCGCGCGAAGGCCGGTGCGAACGCGCGGGCACGTCGCGCTGCTTCAGCCGGTGGGTGAGCGAGAAGCGCAGCGCGTCCGTAAGGAACGGCGCGAGGACGACGATTTCGCCCGGCGAGACGCCGTCGTTGTGGACGAGCGCGGCGATGGCGTCGGCGGTCCAGTCGAGCATGTCGGGGTGATAGCGGCAGCTCTCGAAGCGCAGCACGTTCTTGAGGTCCGGCGGCGGCTGGACGGCAGGCGGCACGCTCGCCGCGCCGGGTTGCAGGACGCGACTTAGCATGTCGCCAAACGCCTGCATCTCCGGCGAGGTCACGAAGGAATCGGTGAACGTCACGCGCTCATCGCACAGATCGCGCAGGGCAGCGGCGCTCACCGGGTCGGCCCCGAGGAAGCTGCGATAGCCCGCGTCCTGGTCGAAGATGACGAGCGCCGACTCGGCGTGGGGCAGCCAACTGTAGATGAGGTCGTGAGCCACCGGCACGTCCTCTTCGACGTTATCGACGAGCAGGTGCGTGTAGCTGTTGAGCAGGTAGTCGCGGCATAACGGTTCGGTCCACAGGTGGGCGAAGAAGACGTCGATTTGCAGGGAGAAGTCGAGCAGGTTGTGTTCGAGGCAGTAGCGGCGAAAGCGCGTCGCGCAGTCCTGCGCCTGGTCGTAGACGCGCGCCTGGGCCGACTCACCCACCCACGCGCCGCGCAGCCGTTCGGCGATCTCGGTGTGGGGGAAGCCGACGACGGCGGCCTTGTTGAGGTTGTCGAGAATCTGGCTGTAGAGCCGGTTGCGGTCGATGTTGATGGCGTCGAAGTAGCCCTGCTCCTCCACCAGCGGCGCGACGATGCGCGCCATGTAATACTGCGCCGTCTCCAACGTGAGGAACGTGGGCCGTTCGTCCGGCGCGCCGAAGCCGGCCTCTTCCACCACCAACGGCCAAAACAAATCCACCATGCGCCGCGCCAAACCGCCCACCGTGGCGACGTTCACCAGGCCGCCGGCGGCGACGTCGGGATGGTGCAGCGCCTTCACGTAGGGCGTGGCAAGCGTCCGCTGCGGCGTCAGCACGAGGATGCGATCCGCCGGGATGTCGCTCCTCAGCATGTAGAGCATCCGCGCGACGCC
>DYKY01000038.1:4870-26584 GCA_020722365.1 Thermoflexus sp.
GTCACGCATCACGCTTTTGTCTGGCATCGTGCGGAATGGCGCTATTTGTCTTTGATCGCCTCCGAGCCGAGCGCCGTCACGACATCGCCGGTGATGTAGGCTTCGAGACGATCCCGCGCCTGATCGTCGGGGAATTGGACCGGCGGAGACTTCATGAAGTAAGCGGACGGTTCGACGATTGCGCCCGCCAGCCCGCGATCCAGCGCGATTTTGGCCGTGCGGATGGCGTCGATGATGACGCCCGCGCTGTTGGGGCTGTCCCACACTTCCAGTTTCGCTTCCAGCAACAGCGGGGCGTTGCCGAAGGTCGTGCCTTCCATTTTGATGTAGCAGTACTTGTGATCCTCGAGCCACGGGACGTAATCGCTCGGTCCAACGTGGATGTTCTTCGCACCCAGGTCGTACGGCACCTGGCTGGTGACAGCCGCCGTCTTTGAAATCTTTTTGGATTCCAACCGCTCGCGCTCGAGCATGTTGAGGAAATCGGTGTTACCGCCGAAATTCAACTGGTAGGTGTGATCGATGCGCACGCCGCGATCCACGAACAGCTTGGACAGGATGCGATGTAGAATTGTCGCGCCGACCTGGCTTTTCACGTCGTCGCCGATCACCGGCAGGCCGCGCTCGGCAAAGCGTTTCTGCCAGTATGCCTCGCGCGCGATGAAGACCGGAATGCCGTTGACGAACGCACACCCCGCGTCCAGCACCTGCTCGACGTACCACTTGGTCGCCATTTCGCTGCCGACCGGCAGGAAGTTGACCACCACATCGGTCTTCGTGTCCTTGAGGATGCCGACGATGTCCGCCGTGGGGCCGGGCGCTTTCTCGATGATCTCGGAAAGATACTTGCCCAGGCCGTCGTGCGTCATCCCGCGATACACCGGGACGCCCATGTGCGGCACGTCCGCAAACTTACGCGTGTTGTTGGGAGGCGCGAAAATGGCCTCGGACAGGTCCTTGCCCACTTTCTCCGCGTTGATCTCGAACGCCGCCGTGAATTCGATATCGCTGATGTGATAGGAGCCGAGACGCGCGTGCATCAAGCCGGGGATGAACGCATCATCCGGCGCGTTTTTGTAAAACTCAACTCCCTGGACCAACGCCGAGGCGCAATTGCCGACCCCGATGATGGCGACACGAACCTTCTTCTTTACCATTGCTGAATCCTCCTTAAATTTGAACTGAATGATGTGGATACATAAAGGATTCTTTATGTATTTTGTCTTATTGTACCCATAACGGAGCGCTTGTCAAAGCGAAGCTTGATTTATTGTTCACTCAAAGGATAATGGATTTGTAGCCATTCGGGTATAGGGTTTGCCGACCATGAATCAGGAGCGAATAAACGAATTTATGTCTCGGCTAGACCAAAAACGTGCGTTAGGCAGGCGCCCATTCGTTTATTCGTTACAAATTCGTGGTCGGCCTACGCGCCAGAATAGTAACAATGGATTTGCAACAACTTAGAGGAAAAACAACGAAATGCACTCACAACTGGATCTTACGCTGGCAGCCGTTTGCGGGCTGTTTTGTCCGGCCTGCATCATCTACATTGCGGCGCACGAGACGCCCGAAAAACGCGCGGAGATCGCGCGACAGCGCAATCGACCTGTGGAGTCGTTGGTCTGTGACGGTTGTCGCGCGGAGCGACGGTACAGCTATTGCGAGTCGTGCACGCTCTACGCCTGCGCGGTGGAGAAGGGTGTGGAGTTCTGTGGTCTGTGCGATGAATACCCCTGCGAAGCCTTGAAAGCGTTCCAGGCTGCTCGCCCGCATCGCATTGAGTTGTGGGAAGCGCAGGCGCGCATCCGCGAGGTGGGTTACGAACAATGGTTTGCTGAGATGGTGGAGCGTTACGCCTGCCCCGAATGTGGGACGCTAAACTCGGCCTATCATCTTGCCTGTCGCGCGTGCGGCGCGGAACCGGCCAACGCCTACGTGGCGGATCACAAAGCGGAGATCGTCAACTGGCAGAAATGACAAAGTATGACCCGGCGCAGATCACGGACATCGCGCCACGCAGCGTCGCCGCGCGGGCGGGATTGCGGGCGGGCGATGGACTGCTGGCGCTCAACGGGATGCCGCTGCGCGACGTGATCGACGTGCAATTCTACGCCGCCGAACCGGAGCTGGAATTCCTCATCGAACGGGCGGGACGGCAGAAAACGCTGCGCGCTAACCGCCGTTACGGGCAGGCCCTGGGGCTCGCGTTCGAGACGGAACTGTTCGACGGCGACATTCGCGCGTGCCGCAACAACTGCGACTTCTGCTTCGTCAGCCAGATGCCGCCGCGAAAAACCGGTGGGGAGGGACTGCGCGCGCCGCTCTACATCAAAGACGACGACTACCGCCTCTCGTTCCTCCACGGCAACTACATCACCCTCACCAATCTGGACGAAAGCGATTGGACGCGCATCGAGGAACAACACCTCAGCCCGCTCTACGTTTCCGTCCACGCCACGGAGCCGGATGTGCGCGTTGGGCTGATGCACAACCCTCGCGCCGGGCAGATCATGGAACACCTGGCGCGCCTGGCCGAGATGGACATCGAAATCCACACGCAGGCCGTGCTCGCGCCGGGCCGCAACGACGGTGTGCATCTTGACCGCACGATCGCGGACCTGGCCTCGCTCTACCCCGCCGTCGCCGATGTGACCGTGGTGCCCGTGGGACTGACGCGCTGGCACACGCCACAAATGCGGCCTTACACCGATGCCGAAGCCGCCGCCGTATTGGCGCAAACGCTTGATTGGCAGGGCCGTCTGCGCGCCGAATTGAGCGCCGGTTTCGTGTACCCCTCCGACGAGTGGTTTCTGCGAGCAGGCGTTTCGATTCCACCATTGTCAGACTACGACGGCCTTCTTCCGGCGCTCGTCGAAAATGGCGTGGGCATGGTACGGCTGTTTCTCGACGGATGGGACGCGCTCCAGGCGGAACTGGCGCAACTCGCCGGCCCGCGCCAGACGTGGGTGACAGGAATGCTGTTTGCCCCGCTGCTGCGAGAAAAGGCACAAACGTTCAGCGCCCACACCGGCCTTGCGGCGGACGTCGTCGCCGTGCCGAATCACGCTTTCGGCGAAACCGTGACCGTCGCCGGGCTGCTCACCGTGGGCGACATCCTCGCGGAACTCCGCGAACGCGAGCTTGGCGACCTGCTTGTGCTGCCGGATGAACTTTTCCGGGGACCGGACGGCTGTGCTCTGGATGACAAATCGGCGGCGGATATTCAACAGGCTGCCGGTCGACCGGTCTTCATCGTCACGCAGACAGACGAGCGTTGGCGAGTCCGGCCAGCGGTGTTATAATCCGGTTAGCTGTATCCTGAAAAGACCTCGGCTTTGCGCTGCCATTGACCGTCCTGTTGACGGCAGGAGGAGATTGAGATGCGCACAGAAAAGCGAAACCTTGTCGCCATACTGGTTTTAGTCGCGCTGGTGCTGCCAGCAGTTGTCGCGTGCGGCGGGAAAAAGGATGCCACACCGCAAGCGGCAGCAGACAGCCAAACGTCCGAATCCCTCCAAAATACAACGCCAGAAGCGACGCGCGAACCATGCAACCTGGCAACCTCCGGCCCGCTGGCCGGACTCGACCCGCGCGGGCAAACGGTGATCTGGTGGCATCCCTACAGCGGCGCGCGCGAAGCCGATCTCCAGGCGATGATCGCCGACTTCAATGCCTCCAACGCGTGCGGCATCGCCGTGGTTGCCGAGAATCAGGGCGCTGCTCTGCCTGACAAGATGCGCGCAGCGTTGACCACGGGCGAGGTACCCAGCCTGGTCGTCGGCGATCAGAACGATCGGATGGTTTACGCCCTGGCGAAGAGCCTCGTCGATCTGAATGTCTACATCGCCGACGAGACCTGGGGCCTTTCACTGCGAGAGCGGGAAGACTTTATCGGGACGCTCTTGGAAGCGAACGACGGCCAACGCCTGGGATTTCCCCTCACCCGCACCGTCGACGTGTTGTTTTACAATCAGACGTGGTTGGCACACCTCGGTTTCTCCGGCCCGCCGACCGGCACTGCGACATTCAAAGATATGGCCTGCGCCGCTGCAAAGGACAAAGATGCGACCGGCTACCTGTTCGGTGATGCTGCTTCTGCTATAGCGACTTGGACCGATGTTGTGGGGGGCGCGATTCTCAACACCGATCACAACGGTTATGCCTTCAACAGCAAAGCCGTTGTCGATGCCGCGACATTTCTCAAGGAACTGCGTGATGCGGGCTGCGCAGATTCACCCGGCGCAGAGTCCCCTGCCGCGCAATTCGCTGCGCGCCGCGCGCTCTTTGTCCAGGGTTCCGGCGCCGATATTGCTGCCTACAAAAGCGCCATGGCGGCTGCCGAAAATGACGACGAGTGGGGCGTCATCGCGCTCTTGCGCGCCGATGCCAAACCGGCGCCGCTTATCGATGGCAGCGACCTGATGATCCCCGTCACCAACCCCGAGACGCAACTCGCAGCATGGATCTTCCTGAAATGGTTCACTGCGCCGGAACGGCAGGCCGGCTGGATTCGCGCCGCTGAGGAATTGCCGGTCCATTCCGACGTCGGCGCATCGCTGGACGTGGAAGCCTTGATGCCGCAGTGGGGTCAGGCATTCGCGTTGCTCCCTCATGGCGTCCACGCACCACAACTTGTCTCTTATCCCGTGGTGCGTGAGGCAGTGGCCAAAGCCTTCGCCCGGATTATGCAGGGCGACGACATCCGGGCAACATTGAGTCGTTTGAACGCCGACGCCAACGCCCTCCAGAAGAAGGCGCTGACGGCAGGCATCCTCCCGACCGACTTTTGCCGGCCGGCGACTACCGGCCCGCTGGCGGGCGTCGATCCGCGTGGACAGACGGTGATGTGGTGGCACACCTACAGCGACGCGCGTGAAGCTGACCTGCAAAAGATGATCGATGCTTTCAACGCTGCCAACCCGTGCGGCATCACTGTGGTGGGCGAGAGTCAGGGCAATGCTCTTCGCGACAAGATGAGCGACGCCATCGCCATGGGCGAACTGCCCGGCCTGGCGGTCGGCGACCAGCACGACCAGGCGACCTATGCGTTGGCGAACGCGCTGGTCGATATGAGCGCTTATGTCAACGACGAAACGTGGGGACTCTCACAGGCTGACCGCGACGACTTCTTCCCGGCAGTTCTGGCGCAGGGCGTCCACCCGGCCTTCGACGGTCAGCGCCTGGGCTTTCCACTCACCCGCTCCGTAGAGGTTTTGTTCTACAACCAGACGTGGCTCGAGACGGTACGGCACTCCGGCCCGCTCACCACGACTGCGGCGTTCGAAACCCTGACATGCGCCGTAGCAAAAGCCAGGAATGTTGCCGGGACCGGTGTGAGCGGCTACGTACTTCGTAACGACGCCGCCGCTCTGACGGCCTGGATTGCCGCCTTTGGCGGGGTATCACGCACCGGCGGTGCTGCCCTCAACGCGGACGGCGATGCGTACGCCTACAACACCCCGGCCGCGATCTCGGCCACGACGTTCCTCAAAGGCCTCTACGACGAGGGGTGCGTCACCTCTACCATCACCGGCACGCCGAGCGCGCACTTCGCCGCGCGGCGCGCGCTTTTCGTGCTCGGCTCCAGCGCCGACATTCCCCTTTACCGGACCGCGATGGAAGCCGCCGAAAACGAGGACGTGTGGGGCGTGACCACCCTCCCGTACAGCGGGACTGTCCCCGCCCCGATCGTTCACGGCAGCGATTTCATCATTCCGGCGACCAATCCCGAAACGCAGCTCGCCGCGTGGATTTTCCTCAAGTGGTTCACCGCGCCGGAACAGCAAGCGCAATGGGTGCGCGCCAGCGGCGACTTCCCCACACGCGCCAGCATCGCCGCGCAGATCGAGAGTGGCCAGTTCGCACCGCAATGGTTTCAGGCGCTCGCGCTGCTTCCCTACGGCGTCTACGAGCCGCAGCTCATCTCCTATCCTGCCCTGAACGACGCAGTGATTAACGCCTTCAATCGAATTATGCAGGGTGTAAGAGCGCAACTCATTCTGGATCACCTGACCAGAGAGGCAAATGCCCTCCAGGAAAAAATGATGGAGTAGAAGTTGATTTGACTTACGCGGTTCCCTGGAGCGCCCTCATCCCGCTCGCATTTGCCGTGAGCGGGATTTTCTTGTATAATGCATACAATTTAGAAGCCGATTATCGTACATTTACGAGTACACCTTCGGCTGTACAGGAGGAATTGCCTATTGCCGATACAGTAAACTTTGTGGGGCATCAAGCGCCTGACCCGGTTCGCACCGGGTGACGAGGTGGCGGTTTATCGAACATATCTGAGCAGAGCATCAGATTTTCGGCGGATGCCGCCAGGGGGCTAGCCCACCCCTCTCGCCCCTCACAATGAGAAAGTCGTGTCACAAACCCGGTGAGAAATCGCCGGAACAAAAGACATCCCAAGGCTATCTACCAAACCCGGTAGAACGATTGCGACAGGTTGCGGCAGCAATCTGTCGCCCCGTCCCCTTCAGACGGGCTATTTTCCGTGTTTTGCAAGGTGGAGTGCGTGCTGTCATGCACCGCGCGCATATGCGTGCTGGTGCACGGCTCACGCGCCTTACGACCACAGTTTATCGTATGGCACTTGCCGCACGGACTATCCGACTAAAGACTATCAGACTATTCTCGCAGGAGGCGAACAATGTGTGGTATTGTGGGGTACGTTGGGCCGCGTCAGGCGGCGCCGATTGTGTTGGGCGGATTGAAGCGGCTGGAATACCGTGGCTATGACTCCGCCGGGATCGCCGTTTTGCACCAGAGCGGCGGCATTGTGGTTGAACGCGCTGTGGGGAAATTGAGCAACCTTCAAGAGCGTCTGTACCAAAATCCTCTCGTCGGCAACATCGCTATCGGACATACGCGCTGGGCCACTCACGGTGGTGTGACAGAGAGCAATGCCCATCCGCACGTGGGGCGGAACGGACGAGTGGCTGTCGTCCACAACGGCATCATCGAAAACTACGCCGAGTTGCGCCGCGAAATGACGGACGAAGGCATCTCCTTTACATCAGAAACCGACACCGAAGTGGTAGCCCATCTGGTGGACGGCTACCTGGCGAGCGGATTGGATCTGTTGACGGCGGTGCAACGCGCGCTGCCATCCATCCAGGGAGCAAGCGCCTTTGTCTTTCTCAGCCCGCAAGAACCGGAACACCTGGTCGTCGCCCGGCTCGGCAATGCGGGCGGTATCGTGCTGGGGAGGGGCGATGGGGAAATGTTCGTTGCGTCGGACATTCCGGCGATTCTTGAATATACGCGCGATGTGATCTTCCTGGAGAACCGGCAGATGGCGCGCGTCTCGCGGAATGGCGCGGAGATCTTCCGGCTGGACGGAACGCCGGTCGACGCCCCCTCGCATACGATCCCCTGGGATCCGGTATCGGCGGAGAAAGGCCCCTACCGGCACTTTATGCAGAAGGAAATCTCGGAACAACCTCGCGCTATCACGGACACCATCCGCGGGCGCGTGGATTTCCACCGGGGCCGCGTGCTTCTGGACAGCGTACCACTCACCCAGACGGAAGCCAGAAAGCTGGATCGCATCATCATCGCGGCGTGTGGCTCCTCCTATCATGCCGGGCTGGTAGGCAAGTTTATGATCGAGACGCTGGCGCGCGTGCCCGTCGAAGTGGATTACGGTTCGGAATTCCGCTATCGCAACCCGTTCATCACGCCGACCACGGCGGTGTTGGCGATTACCCAGTCTGGCGAGACGGTAGACACGCTAGCTGCAATGGAAGAAGGGCGCCGGCAAGGCGCTAAACTCTGGTCTATCGTCAACGTCATCGGCAGCCAGGCGCAACGCCTTGCCGATGGGTACATCGCAATGCAGGCCGGCCTGGAAATCGGTGTAGCGACCACGAAAGCCTTCACCGCGAGTCTGGTGGACCTCTATCTGCTGGCACTCTATCTGGGCGAGCTGCGCGACATGCTGCCTGCGGACGCGATGCGACAGGGCGTGAACGATCTGGCGCGCCTGCCCGACCTGGTGGGGCAGATTTCCGAGCCATTACCGGTGTACGACGAACTCGCCGAAATCTTCTTCAAACGCCAGCATTTCCTGTTCCTGGGACGCGGGATCAACTACCCCGTGGCGTTGGAGGGCGCGCTGAAACTCAAAGAAATCTCCTACATCCATGCGGAAGGTTATCCCGCCGGCGAAATGAAACACGGCCCGATTGCTCTCATCGACGAGGTGATGCCGGTTGTGACCGTAGCGCCGCGCGATAGCGTCTACGATAAGATGATCAGCCAGATGGAGCAGGTGAAGGCGCGCAATGGCACCGTCATCGGGCTGCTACAGACGGGCGACACGCTGGCTCGCAGCAAGGCGGACTACGTCCTCGAAGTGCCGGTCGCATCGCAGTTTCTCGCCCCGGTGCTCAACATCATTCCACTGCAATGGCTGGCCTATGCGATGGCCGTCCGGCGTGGGGCGGACGTCGACCAGCCGCGCAACCTGGCAAAGAGCGTGACCGTCGAATAGGCTTTGGCAAATGTGACCTGAGCGGTCAGATACAATTATCGACATCGGAGCTTTCAGAAACAATTGCCGGTATCCTCGTATTGGGCCGGTCGCTCACCCAGGCTCTGCAGAATACATACAGAACCTTCACGGTAGCTTCATTGTTTCTTCACATAGGTCGATTAAACTGTAGGCATCTTAAAAATAAAACTGACCGCCGTTGCAAGCGGTGTGTCACAGGAGGATACAATGAAGAATAAGCTCTTACAGAAAGGAATCGGCATTGCTCTATCGGCAGCAATCGCGTTAAGTGGCTGTAGCAGCATCCCTGCATCAGCCAACGGGATGGCGGTGCGTGAGGGCGACGCGGCATCCGTTACGACGGTTTCGAGTCCAACCCCGGCGCAGCTAAGCCCAGAGACGCTGAGCGAGGATGAAGCTGCCGGGCTGTTGTTTATGCGAGAAGAGGAGAAGCTGGCTCACGACGTCTACATGACGCTCTACGCCAAATGGCAGGTGCCGATCTTCCAGAACATCGCCAGGAGCGAGCAGACGCATAGCGATGCGGTGTTGGGCTTGCTGACTCGCTACGGGTTAGCCGACCCAACCGTTGGCCTGGGAGCGGGGGAGTTTGCTGATCCGGCGCTTCAAAGTCTTTACAATCAACTGGTCGCACAAGGCAACGAGTCGTTGGACGCTGCATTGCGTGTCGGTGCGGCGATTGAGGAGATTGACATCCTGGATCTGGAAGAACGGCTCGCGCAGACGAACAAAGCCGACATTGTCCGGGTTTACAACAGTCTGTTGGCCGGATCGCACAATCATTTGCGTGCGTTTGTCGGGACCCTGGAACAACAGACTGGAGCAAGCTATGCACCGCAATATCTTGCGCCGGCTGCTTATGCCGCGATTATGGACGGCGCAGCGGGGCAGGGCAATGGCCGAAATGACGGCGGTAATGGTGGGCAGGACGGTAGAAACAATGGGAGCAGAGGGCGTGGGAACACTCAACCTGCTCGGGGTCATCGCGGAAGGCCTTAAGCTCAACATCAGGAAAAACTACACCGGCGGGCGTCTTTCGGGACTGCCCGCCGGTGTGCACTTCCAGGCGTTTTGTGTCCCTATAGCTCCGGCCCTTTCTCTGCTGCGCGATCCAACGGGCAGATGCGATCCACCGTCATGCGTTCCGTGCCATACCCGTACCACTCGAAGAACGCTGCGTCCTCCGCTCGCGTGGCGATGAATTCCTCCGCTGCGATACATGCCGCCAAGGGATCGTTGGTGGCCTCATAGACCTCCAGCGCGTGCCACACGGCGTCGGGATAGGGATCGTTCGGCGCGCTGTACGAACGCAGCATCAGACTTGAGTAGGCCTGACGCATTGCCTCTACATCGCCTTGCTGCGCGTAGACGAACGCTGCTTCAAGGGTCGCGTAGCCCACGATGCGCGCCCAGGCGTCGGGGGTCAGCCAACCCTCGTCTTCGTAGATGTCGGGATAGTTGACTACCGTCAGCGCCAGGCCCAGTGCGGTGTCCCAATCCTCGTTCGCCAACGCTGCATTGGCGTCGAGCATCTGGAAGTAGGGATGCTCATCCGGATCGGGCGTGTCTTCGACCAGGCGATACGCCCCATCACGCCAGGCGAAAATCTGCGTGTGTGCGCGCTGCAATCCCGCCCCCACCGAACCGTACATCCCGCCGTGCATTACGATGTCCAACAGCCCATCGCCGGTCTGATCGGTGAAGGTGTAGGTGGTATACGCTTGCATGACCGGATCGGCAGCCAGCGAGCGCCAGCGCTGCCCGTCCCACTGCCCGATAATGATCCCCGTGAAGCACGTGTGCGCGCCGCACGAGGTTTGCTCTACCACCATCTCCAGGAGGCCATCGCCGTTGAGGTCATCGACCATCAACAGCACCGGGCTGGAAACGTCCCACACATTTTCATCTTCAATGAGGATTGCGGCCGGAACGAACAGCGCTTCGCGCACTTCAAAAATCATCAGATAGGCAGGGCAGTACGGGACCCAACAGCCCTGATCGCGCGCGGGGACGCTGATGAGCCATTCGCTCTCGCCATCGCCGTTGAGGTCGCGGGAGACGGCCCAGGCATTGGGCGGGAGCGGTCCCTCGTAGGAACTGTCCGCCGGCATCCATGCTGCCAATTGCGTCAATGCCGCGTCTGCACGGGATTGCACATCACCAGTGATGTTTACATTGAGCAGGTCGGTGACGGTCTGGATGTATTCACGCACCCACGCTGCCTGCGTGTCCTTCTCCACATCGAAGGGCGCGGGGCGGGTGGGTGTCCAATCGGCGGGGGGCGGTGCCACCGGCTCAGACGGCAACAGTCCTATGGCAAGAGCCTCGCGTGGCGTGTCTGTGGGGAGAGGAGTCGGCGTGGGAGTCGGCGTCGCGTCTGGCGGAACCGGCGTTGGTGGGGATACTGCTACTGTGATTGGAGGAAGCGCCGTCGCTGTCGGCACCACGGCAAGCGGCGCAGTTTCTACATCCGGCAGTGGGGATGGCCTGGCGCACCCGACCATCCCCACGACCAAAACAAGACACAAGCTCCGTTGTAGTGTGCGTCTCACGATCTTCTCCCACTCATCGCTGATAGCTGACTGCTGACTGCTAACCATCACAGCTTTCTCCAACTCAAGCGCGCCATCGCTGCGCCGGTCTGCTCGAAGTATTCCACACGGATGGTGGCGTTGCCTTCAGGCAAGGTTACGGTGACATAGCGTGTCCCGCGCATCGGACGCCAGCTATTGATGACCAGCCGATCGTTCACGTAGACACGCACACCGTCATCGGTGGTGGTGGTGAAGCGATACCGCCCGGCTTCAAAGGCAAACGTGCCGGTCCAACGCACAGCAAACTGGTTCATCGGGATTTCGGTTGCGGGCGAGCCGAGCTTCCAGTCGAAGTTGATGGCTTCGTCGGTGCGCAGCAGAACGGGTGTCTTGCTCAGATCGTGCCCGTCGAAGTATTCACCTTGCCATGGACCGGGGTATTGTACGCTCGTCTGCGGTGTGGAGGGTGCAGGCGTGCGAGAAACCGGCGCGGCGCTCCCCGGCGCACTCACAAAACCGTAATCTGGCGAGGGCGCCATAGCCCGCGCGGCTTCGACCGTCGCCGCGTAATTCCACCAGAACTGCATGCGCGCATTGCCGGCGGCCTCGAAATACTCTACCCGCAGGGTGTGTGTCCCCGACAGATAGTGCCAATCCTGGTAGCGCCAGACATTGTCTTGCGGGCTCCAGTAATCCATGTGCAGCATGGTGTCGTCGATCCACAGGCGCATCCCGTCGTCGGAGCGGGTATTGAAGCGGTAGAGTCCCGGCGCAAAGTTGATCGTGCGGGTCCACTGCACGGAGAAATTGTCGCTCGGCATCCAGCTCACGGGCGCGCCCTGGCCCCAATCAAAGTTGATCTCGGCGTCGTCGCGAATCAACCCTGGACCGCCCCGCAAATCGCGGTTGTCGAAGTAGCGCCCCTCCCAGCCTTTGAGCACATCCAGCCGGTTCCACCAGACGTGGGCGCTGGCAACGCCGCCTTCTTCATAGTATTCGACGACGACCGTGTGCTGTCCCGCGCCGAGCGCGATATCCCCGGAGCGCGTGTTGGGCAGCTTTTGATTCTGCCAGGCATCTAGCACCAGCTTGCCGTCCACGTAGATGCGCACGCCGTCGTCGCAACTGGCATAGAACCGGTACGTTCCGACCTCGAAGCCCAACGTGCGCGACCAACGCACGGAAAAGTTGTCCGCCGGCACCGCCGCATCGGGGCTGCCGTTTCCCCAATCGAAATCGATGGCGGCGTCATAGCGGGTCAACACCGGGCTGCCCGACAATGTCCGGTTGGTGTAGTAATCGGCGTGCCAGACTGCGCCCCCACTGACTTTTTCCCAGCCCACCTGCAACGCCGCGGTGCCGCCGCGCTCGAAGTACTCCACCCGCACGCGCTGCGTGCCCGGCGCGACGTAGTGATCGACGATGGTCCAGGTATCCGCGCGGTCGCGCCAGTCATCGATGATGAGCGCATCGCCGACCCACAGGCGTATACCGTCGTCCGAGCGGTACGAGAAACGGTACGTACCGCCCTCAAACCATTCGTCATGGGTAAAACGGGCGGAGAAATTGTCGTTAGGGATGCCTGTCCCCGGACTCCCAGCGCCCCACTCGAAGTGCAAACCAGATTCGTAGCGGGTGAGCGACGGCGCGCCCGATAAACTCGCATTGGCGAAGTACTCGGCGTACCAGTTATTGGCGCTGAACGCGGGAACATGCCCCATCGTCAGCGCGAACAATGTCACCAGGATCATCCCGGCCATCCATGTGGTCGATATTGTTTTCATTGGAGCACCTCCTCTTTCTCCATACTGCGGTTTTTCAAAACTCGCAGACTCTCTTAAATCAAGACGGTAATTGAACGGCATTTGTTCCCGCCTTTGGTATTTTACCATTGTCCTTTTTTGTGCCTTGTGATATACTCAATTCGCTCGGTAATAGACCAGGCCAATAAAAAGTAGAAGGTGAGTACTTTGAACTCAAATGATGATTTCCCATCTGTGCATGCTTCTGGACAAAAATCGTATGGTAAAGATGGCAATCTCGACAATCTGAACAGTCCCAATCCACGCCAACGTTCGCAGGCCGCGCAGGAGTTGGGTAAACTCAAAGCCGACTACGCCGTTCCCAATCTTATCACACTTCTCAAAGAAGATGTGAACACTTACGTGCGCAGCGCGGCTGCGGAGGCGCTCGGTCACATCGGACACAACGCCGCCATCTTCCCGCTGATGGATGCTTTGCGTGATTCCTGCTCGTTTGTGCGCCGCGCTGCCGCCATCGCGCTGGGGCAGATGCAGGCCAAAGAGGCGCAGGGAGCGCTGCTCAACGCGCTGAACGATGACAACTTCTACGTCCGGCGCGCGGCGATTAATGCCATTGGCAAGTTGGGGATTCCCGACATGGGTGCGGTTCTGCTGCCCCTGCTTTCGACGCCTGATCTGCGCATCCGCCGCACAGTGCTCATCGCGTTGCGCCGTCTCAACGCGCAAGAAGCCGCACCCCAGATGATCGAGATGCTCAAGACGTACCTCGCCACGCCCAACCAGCGCGATTTGCCGGTGGTCAAGACACTCGTCGTGGCGCTAGGGGATTTGCACCTACCGGCGGCGACCCCGATTTTGACTGACATCGTGCGCGGCTACGTGGGGGCGCGTTCTCTTGCCGCCGGCGCTATCGGGGAGATCGGTGGGGTGGAAGGGGGGCCGGTGCTGGTCGAAGCTCTGGCCGATAAAAGTGTCAACCTGGAACTGGCGGCGCTTAAAAGCCTGGGGCGGATCAAATACCGGAAGGCGCTCCCGGCCGTGCGCGAGTTCCTGACCTCGCCGGACCCGCGCCTGCGTCGTACTGCCGCACTCACGGTTGGCAATCTCGGTGACGCGACGGCGATCCCCACGCTGCTTGCGATGGCTTATAACGACAGCAGCCCACTGGTGCGCCCCGCTGCCATCGAAGCTCTGGGAATACTCGGCGACAAGACATTGATTCCCCAACTTTTACCCCTGGTGGACGACTCCAACGCCTATCTGCGGGCTGCGCTGGCCTACACGCTCAGTTCTCTGGATGGCACGACCCCTGAAGTCCAACGTGCATTGAAAAAGCTGGCGCAGGATCAGGTTGAACACGTCGCCTTTGCGGCGCAGCGGGCATTGAATGCGTGCGAGAGGAAAAACGGCAAGCGACCGGTCGAAGCCGCGGCCTGCCCGGAACCGACGCCCAAGCAGATTTCCTGGCTCAGGCGCTTCTTGGGGCGCGCCTAGGGCGCATCCCGCCCTGTGAGGACTAACCACACGAAGTGCGGCAGCGCCAACTGCCGCCGCCAGCGCCACGGCTCATGCGCGAGCCGGTAAAACCACTCCAGGCCGAGGCGCTGAATCCAGCGCGGCGCGCGTTGCGATACCCCGGCAATGAAATCAAACGAGCCGCCCACGCCGATGCCGACAGCAGCCCCGGTGCGGGCCAGATTGCGATCCAACCACACATCTTGCTTGGGCGCGCCGTAGGCCACGAGCAGAATGTCCGTCTGCGCAGCGCGTACGCGCGCCACGATGGCGTCTTCCTCTGCGGGGGCGGGCGAACCGGCGTAACATCCCGCGACGTTCAGCCCCGGATAGCGCGCCGCCAGGATCGCCGCCGCTTTCTCTGCCACGCCGGGCGCTGCGCCCAGATAGAAGACGCGCCAGCCACGCCGCGCCGCTTCCGCCGAAAGCAGAGGCACCAGATCCGAACCGGCGACCCGCTCGCGCAATTTTGTGCCGCGCATCCTTGCCGCCCACAACACGCCGATCCCATCGGGAATACAAAGGGCGGCCCTTTGCAGGGTCGCCCTGAAGTCTGAATCGCGGCGCGCCTTCATCAAGAATTCCGGGTTGACGGTGGCGATTTGATGTACACCGCCCGTGTCAATCCACCGGTCGATGAGCGCGAGCGTCTCCGCCATCGTCACGTCGTGGACCGGCGCGCCCATCAAGGTGCAGGCTACATCAGGTTCAATGCCCAATCGCCGACCAGCCAATAGCGGAAATCCTTGCCGTTGGACGTCTCGACGCCGCCGATGACGCCATACACCAGCGCGATGAGGGGGAAGATCAGCAAAACCGGTGTGAGCAGCAACGCAATGGGGATGAGCAAGATGCCCACCAGGATTGCACTGAGTGCCCCAACGACGGCCCACATGATGCCGATCAGTACGCCGGCCCCCGCCCAGAAGAGCAATTGCATCAGGAATGACTGCATCGCCTGGTACGCCACGTAGCGCGAGCGGCCCTTGTAAATCAGGTAAATCAGCAGCGCTGCCCCAACGCCCAAAAAGCCGGTGACGAGGTTGAGCAAGACGCTCAAGTGCGCCAGCATCGCCCAGGTGCGCTCGTCGGCGGGCGAAAGCGGCTGCGGCGTGGTGTACATCGGTGCAGGATTCGCCGCGTTCGCATCCATGGCAGGTTCCGGTGTTACATTGTAGAATTCTTTTTCGGTACTCATCATTTCCTCCCTTTTATCATCTGTCCCTTACCCTTGTGCAGGGTTGCTATGTTTTATACGTACACCCGGGAGGAAGGTTGCACACCAGACATTATGCTTCTTCGAACTTCTCCACCTGATAAATCGAAACTTCGAGATCGGGCCAGCGCCAGGCGTTGGGCGGCAGACCGGCCTTGTAGCACAGGTTGGCGAGGAACTCTTCCGGCGATGGCAACTGCTCCCACACCTGCGGCAGGAACGTCGCCCGGTTCCAGCCGCGCTCGATGAGCACACCATCGATGTTGGGACGCAGCTTGTGCAGGAGATCGTCCGGCCCGTCGAAGTCCAGCGGCTCCGGCTTGGTCAGCACCGACACTTCGACCGTGAGGTTTGGCAGCTCGGCGGCCTTGACCGGTGAGAAGCGCGGATCGCGGAAGGCAGCGGCGATGGCATTCTCGCGCACGTCCTCGACGAGGGGCCGGCGCGCTTCCAGCGAGCCGATACAGCCGCGCAGGTCGCCGCGCCGCGTGCGCAGGGTGACGAACGCTGCGCCGGGCGCCGTAAGCCGAGGCGACGGGGCGGGCAAAACGGTTGACGATTTGGCGCCCACGGCTTCCGCGATCGTCGCGCGGGCCAACGTGAGCAGATAGTGACCCTCCTCTTGTGTCAAAGGAGCGGCGGTCATCTTGCGCTCTCCTCGTAGCCGACAGAGGCATACCCGACCACGCGATGTGTGTCTCCGGTGACGTCCCCGGAGGTGCGGTAGTCCAGCAAGTGGGGCTGCCAGCCGTGTTGCTCCGCCAACAGCATCAACGCGAGCGCCGGCGCTTGCCCGCAGGCTTCGCCATGCGCCGCTCCACGCTGGTCACCGCTGAGCACCGCGTCCAGGAATTGGTGGTCGAGTGTGTGCGCCGTCCGGTTGTCGTGGAAGTGGCTCAGGTCCGAACTGACGATGATGACATCGTCCGGTTCGAGGAATTGATCCAGCTTCCGGCCTACAACCAGCGGGTCCACGTCACCGAAGAGCAACGGCACGGCAGGCACATCGGGGAACGTGACGCGCAGGAAGGGGAACTGGACTTCGAGGCTGTGCTCCTGCGCGTGCGCGACGTTGAACGCGGCAAAGGGCGCGCCGGCGTCGATCAGCGCGTGGATTCTCTCGCCGTCCAGCGGGTGCGGGCCGAGCGGGGTATCGAAGGCGGCGTAGTCCGCCAACGCCACACCCGAAAACCACACGCGATGGGATGGTCCCATCACGTAAATGCGCTTGGGGGGTGTGGCGCGGGTGAACAGCGCCTTGTAAGCAAAAGCGGCAACCGGTCCGGAGTAAACATAGCCGGCGTGCGGTGCGATCACGGCGCGTATATGGGGGAGCGCCGGCGGGTTGGCCTGATCCAAATAACCGGTGATGGCCTTTCGTAGCACGTTTGGGACATCCGGGTAAAACATCCCGGCAACCGCAGCGGGTCGTATCGTTTCAGTCATCGCAGTCCTCCTTTTAGCCAGACTACAAAAGTCTCGCGCGATGCCTGGTTGAGCCAATGTCCATGCCGAACGACAGGTTTGCAAGACACAGGACGTGCTCAGACTTTTGTAGTCTTCAGTTTAGCTCCAGATACCAGGAATCCGCGTGTTGCATGTCGGACATACGCCTGGCGTCGTCCAATGCTCGCGAATATTGTAGCCATATCGTTGAATCAACACCGTGTCACAGGCCGGGCAGAAGGTGCTTTCGTGCTTGGGATCAAGCACGTTGCCCAGGTAGATATAGCGCAGCCCGGCGGCTTTGCCGATGGCATAAGCCCGTTCAAGTGTAGCGGTAGGGGTGCGTGAGCGGTTGAGCATCTGGTAATCAGGATGGAACGCGCTCAAATGCCAGGGGATCTCCGGGTTCACCTTCGCCAGCCACGTTGCCGCCGCCCGCAACTCCTCGTCCGAATCGTTAAGGCCGGGGATCACCAGTGTCGTCACCTCGATCCAGATGTCGGTCTCTCGGGCGATGGCGGCGATGTTGCGCTTGACCGGTTCGAGCCGCGCGCCTGAATACTGCTCGTACAGTTCATTGGTGAAGCCTTTGAGGTCGACGTTGATGGCATCGAGATACGGCGCGAGGCGTTCCAGGGTTTCGGGCGACATAAATCCGTTGGAGACGTAGACGTTCTTGAGGCCGCGTTCGTGGGCCAGTTTGGCCGTGTCGTAGGTGTATTCGAAGAAGACGGTCGGCTCGTTGTAGGTGTAGGCGATGGATTCGCTGTGATGCCGCAACGCAACGTCGACCACAGCTTCCGGCAACAAGGTTTCGTCCACGGCAGTGCGGCGCGTATCCACCTGGCGGACCTGGGAAATTTGCCAGTTCTGACACCACGCGCAGCGCATATTACACCCATACGTTCCGATGGAGAACGCGCGGCTGCCGGGGAGAAAGTGGAACAGAGGTTTTTTCTCGATCGGGTCGACGTGGGCGGCAACGGCGTTGCCATAAACGGCGAGGTAAATTTTGCCATCGCGGTTGACGCGCACGCCGCACTTCCCCCACTCTCCGGGACGCAGCGTGCAGTAATGCTCGCAGACGCGGCATTGCACAGCCTGGTCTTTCAATGTGCGAAACAGTTCCGCTTCTTTCAACATGCCGATGCTCCTTTGGGGACAGTCAGGTAGTCGATAGGTTGACGGTATTGCAGTGCGCGCAACGCCGCGTGAGGGCGACGCCGCACTTGCGGCAAAAGTCAGCATCCCGGTCGTTGTACGTTTCGCAATAGGGACATATATGGCCTGGGTGATCGTCCGTCATCCTGTAATCAGCCCCTTTCGTTTTTGGGTCACAAAAGCCCCGGCAAGTACCGGGGCTGCACTGTACATCTCTGCCATTGCGCTTGCCAAATCGCGAAAGGCAGAGGATTATCCGTGTTATCCAGGATTACGCAGTATCCGACTGCGCCCCAACGTCCGGTTTGGCTTCACACTGCCTGTAGCCGTCTCGTCCGCCGAGGCGATGGCTTCTTCTGCAGGAGCCTCCTCCACGTTCACTTCGGACACTGCCACTTCTGGTATTGCGGTTTCCGACATCACCTTCACCGGTGACTCCGTTTCCGTTGGCGCCGTCTCCGGCGACACGACAACTGACGGCACCGGTTTAGCTTGTTTGACACTGAAGGCAATGCGCCGTTCCCCCGGCTGCAAGGAAATGATTTTTACTGTGCAGCGCTCGCCAATCTTGACCACATCCTGCGGTCGGGCCACTTGATGGTCGGCCAATTCCGAAATGTGAATCAATCCCTCGATTTCCGGTTTTTCGACCAAAGCGGCAAACGCGCCAAACGTCGTCAGATTGACGATGGTGACTTCAACCAGATCGCCTTCCTTGTAAACGTTTCCCAGACTTTCCCAGGGGTCGGGAACCAGCCGTTTGAGACTCAGGCCCAGGCGTTCCTGTTCCAGGTCGACATCCAGAATATAAACGTTCAATTCCTGGCCAACCTGCACGATCTCCTGTGGCCGGGTTACACGTTTCCAGGAGAGTTCGGAGATGTGTAGCAAACCGTCCACCCCATTGACGTTGACGAATGCTCCGAAGGGCACTATGTTGCTGATGACCCCGCGCGCCACGGAGCCTACCTTGAGCTTTTCCAGTATCCGGCGCTTGACGGCCTTGCTATCAACCGCGCGCCGCTCGGAGAGGATCAGCCGGTTGCGCTCTGGGGTGACTTCGATGACGCATAAGGTCAGAGTTTGACCGAGCAACGCCTCCCACCGCTGCTCCGATTCGTCGGCGGCTTGATGGGTGCGCCAGTTTGACAACAACTGCGAACCGGGCACAAACCCGCGCAGCCGCCCCAGGCGCACGATCACACCACCCTTGTTGATGTCGATCACCGGCAGGGAGACCGGCTCCTCGCTCCGCAACAGTTTGCGGGCACGGTCCCAATCGCTCTGCTGCGCTGCCCGCGCCAGGGAGACCAGCATCGTGTCATCATCTTCGCTTTTATCGATGACATAGACGCTCACACCTTGACCCGGCTTGAGGGCATAGAGGTCTTGGGGCATCATCCTTTCAACTTCGCGGGGATGAACAATGGCATCACACTTGCCCCCGATGTCGATGAGAATGGTTTTTGCAGTGACAGATGCAATCACACCTTCGACCACGTCGCCACGGTGATACTCATTGGTTTCCAGATACTGATCCAACAGCACACTCATGACATCCTGGTCAACGTCTGCTTCCGAGGCGGTTCCCTTCATCAATTGATTTCTCCTGGCCGTGGTAAATTCTCACCTCTTATTATAGGCAAGTTTCTGTAGACGGCAATTTTATACGCAGAGTGTTCCACTTCTCAACCATGTCTGATAAATCCACTGCACTATTCCACTGGCGTGATCACCAACGGTACCGCCGGATGGCCGGGCAGGACATCCAGTGCAGGCACGGGATCATCGAACCACACACTGTACAGTTCCTGATAGGTGCCATCCGCCTGCAGGGCGGCCAATGTGAGGTTCACCAGGTCGCGGTAGACTGAATCCCCCTGCGGCAGGACGATGGCGACCGGGCGGTAGGTGTAGCGCCGGTCGGTCATCGTGAAGCCTGGCTGTGTGAATTGAATCTGCAACAGCGCGCGCCGTTCGCCTACAATCGCTCCCACTTCGCCTTGTTGCAGGCCGGTGATGGCGGCGGGGATGTCCGCGTAGCGCACGGTCGAGAGGCCGACGCCAGCCGCCTGAGCCAAAGCAGGCAATACGCGCTCTCCTTCTGAGCCGGCCAGTACGCCTGCCGGTTGCCCGCCGAGTCCCGTCAAATCCGCAACCGGCGCACCGGCCAGCGAGAAGATGCTGACACCGTCGTCGATGATCTGGAGTGAAAAATCGACCTGCAGCTCGGCTTCGCGGGTATGGAGCCAATTGCCGACGAGCATATCGGCCTCGCCCTGCGCCAGCCGTGTGAAGGCATCGCTCTCGGTTACGGGAATGAACGTGACGGCCTGGCGGCTGCCGAGCCAGCGTTCGGCAATGCGCTCGACCAGCCGTACTTCGAAGCCGGTGGGCACGCCGTCGGCGCGGTTGGCGCTGTAGGGCCAGCGGTCGGTGAAATAGCCCAGCGCCAGTGTTCCACGCCCGCGAATGCGCGCCAGCACATCCAAGGTGGATAGCTGCTGCGGCGTCTCGGCGGGCGTGGGAGGTGGTGCAGTGCCCAGCAACAAGGTGGTACTGGGGGGCGAGACGCCCGGCAGCCAGCGCGCATAAAGGGCGTCTCGCGTTCCGTCAGTGGCCATATCTTGGAACGTCAGCGTCACCAGGTTAGCAAAGAAGGGATCGTCTTGCCGGTAGGCCATCGCCATCGGCTCCCACGTCGTCTGCGCCACGACCACCGTACCTGCGACAAGGCGACGGGCGCGTTCCAGCCGGTGGCGTATGTCGCCATAGACATCGATCTCGCGCGTGCGCAACGCTTCAATGACGTCGAAAAAGTTGTCGTAGGCGACGAAGGTTTTGGAGACCGGCGCCGTTGCATCAATCGTGGCGCGGCTGCCGGTCCACGTCACCACGCCGATGTGCCGATCCTGCAAACCGGCGAGGTCTTGAATGTTCGTTTCGGGAAACGTCAGGAAGGCAAGGCCGTCCATGAAATACGCCGGGCTAAAATCGGCCTGGTTCTCCATTTCCTGCGTGTGAATGACGCCCGCCAGCACAATGTCAACCGTGCCATTCGTTAGATGCTGAAATGCTGAATCGGAGCGCACCTGGCGGAAACGCACCGCATCGGGATTGCCAAGCCAGCGGCGGCCCAATTCGCGGGCCAGATCGATTTCCAATCCCGCCAACTCGCTGTTGGCGGTGATATAGGACAGTGGTTCCAGATCGTAGCGCACGCCTACTACGATTTCCCCACGCGCGAGGATGCGTGCCATGGTCGCCATCTGCGGCGGGTACGTTGCCTCCGGCGTCGGCGCGATGAAAGCCGACGGCAATCCGGCTTCCTCCTTCGGTTGGATTACCAGTCCAATCAAATCCTCGGCCTCTGAGCACCCACTCAGCAGGACGAGGATCAACAACAGAAACCAAAAACGGCGCATTGTGTGCGTCCCTCCACTAAAGAATTATCTGTCAGCCAGGCTCCCCCAAATGTACCACAAAGGTGCGGAATGAGAAATGGAGTAAGGAGTAAGGAGTAAGGAGTAAGGAGTAAGGAGTAAGGAGTAAGGAGTA
>DYKY01000039.1 GCA_020722365.1 Thermoflexus sp.
GTTTCATGAGGTTGGAAGCCCGCGTCCGCGCGGGTGGGGGAGATTCAAGCGGACGAGCGCGATGTGGACCACGCCCGGCCCAATCAACTGGCGCATGCCCTGCACGCGCCGACGCGCTGACCCTGGAAACACTCGTGGAAGCCCTGTTCAACGGTGACGCGATCTTGCATTAGGAACTGGAATGTCCTATGTGCAAGGCCTTCTCCGAAATCTCCAACGTTTTCCTGACCCCACTCCACGAAGCCACGTGCGCGTCCTGCGGAGCGGATTTTCGAGTCCACGCCGACCAGGAGACGCAAGTCACATTCTCTCCACATCCACGGTTGCGCGAACTCGTACTGGCAGCCGAGGGCAACAAAGCCTATCACGACGCTTTACATCGCCACTACCCGGCCACCACAGTCCAGGAACTGATGACCGTCCAGAAATTCCGCGAGTGGGCGCAGAACAAACCTCTGCAAGGCAATGCCTATCTGGAAGTCCGCAAAATGACGTTGTAGTTCTCTGACCTGACGGGCAGCACGGCGCTGTACGCCCGCAACGGTGACCCCTTCGCCTACAGTTTGGGGCGTGAACACTTTGATCTGGTGGGCGAAGCGGTCCACCAGGCGGATGGAAAACACATTTCGAGACCTGTCCCGTTTCTTCAAAGCCTTAGGAGACGAACCCCGGTTGCAGTTGGTTGCCCTGTTGACCCAACAAGAACCAGGGCAAGCCATGTGCGTCGGGAGACTGGCCCGCGAGTTGGGCGTAACGGATTCGGCCATCTCACAGCACCTGCGCGTGCTCAAAGATCTGGGCCTGGTACGCGCCGAACGACGTGGGTATCGCCTCCACCACTTTATCGACTCGGAGCGGCTAACCGTTTACCAAAATCTCGTGCCGAGAATCTTGGTTCGGAGTTTATTGGTCATTGACGATGGCCGGATTATCGAACGTGGTACTCACGATTCGCTGTTGGCCGCGAAAGGGTTCTATTACCGTCTCTACATGAGCCAGTTTGCGCGCGCCGGGATTGACGCGACTGTGTTATGATCGCGTGTTGTGAGCCTGCCCCGTAGATTGCCTCGGACGCAAAGGCGGTTGCGATCCTGTCTGCGCGCCGGGCGGCAGCCAGTTGTTGGCGCCCCACGTCGCCTTCTTGAGTGCCCTTATCCATTGTACCGTCTTTCACTATATTCAGTCCACGCTTCGTGGATGAACAATGCACCAGGCATCTCACGTCCATAACACCCGTTTGCGCCCGTCCACCTCAATCAGACGAATGGGGAGTTGGTACAGGCGGCTCAAGGCGTCGGCAGTGATAACCTGTTCCGCCGCGCCAAACTGCGGTGTGGCGCCCGCCGCCATCAGCAGAACGTCGTCGGCGACCGCTAGGGCTACATCCGGCTCGTGGTTGGTCATCAGCAGGGTGACGCCGGCGTCGCGTAGACGTCGCATGATGGCGATCAAGCGAGCCTTGTTGTGCAGATCCAAGTGCGCGGTCGGTTCGTCTAACAAGAGCAGGCGCGGGGCATTGTCTGGCGCCTCTCCATTGGTGGGCGAAATCTGCGTCAGCGCCCGCGCCAGGAGCATAAGCTGGCGCTCTCCACCGGATAACTGCGGTACAGGACGCCCGGCTAATGGGGCAATGCCCACCTGCGCTAACGCTTGCTGCGCCATCTCAATATCACTGGCAGATGGCATCCCCAAAGGGGGTAAGTGTGGCGCGCGTCCCATCAGCACATATTCGAGAGCCGTGTAATCAAAGGGGGTATGTTCACTTTGGGGGACTAGCGCCATACAGCGACCGCGCTCACGCGCCGAAAGCTGCGGCAGTGGCGTACCTTGTAGCGCGATTTCGCCGGACCATGCAGTCAACCAGCCCAAAAGCAAGGAGAGGAGCGTGGTTTTACCCGCGCCGTTGGCCCCCAAAACGACGACGACGCGGCTCGGCTGCAAGGAAAAGTGGACATCTTGCAAGACTGGTTGGCCCGGATAGTAGCCAAACGTGAGGTGCCGAATGGACAGAATTGGCGCGCTCATAACCGAGGCCTGGGTGGTTGAGACCCCATGAGCAGCAGAAAGATGATTGCGCCAAATAATGAAGTAAGAATACCCAGGGGGATTTCTCCGGCAAATAATGCCCGCGCCAGGTTGTCGCACAGCATAGTGAAAATACCGCCCAAAAGTATGGCACCCGGCAGGCTGTAACGGGTGTCGGCGTGGAAGAGACGGCGGGCGATGTGGGGAATGATCAGTCCAACCCAACCGATCATGCCGCTGATTGAGATCAGGGCGGCGGTAGGCACAACGGCAGCCAAAATGAGCAGACCCCGTTCTCGTCCCGGCGCAACGCCCAGTGAAAACGAGGTCTGCTCATTGAGTGAGAGCAAGTTCAGCCGCCAACGATACACGTAGATGACGGTTAAGCCAATCAGGCTGGCCGGCAGAACGCTCCACAGCTTGGGCCAGGTGATGCTGGCCAGGCTGCCTAACAACCAGAAAGTAATTTCTTGCAACTGCGTTAGCGGGTCGGCCAAGTATTTCAGTATACTCAGCCCAGCGGAGAAAAAAGCGGAAACGGCAATCCCGGCCAGCACCAACCGCAGCACCCAACCGCCAAAACGAAAGCGGCGGGCCAAAAGATAAGAAAACCCCAGGCCGGTCAGAGCAAAGAAGGCGGCGCTTATCTGTGTGACGAGCGCCGTCCCACCCAAAAAGAGGATGGCAAAGGCTGCGCCGAATGCCGCCCCCTGGGAGACGCCCAAAAAACTGGGCTCGACCAGGGGATTGCTAAACAGCAGCTGAAAGACCATGCCAGCCGCTCCCAGCGTTATACCTAACAGTAGTCCGGTCAGTAGGCGCGGCAGGCGCAGGTTGAAAACGAGCCGTTGAGCCAGAACATCTTCCATAATCCGGTTGGGCGCGATCAGGCCAGGCATCGGGTAACGCCCAACCAGCAAGGACAACAGGAAGAGTGCAATCAGCAAAACCGCCAGGAGAGGAATCGTCTGGCGGGGACTGCCGACGAACAGGTTGAGGGCAAACGGCCGTTTACAGCACATCGCCTTTGAGCGTGGGAAGAATGTTTTGTTCAACAAAAGCGGCGTCCAATCCGTACAGGTCTTGGTAGAAAGTCTTTATTTCGGCGACGATGTCCAGGTCGGGGAACAGATCAGGGTGTATTTTACCCGCCAGCCAGGTGAGGCCGAGAATCCAGCGCGGATCGGGCTGGTCCCACAGGTACACGTCGCCGGGAAATGCGTAGAGATTATCTTCCTGCACCGCGCGCATAGCTTGCCAGTTGGGGTCGACTTTTATCTTTTCCAGTACCTCGTTCGGGTTGACAAAGTAAGAAACAACAAAAATTTTGTCGGCGTCCCAGGCGGCAATTTGTTCCAGCGTTACCTCGGTCCAGCCATCACCAGGGTTGGCGTCTGCCCAGGCGGGTTCACCACCTGCCATTTGCACGATTGAAGTTTGTAGCCAACTCATCGGTGGGACCCTGAAGGTGACGACGCCATCACTGTCGTTGTAATTCAACAGGAGGACGCGCGGCTGGGGAGCGTCGGCAACAACAGCCGTCACTGCATCCATTTTGGACTGGTAGAAGGCCGCCACTTCGGCAGCGCGGGCTTCATCGCCAAAGACTTGGCCCAAGATAGCCAGATCCCGCATATATTGTTCGGGCGTCTCGAAGTCAATATAAACGACAGGGATGTCGAGGGCTTCGATGGGTGCTCCGGTGCTTTTCGCCAGGTAGCTTTTCATAATAACCAGGTCAGGATTCAATGCAGCAATCTGCTCCGCGCCGGCGTCCTTTCCCAGTACGGCTTTCTGATCATAAGCCGGATCGATCAACTGGATGAAGTTACTTGAACTCTGGCTGGTATTGCCCATGCCCACGATTTTCTCTGCTGCACTGGGGAATGTGTAGGCGGCGTCGACAATCATGAACAAGGCTTTGCCGGTAAACACAACGCGTTCGGCCGCAACGGGCAGGACGACTTCGCGTCCCAGCGCGTCCACAATGGTGATGCTAGTCTCCGCTGGCTCTTCGGTGGGAGGCACAGCCACTGTGGGCGTTGTCGCCGCAGTAGCGGGCGACTCCGTTTTCTGTGGGCTGCAAGCGGCCAGCAGAAGTAGAACCAACAAACCAATCACTGTGATACGTTTCATGAGAAGCTCCTTTAGTGAAAAAGTTTAGACGGGTATAGGCGTGATCAATTCCTGTTCGCACCTATCCAACCATTGCAGCATCGCTTCGATCTGACCATAGCGAAACTGGTATAAGGCCCGCTCAAAGCGCTGTTCAGCCGTCAAAGAAGCGATCTTTTCCTGGACAGTTGCCAGCCACGCCTGGCACTTTTGACGCTGGCAAGTGATGAGGTCCGTTGCTATCATGGGCGTTATCTGGGTGGCGAAGTACAGTTTGGACATAAATTCCTGGCGCATTTTGCGCGCCTGTGGCACAGGTTTTTGCAACCAGTCGAGGAAGGCGGCTTCTCCGGCAGGGGTCAGATGCAAGATTTTGCGCGGTGGGTAAGCGTCACCTGTTTCTAAAACGGCCGTAATATATCCTTGCTGTTCTAATTTGTTCAACAGCGCATAGACCTGGCTCTGCTTCACGCGCCAGACCAATCCCACTCCGGCATTGCCCAGTAACTGCTGGTGAATCTCATACCCATACCATGGCTGTTGGTACAAAAAACCGAGTAGGGCATATTCAATGGTCAAGGGTGAATAGGATTTCATATGCTTAATAATCAAATACTCAAATTATAAGTAGTGAACATTATACCGGAAAATGATGAAAAAGCAAAAGCTCGTCGTGACGGTAGGGTTCAGGTGCGCGGCGGGTGCGGCGTGGAGCCTTCAAGAGCAAAACATATCTATGCGTGTTTCTGCTCCACCCGCTGGCGGCGCAGATCGAAGCGCTGTTCCCCGAAGCGCAGGCCAACTCCCCCGCCGAGTCGGCGGTGCAGGCCCGCCAGCAGGTGATGATCTTTCAGCCAGGGCGCGAGCGTCGGTGACGCGGTGCTGGTGAACGGAAAGCCCTTCACCGTGGTGGGCATCTGGGGGCGGATCGCGTTCGACACACCAAAATTCCAAGTTCCCAGGTCATACGGCGTTGCACGGTCTGCAATCCCAATGACTCGTAAAAGTGACGCACGCCGGTATTGGTTTCCCACACGTGGAGTTCGATGGTCTGGACGCCCTGCGCCGCCACCCAACGCCGCACGGCCTGCATCAACTGCCGCCCGACGCCACGCCCCCGAGCGGTCGCCGTCACAATGAGATCCTCGATATACCCGCAGAGACGGGGTTTGTTCCAACGGTCCTCGGCGGAGTTTTGCAACGAGACCATGACAATACCGCGTAACGCATCGCCATCCTCACAAACGAACAATTGGTGGATAGGACTGTCAATGAGCGCCGGCAACTCCTCCCGCGTGAGCACCGGCGATGTGGTCTGAATATACGCCGGGACAAGTTGCGCGTGAAATTCGTTTTCTTCGCTAAACAGGGCTAAAAGACCCTCGAAGTCGGTAGCCTTGGCTTCTCGCACCCGTATCTTCATGGCGCAGTCTTCAATAGTGTGACAGTTTGCCACATTTCACTCCCCAATGATCTTCACCAGCACCCGCTTGCGCCGCCCACCGTCGAACTCGCCGTAGAAAATCTGCTCCCACGGACCGAAGTCCAGCCGTCCCTCGGTGACGGCGACCACGACCTCGCGCCCCATCACCTGCCGTTTGAGATGCGCGTCGCCGTTATTCTCGCCGGTGCGATTATGGCGGTAACGGCTGATAGGCTCGTGCGGGGCCAGGCCTTCGAGCCAGGCTTCGTAGTCGGCGTGCAAGCCGGATTCGTCGTCGTTGATGAAGACGGAGGCAGTTATGTGCATCGCATTCACCAGACACAACCCCTCCCGGATGCCGCTCTCACACAAACACGCTTCCACGTCCGGCGTGATGTTAACGAACGCCCGGCGTGTGGGAATGTTGAACCAAAGTTCCTTACGGTAACTCTTCATCGTTGCCTCTCCTTAAGGTTTGTCGCGTCCCGTGTCAAAGTCGACTTCTTCATCACTTTCCAGCAACTTTATCCACTGAATGCAGCGCCAGCGATGGATAATGCACGGCCAATTTCCGCAGGCTCTCCATCGATCCGTCAACTGGCTCATCGGACCAGCGGGCAAACATCCGCAGCGCACACGGATTAATCCGGATGATCTCCGCCAGCGTCTCCGCCACCCCTTCGCCAGGGCCCGGCTGGGCAATCGCGTGGAACGCGCACCGTCCCACCTGGACGTACACGTGAGGATTGGCGCACGCGTTGCGGTACCAGTCCGTCTTGCCACCCCACCCCGCCATCACCGTGTACGTATCGGCGGCAGGATCGTGACTGTACTCCAACGGCGTGATTCGGCGCTTGCCCGTCTTGCGGCCGGTCGTGTGCAGCAGCAACACCCGCTTGCCGATGAGCTATCCCAGACCAGGCTTGTAGAGCCAAAGCGGCTGCTTGAAAATCACCCGCCACACCGGCCCCGGCCTGTCACGCGGCACCAGATACGTCATCACCACGTGCTCTATCGCCAGATAAATCCTTTGGAACAAGCCCCCCCGTCTGCCGTATACTGTTTACCCGCGAAGATGGACCGGATAGCGGCTGCGCAACCGTCCTTCCCCGCGCTTGGCCCAGCCTACAGGGAAGCCATCAACGGTGATGAGCACATAACCCGCCGGGCCGAGGTCGGACCAGAAGCCGCCCCGCAGGTAACTCGCCAGCCGGGGATCGTCCTGCGTCAAATCAACGACGTCGCGAACGTCCTCCGGGCGCAGCGCCATCGCCAGGGCGTGATCAGGCCAAATTTTATTGTGACGCAGCGAAGCGACCCACCAACCAGGGCGCAACACGTGCAAGCCCTCCCACAGCTTGGGATCCATCGAGGTCACGTAGAGGTCGTCGGTTTTGGTCAACACGAGGCCTCTATCAGAAACGGGAGCGACCAATGCCTCACCGGCAGTCTTTTGGTAGAGACTCCAAACACGGCCGGGGACATCACTGCCCGTCCAGCGTTCGGGCAGGCCGTTAGGTGGTTCGCCCTGGCGGCGCAGCAGCGCGTAGAAGTGGCCATGTCCCGGCCCGGTATGCGGCCAGAAACGCCCGGCGCGCCGCAGCACGTCCGGCGCGTTCACCCATTCGGGGCAGCCTGGATGCAGGCCCGGCACTTGCGGCAAGTCCACGATCTCGAAATCGGGATGTCCGTCCAGGAAAGCAGCTATGACGCCTTCGTTTTCCTCCGGAGCAAAGGTACACGTCCCATAGAGCAAGCGCCCGCCGCACCGCACCAACGGCGCAGTCTGATCGAGGATTTGCTTCTGACGGCGCGCGTTGCCGAACACCGTATCCACGCTCCAGTCGCGGATCGCCTGCGAATCGCGGGAGAATGTGCCCTCGCCGGAGCACGGCGCGTCGACCAGTACCGCGTCGAAGAGGCCAGGCCAACGCGCCGCCAGACGTTCCGGCGTCTCGTTGACGACCAACGCATTGGTGACACCCATGCGTTCCACGTTCATCGCCAACACGGAAGCGCGGCGACGGACGACTTCATTGGCGATGAGGACACCTTCTCCCCTCATCCGCGCAGCGATGTGCGTCGTTTTGCCGCCGGGCGCGGCAGCAAGATCGAGCACCCATTCGTCGGGACGGGGATCGAGCAGCACCGCCGCCGCCATCGCGCTGGGATCCTGCATATAGTAGACGCCGAGCGTGTGGTAGAGGTGAGCGCCGGCCTGCGCTTCTTCCTGAAGCCAAACCCCTTCCGGACACCAGGGAATGGGCTGCGTCTCCCAGGGGATGCGCGCGCGCAGCTCATCCAGCGGGCCGCGCGTGGGATTGAGCCGCAGTCCTATGTCGCGCTTGGTCAGGGCGGTGAAGAAAGCGTCCGCGTCAGCGCCAAGCCAGCCGCGCATGCGCCGGATAAAATCGGCGGGCCAGGTCTCCGGTAGCGTCGTTGTCATCGTTCACTCATCCTACCTATGGGCGCGTGATCAGGATGCAGACAGGTCCGGCATCTCGCGATACTGTCGTAATTCCGGCATGGGAAAATGGTGGGGATTGTAAGTCAACAAGGTCAAATCGTAATGGCGTGCAGCCGCGGCAATGAGCGCGTCGGCGATGTCCACTATCACACCCTGTTGACGATAACGACACAGCCATTCACCGGCCAGATCGGCGACGGCCCTATCGACTGCGTAGCAGGCCAGCGCGTTGAGAAAGCGCAGCGTGGCTCCACGTTCGCGCTCGCGCATCCCGGCCAAAACCTCCGTGCGCGAGATGGCGGCAATGCCCAACTGCCCTTCCAATGCCAGGCGCGTCAGCAAAGCCGTGGTGGGTTGATGGCCGCGGAGGTGTTGTATGAGGACGTTGGAGTCCAGCAAGTAATCAGCCATCCACTTCCTCCGCGAAAAGGGGCACGCGGCGCCAGGTCGAGCGCAACTGCTCCAACCAGTCGTTTACATCCTCAGGGGTGACTAAATCGGGATGATCGGCAGAGTCCCAGGCGCCGGCAGTCTCCCGCAACGCAGCCAGGACTTTGAGGCGCGCCAGGTACGACGCCGTAGCTTCGACTACGACTTCGCTGCGTTTGCCGGAAGGGATCAGCGCGTCCAACTCGGCGAGCAACCGGCGAGGAAAAATCACATTAATGCGACGTACATCTTCGCTCATATTTCTATCCACCTTCTCTATATGGATGCATTACCCATATTATACACCCATTACGAGAGAAGTGCGCACGCTCAGACGCCAGATTCAATGAAGCATACACGCATAATTATGAGATTCGTTGCGCAGCCACAATCGCCCGGATGGCGGCAGCCTGCGCCTCGATGCTCTCGGTCAGCCGGAACTGCACCAGGGCGCGGCGCAAGTTGTGTTCAGCATCTTTCGTCCTGAAGTAGACATTGCCCTCCAAATAATCGGTAAAGAACCGCAACCCCAGCTCAAACGCGATCAAGCGCACCGCGTCATAGATGTAGTCGTAATCCTTGCCGGTCATAAAATGCCGCGCCTCGGTCAGGTAGCCCTCCAAAATCGCCTGGCATAGATCGGTTTCAAACCGCACCGCGTCGAAAGCCTCGGTTTCCTCGCCCAGGGGATTGCAACACGAGCGCAGACAGTCGCCGATGTCGTAATGCACCAGCCCCGGCTTGACCGTGTCCAGATCGATCACGCTGACGGCCTGCCCGGTGACATCGTCGATCAGAATGTTGTTGACCTTAGGATCGCCGTGGATGGGACGCAACATCAATTCGCCGCGCCGGACCGCATCCTCCAACACCGAGGCCCAGGCGCGACGCTGCGCCACAAAATCCCGCCCATATTCGATATCGGGTGACGATTTATGATAGCCGTTCGCCACAACGACATCGTAGTGTGCCAGATAACGCGGGGTGATGTGAAACCCTTCGAGCGTATCGTACAGACTCTCCACCGGCAGATCGCTGATCAGGCTGTGGAACCGGCCAAGCGCATAGCCGATTTCCCCGGCATGGCGCTGGTCGCGAATCGTATCGTAGGTCTGTGCATCCTTGACAAACGTGGTCATGCGCCAGAAGCCGCCTTCGGGGTCACGCCAATAGTCCGCGCCAGCTTTGGTACTGATGATATCGGGCGTCTCCCAACGGCGTCCCTGAGTATCCGCACATCTCCCATTCGTTGTCCCAATATGCTCCATAAACGCACGCATATTCAGAATGATCAACTCTGGGTGTCGAAAAACTTGTTGATTGACCTTCTGCAGAATCGCCTTTTCGCGTGGATCGGAGGCCAGTGTGACCAGAAATGTATCGTTCACATTGCCGGAACCATAACGCTGTACATCCAGCACCTCACCCACAAAATCGAACTGTTCGGCAATCGAGCGCAAAGATGTAGATACGTCCAAAGAGCTTAACTGCACGTGCGTCAAATACAACCTCCTCACAGCCGGCAGGCATCCCTATGCTGGCAATAAAGTAGGGGAAGGTGCAGAGACACACCTTCCCCTCACAACTCACTCCATCGGCGATCCTGGAAATGGAGCGGCCTGGGAAAGGGAACGGCAGCTACTGTTTCTCGTAAGGTTGACCGTCGGCCGCAGGCGGATTGGCCCGTCCTACCACCCCCGCCAGGACGATCATCGTCACCAGGTATGGCGCCATCAACAGGAACTGCGATGGAATCGGCACACGCAGAATCGCCAGATTGGTCCGCAACGAGTCCGCAAAGCCGAAGATCAGCGAGGCAGCCAGAGCGCCAATCGGACTCCACTTGCCGAAGATCATCGCTGCGAGGCCGATAAAACCGCGCCCGGCGGTCATATTCTCATCGAATCGGGCCACCGAACTCAGCACCAGATACGCCCCACCCAATCCGGCGATCATACCACCGAGGATGACATTGACATAGCGTGTCTTGAACACGTTCACGCCCAACGTATCGGCAGCCTGGGGATGCTCCCCCACGGCACGCGTGCGCAAACCCCACCGGGTGTAGAACAGCATCACGTGAATCACAGCGACCAGGATCAACATCAGGTAAACCGGCGCCGTGTTCGTGAAGAGCACCGGCCCGACAATGGGGATGCGCGACAGAACCGGCAACGGCAACTGAACAAACGTAGGCGGCCTGTTCAATTCGGGAATGGACTGCAGATAGCGCGAGCTAAAGTAGCTGGTCAAACCTGTCGCCAAGATGTTGATCGCCGTGCCCGCTATGATCTGATCGACCTTGTAACGAATAGCCATCACCGCGAGCAGCGCCCCCATCAAGCCACCGGCGCTCAACGCCGCGAACAACCCCACCCACACATTCTGAGTGAGGCTACCGATCAAGGCTGAAGTGAAAGCGCCGGTGAGCATCATCCCTTCGATACCGATGTTGATGACGGCACAGCGTTCACACATAACACCGCTCAACGCAGCCAGGGTGATGGGGACCGCCCTGAGCAAGGTTGCCTGCAACATCCCCGTCATATTCATCGAGTTGTCGCGGGCTGCCCAGGTAAGGAAAGCCAACACGAACGCCAGCACCACAACACCCAGAATCAAGTACACCTGTTTGAAGCCCTTGGCGAGTTGCCAGGCCCCCAGGAAAACCGCCAGCACGACCAGCAGGTAAAGCCCCCCTTGCGTGCTGAAAGTCAGACTGCCGATAGGCAACGCTTCACTCAGTTCCAGATCGAAGGCAAAGGTTGTCCGCTGGCTTCCCGTCGTACCGGGGAGGAAAAGGACAAGCATCAATGCCGCAAAAACCAGGAAAACAATGCCCCATGTGCGCGCCCGGCGAGTATCTTTCGAATTCTCGTTCATGACAACCTCCTACAGCTGTCCCCACCCGCGTGTCATCACCGCCCCCTCGCCCTCGTCCGGTGTGCGCAGCCGGTACAAAGCCCGGATGATTGCCGGGGCCGCGATAAAGATGATGATCAGCCCCTGGAGAATGTCGGTGAGGTCCAGAGGGACACGCGCAATGGCTTGCATGTTACGGGCGCCGGCCTGCAACGCGCCGAAGAGCAATGATGACAGCACTACGCCAAATGGATGGCTATTGCCGAGTAACGCTAATGCGATCGCATCAAAACCGTAACCCGAAGAGAAAGAGTTGGGCATAAAGCCGATGACGCCGAGAATGTCGTGCGACGCCGCCAGGCCCGCAAGACCGCCGCTCAGTGCCATGGTGAGCACCACCGTGCGGGGCACGTTCATCCCGGCGTATTTCGCCGCGCGTGGATTCTGGCCTACCGTGCGGATTTCATAGCCGATCGTCGTCTTGAACAGCAACCAGTACACAAAAACCGCCGCCAGCAGCGCGATAAAGAACCCCACGTTAAAGCGGATATTGGGATTGGAGGGGAAGAACTGCGTCAACTGGGCCGAAGGCTGGATCACAGGGCTGACCGGACGCCCATCGCCGCGCGCCATCGGGCCGCCCACATCCAGCATATATTCCGCGAGGCGGAAAGAGATGTAGTTAAGCATGATCGTATTGATCACCTCATGCGCACCCGTCTTGGCCTTGAGATAGCCGGGGATAGCACCCCACGCCGCGCCGCCGAGGATGCCGGCCAGGAGCGCCAGCGGCACATGGATGAACCACGGCACCCCAGTAAGCGAATAGCCCACAAAGACCGTTGTCAATCCAGCGATGAAGTATTGGCCTTCTGCGCCAATATTGAAGAGGCCACCGCGGAAACCGAGTGCCACGGCCAAACCGGCGAAGATGTACGGCGTAGCGTAGCGCAAAGTCTCGGTGAGAGGATACAACGACTGCACCCAATCCGACCCATCACCGGTGGTGATCCAGGTACTCAAGCCCCGCACCATCCGCGCCGGGTCGCCGAAAGCACCGGCGAAAAAAGACCCGTAAGCGGTAACGACCACCTCCACGATGCGCAGCAGACCGGCGCCGAAACCCTCCCCAAACGCATCGTAGACGGAGGTATCCGTCACGACAATCACCACCGCGCCTAGAATTAGCGCCGTGACAATCGCCATCAAGGGTGTGAGCAACGCGCGCCAACGGCCACGAGAGCGGCGCTTCTGGGCTTTTCCTTGCGTAGTGTTCTTCTCGCTCATGCTGCCTCCTTTGTGGCCACGACGTCGGCCCCGTGTTCATCGGGATGAATGCCTGCCATGAGTAACCCGATATCTTCGCGGGTTGCTTTCTCGATGGGTACGATGTCCATAATCCGGCCCTCGAACATGACAACGATACGATCCGCCAGTGAGAGAATCTCATCCAATTCGGCGGAAACGACCAGCACCGCCGCCCCCTCATCACGTTTGCGGATAAGTTGGGAATGGATATATTCGATGGAACCGACGTCCAGCCCACGCGTGGGCTGCGAGGCAATCACCAACTGATCCGGGCGGCTCAGCTCACGGGCCACAATGACCTTCTGCTGGTTACCGCCGGATAGGCTGCCCACAGGCGTCATAATGCTGGGCGTGCGGACGTCATACTCAGCCACCAAACGTTCAGCGCGCTCCTTGATCGCCGCCTCCTGCAGGACCACACCCCGCGCAATGGGAGGAAGATAATACGTATTCATGATCAAGTTGTCGGCGATAGGGTAACTGAGCACCAGACCATCGCGTTGCCGATCTTCGGGGACATGCGATGTGCCTGCTTCCGTGATCACGCGCGGCGAGGCGTGGGTCACATCCTTACCCAACAAGCGCACCGCGCCACCCTGCGCTGGGCGCAATCCCGTCAACGATTCCACCAACTCGGTCTGCCCATTGCCCTGCACCCCGGCCACGCCCACGATCTCACCCGCACGCACGTCGAAGGAGACATCGCGGACGACGACGTGCGCTCCCTCGCCCATAACGCGCAGGTTCTTCACTTCCAGCACCGGCTCCTTGGGCTGCGCCTTCTCTTTTGCCACGGTGAGAATCACCTCACGGCCCACCATCAACGAAGCAAGGCTGCGCTCATTGCTCTCCTGTGGCAGCGCCGATCCGGCTATGCGACCACCACGCAACACAACGATGCTATCGGAGATTTCGAGGACTTCCTTCAACTTATGGCTGATGAAGATAATGGACTTGCCTTTAGCGAGCAGAGAACGGATAACCTGAAAAAGTCCGTGCACCTCTTGGGGCGTCAGTACCGCGGTCGGCTCGTCCAAAATCAGAATATCGGCCTGGCGGTACAGCAATTTGATGATCTCCACCCGCTGTTGGATGCCCACAGGCAAATCGCCCACCATCGCATAGGGGTCTACGTCCAGGCCATACTGCTCGGAGATCTCGTGAATCCGCTTGGCAGCCACTTCACGATCCAGAAACAGCTTGTTCTTGATGGATTCCATGCCAAGCATCACGTTCTCGGTTACGGTGAGGACCGGCACGAGCATAAAGTGCTGGTGCACCATGCCAATCCCCAACGCAATCGCATCCCCAGGGCCGTGAATGTCGACTTTCTGGCCGCGCACGAAGATTTCGCCCTCATCCGGCGTGTACAAGCCGTAGAGGACATTCATCAACGTACTTTTCCCGGCCCCGTTTTCCCCTAAAAGCGCCAAGACTTTGCCTTCTTCCAGGGTCAGATCAATGTGGTCATTCGCCAACACCCCAGGAAAGCGTTTCGTAATACCTTTCAGTTCCAAAACGGGGGGCATAGCTTCCTCCTTCAAAAATACCCACCGAGATCCCATGTTCTTAGGGGAGAACCCTGTATCTCAGCCCTGGAAATCGCTACCAGAGAGGTGGTTTTGTGACCGCACGGCAAAACCTTGCAGTCAAAAAACTGACAGATTAGAACAGAGGCGCGGTCAAATGACCGCGCCTCTGCGCATCACTTACTACTCCAGACTCGCGGAATATTCGGCCCAACCGGTGTTGATCTTACCGGCGATAATGTCGGCCTTGATCTGCTCCAGTTCGTCCGAGATGCCCGCGGGTACCGCACCGGAGGCAATTGGTGCTATACCTACACCATCATTCGCCAACGTACCGACGTAATTCTCGCCATTGAACCCTGCGAAATCATCAGCTTGTACGGCCTTGATGGTATCAAAGACGGCGACGTCCATGTTCTTGAGCACGCTGGTGAGAATGACGTCCTTATACTCCGCCGCGCTCACGGTCCAGTCGGTATCGACACCAATGACCCAGGCATTACCGCGTTCCTTGACGGCCTGCGCGGTGCCCAGACCTACGGGACCGGCCACCGGCATAATGACATCGGCGCCTTCGTTCATGAAGGTCTCCGCAACACGACGGCCATCATCGGTTGATTCGAAGTTGCCTACGAAAACGCCGTCGTTCGCGGCCGTCTCCCAACCCAGCACCTCGACATTGGTACCGTGCTGCTGATTGTAGTAGTTCACGCCGTATTCATAGCCCACCATAAAGATGGCAACAGTGGGGATGTTGATGCCGCCGAAAGTAGCAACTTTACCGGTCTTGGTCGCTGCAGCCGCCGCGTAGCCAGCCAAGAAACCCGCTTCGTCGGTGCTGAAGGTCAAACCACGCACATTGTCACCCAGGGAACCGAAGTCCACGATAGCAAAGTTGGTGTCGGGATAGCGGGAGGCAAAATCCGCGGTGTCATCCGCCAGCAAGAAACCCACCGTGATGATCAAATCAGCTTCCTGATTGACATACTGGGCGAGGTTCGTGGCATAGTCCGTCTGCTGTTTGGACTCCAAATAGCTGCCATCTATGCCCAACTCATCAATCGCACGCTGCACGCCCTTCCACGAGGTCGCATTAAAGGACTTATCATCTACGCCACCCATATCGGTGACCATACCAACCTTGAGCTTTCCGCCCGCGCCACCACCACCGCAGCCCACCAACATGGTGGTGACCAGCACCAGACTCAGTAAAACCCACAACTTCTTCAACATAGGACTCCTCCTTAAATTAACAAATTGGTTACAAGATTTTGAAATCAAAAACTGTGCCTGCGCTCTCTATGTGTCTCCTGCGATTGCCCCACCTCCTTCGTGGTCTACCGAGATATGTAGAGTGTGCTTTAACAAATACCACCTGTTTCATGATATACATCATGGGATGGCCCAGATTACCTTTACACTTTGTGCCTCGTCAAGCGTGAAAGTGTAAGGTAAAAAGCAAGATTTCTGAACCTTGCCTACATCATAGTACAAGATTGGCAACAAGAGTAGAGGAAAAAGAGCCTTGTTGCAGATGTAAAATATCACATTGCCTCTCGGGGAATCCCTCGATCATCGCCTCCTACCTGACCGATGATCACTGCCCACAGATCAAGATGATGACGCGGTTTATGCTGTTTCCTCAACCAGGGCCTCAGGGACCGGCGCCGCAGTGGAGACCATGCGCTCGGCGTCTTCCTCGGGTTCAACGGCACGAAATTCCAATGCTTCTTCAGTCCCGGCGGCGCCGCTCCCCTTACCCACATCCACATAGATATGCGTCCCAGGGCCGAAATTGCCCCGCAAAATTTGGACGCTCAACGGGCTTTCCACGTGGCGCTGGATCACTCGGCGCAATGGGCGCGCGCCAAACTGCGGATCATAGCCCTGCTTGGCCAACCACCGCTTAGCCGCCTCCGTCAGCGTGACATGCAAATTGTAGTCGCTGAGACGCGCCTGCACTTCCTGCATCTGCAAATCGACGATGCGCGCCACATCGTCCAGTGTGAGGTTGGCAAAGATGATAATCTCGTCAACGCGGTTGATGAATTCCGGGCGGAAGGTTTCCTTAATCGCGGCGAGAGTGCGGCGGCGCACCTCCTCATCCTGATCGTCAGCCCCGCGCGCGAAACCGAGCGCCCCGCCGCGCTTGCCGTAGGCAGTGCCGATGTTGGACGTCATAATCACCACGGTATTGCGGAAATCGACGCTGCGCCCTTGCCCATCGGTGAGTCGGCCTTCATCAAGAATTTGCAACAACGCATTCCATACGTCTGGGTGCGCCTTCTCGATCTCATCGAAGAGCACCACCTGGTAAGGACGCCGCCGCACGGCCTCGGTCAACTGCCCGCCCTGATCGTAGCCCACATATCCCGGCGGCGCACCGAACAAACGCGAAATGGTATGGCTCTCGCGATATTCGCTCATATCGATGCGCAACAGCGCATCCTCGTCGTCGAAGAGGAATACTGCCAGCGCCTTCGCCGTCTCTGTCTTCCCCACGCCGGAAGCGCCCAGAAAGAGGAAGCTGCCGATGGGGCGGCGGGGGTCCTTCAGGCCGGCCCGCGCCCGGCGAATGGCGTCCGCGATGGCGCTGATGGCCTCATCCTGTCCAATGATCCGCTGCTGGACAGCCTCTTCCATGCGTAGCAGCTTGTCGGCCTCTTTCTCCAAAACCTGATACACGGGGATGCCCGTCCACGCGGAAACGACAGCGGCGATGTCCTGCGCCTCCACCAGTTCATCCAGTTGATGGCGATTCCGCCACTCTTCACGTTTAGCGGTGAAAATCTCTTCCTGACGCAGGCGTTGTGTCTTCACCTCGGCGGCGCGCTCGTAGTCGCGCATGTTGCCCGCCGCTTCTTCTTCAACGCGCAAGCGGTTGATTTCCGCTTCCATTTCCTTCAAATCTGGCGGCAGTGTAAACAGCGCCACCCGCAAACGCGCGGCGGCTTCATCCACAATGTCAATCGCCTTGTCAGGCAGATGTCGGTCGGTGACGTAGCGATGCGCCAACCGCGCCGCCGCTGCCAACGCTTCGTCGGAGATGCGGACTTTGTGATGCGCCTCGTAGCGGTCGCGCAAACCGCGCAACATTTCAATCGTATCTTCCACCGAAGGCTCGTCCACAAAGACCGGCGCGAAACGACGCTCCAACGCGCCGTCTTTTTCGATGTACTGCCGGTATTCGTCCAACGTCGTCGCGCCGATGCACTGCAACTCACCACGCGCCAACGCCGGTTTGATCATATTCGACGCATCCAGCGCCCCTTGCGCGTTCCCCGCCCCGACGACGGTGTGCAATTCGTCGATGAAGAGCACAATCTCGCCCTCAGCGCGCTGCACCTCTTCGAGGATCATCTTCAGCCGCTCCTCGAACTCGCCCCGGAAGCGTGTCCCGGCGACCAGCGCGCCCAGGTCGAGCAGCACCAGGCGCTTGCCCTTGAGGATTTCGGGCACATCGTCGCCGGCAATTTTCTGCGCCAGGCCTTCGACGATGGCGGTCTTGCCTACGCCCGGCTCACCGATGAGCACGGGGTTGCTTTTGGTGCGGCGCACGAGGATCTGGATCACCCGCTGGATTTCCTCGTCCCGCCCGATCACCGGATCGAGCTTGCGCTCGCGCGCCATCTGCGTGAGGTCGCGGCTGAAGCGCGTCAACACGCGGAACTGCGCCTCCGCTTGGGGGCTGGTGAGTTTTTGGCCACCGCGCATCTTCTGCACCACTTCCATCGTGCGGTCGTGGGTGATGTTGTTATCCGCCAGCAATCGGGCGACGCCCGTATTGCGTTCCAGCGTGATCGCCAGAAAAAGGTGTTCCGTGGAAATATACTCGTCTTTAAGCGCGGTTACTTCTTCCTGGCTGAGATCGAGCACACGCTTGACACGCGGGGTGATAAAGATCTGCTGTCCGCCGCCCGCGCCATAGATGCCGGGACGGGAATTTTGGCGCAGCAACATATCCAGCGCGTCGGATAGCTGCCCGGGATTCGCCCCCATTTCCAGCAACAACGCCGGGACGGTCCCCTGCTGCTGTTGGATCAACGCTAACAATAAGTGTTCTACATCGACCTGGCTGTGCCCATAACGGGTCATCAGCTCTACCGCCCGTTGCGCCGCCTCTTGGGCGCGCTCGGTGAACCGATCAAAACGCATCATACCTATTCTTCCTCTCAGTGCTTGTTAACGGCTAGTTGGTAACGGGTAATGAGTAACCAGTATCCAACATCAAATATCGAATATCCAACATCCAGCCATCAAGTCAAAGCATCCAATGCCGCCTGCGCGGCAGCCTGCTCCGCCAGGCGCTTGCTAGAGCCTTGTCCCTCACCCGCCACTTGCTCGTTCAGTAGCACCTGGGCCGTGAACACTTTGGCATGATCGGGGCCATTCTCATCGACAATCCGGTACGCCGGCGTGATACCGAGGTCGGCCTGCGCCCACTCTTGAAAGCGCGATTTAGCATCGACATCGGAACCGGCGCAGAGAATCGCCTGAGCCTCCTGCGCAAACCATGGTTCCAGGCGCTGCCAGGTCACTTCCAGCCCCCCATCCAAATAAAGCGCCCCAGCAAGCGCTTCGAAGGCGTCACACAGATTGGCGGGACGGGTATTTCCACCGCTCTCCTCCTCACCACGTCCCAGCCGCAGAGCCTCGCCCAATCCGAGACGCTGCGCCAGGGAGGCTAATGTTGTCGTGCAGACCAACGTGGCCCGCAAGCGCGTCAACGGACCTTCGGGAAGATCGGGGTGTTTTTGGTACAACCAGGCCGCGACCAGGAAATCGAGCACCGCATCGCCGAGAAACTCCAGTCGCTGGTTGTGATGTTCTTCACCGCCTTCCTCGGGATGCTCATGTGCGAAAGAAGGATGCGTCAGGGCCAGTTCTAAAAGCCCAGGATGCGTGAACTGATACTGCAAGCGTTTCTGGATTTCAGCGGTAGTGATGGTCTTCCTCCTCCGATAGTCTCGTCGTCGTGAGTCCGATAGTCTGGTAGGCCTGGCTCCGAGCTAACTCTGCCGGAAAGATAGCCCGCCGCCCTTCCCGACAGCACTTCGGACAGTCAACGTCCTCACGTGTATGCCTTATTCTACCCCGAAAATAAGGCTTTGCAACAGGAGTAAAAGGTAAGATCAGCTGTGCCCGGAAAATCGGGAATTGGGAGAATCCATTGACATTTCGCGGGGGGTGTGCTATCGTTGAAATGTCAAGAATGCTGAGGGGAGACGTACCATTGCTTTCAGAAGTCGAACGATCAAGGTTGGTTATATCGAGGACAACCAGTTCAAAGCGCAAAGCAGAACTTGGTCAGTTCTTCACGCCAGCCAGAACAGCGCGATTTATGGCCGGATTGTTCGATCGGGAAATCACAAGCACTTGCCGTTTGCTTGATGCCGGTGCTGGGATCGGCTCTCTCTCTGCTGCCTTTCTGGAGAGATGGGCCGCCGGGGGTTTTGATTTCCAACGCGTCGAAGTCGATGCCTTTGAGATTGATACCAGCCTGCATCCCTATCTGTCTCAAACACTAAACCAATATAGCAAGCAACTCAACGTCGTGTCGGCTATCCGAGGAGATGATTTCATCCATGCTGCGGTGGATTCGTTGAGCAGGAATTTTTTTGCTGAAACGCTGTCACCATACACGCACGTTATCCTCAATCCACCTTACAAGAAGATCAGGAGTAATTCCGCATACCGCCTAGCCTTGCGCCGCGTCGGTATCGAAACGGTAAACTTGTACCCAGCTTTCGTGGCGCTGGCTTTGTCGTTGCTGGAAGATTATGGTCAATTGGTGGCCATTATCCCGCGCAGTTTCTGCAATGGACCATATTACCGTCCCTTTCGTCAATACATTCTACAGCGCGCCGCTATCCGAAAGATGCATTTGTTCGCCTCGCGGAACAAAGCTTTCCAAGACGATGCTGTATTACAAGAGAACCTCATCGTCATGCTGGAACGCAGCGCTGTTCAGGATAAAGTGCTCATCACGACCTCGACTGATGACAGCTTCAGCGATCTGGCAACATATGAGTATGCATTTGACCAGATTGTGTTTCCAGATGACCCAGAGCAATTTATCCACGTCCCGACTTCGCCCCAACAAAAGGCCCCGAATCCAAATGGCTATACATTAGAGGAAATAAACATTCAAGTCTCAACCGGCCCGGTTGTGGATTTTCGGTTGAAAGCATACCTGCGCGATATGCCGGAGGAGGATACTGTTCCATTACTATACCCGGGCCACTTCAGTGATTGGACTATCGATTGGCCGAAACCTGAATTAAAGAAACCCAACGCAATTCAACATAGACTTGAAACCGAAAAATGGCTCTATCCAAATGGATTCTACTGTGTGGTCCGGCGATTCTCGTCAAAAGAAGAACGCCGTCGCGTTATCGCCAGTGTTGTAAGACCGAGCGATTTTCCTGATACTGCGTTGCTTGGGTTTGAGAATCACCTCAACGTATTTCATCAAAACAAACAGGGATTGCCGAAGGCATTGGCGTATGGGCTTGCAGTATTCCTCAACAGTACTTTTGTTGATGAAAGCTTTCGCCGTTTCAACGGTCATACCCAAGTCAATGCGACCGATCTCAGGCGCATAACCTATCCAAACAAAGCAATCCTGATCGCTTTAGGAGAATGGGCTATGCGCCGCAGAAGCCTGAATCAATCCTTAATTGATGAACAGATGGAAAACCTGAAATATGACAAATAACACTCACGACCACATCACCGAAGCAACGGCAATTCTCGTTTCCCTTGGACTACCGCGTGCCCAACAAAACGAACGTTCAGCCTTGTGCTTGCTTGCACTGCTGAATCTTACACCCAACAGACTATGGTCAATGGCCGAGGCGCCGCTGATGGGCATCACACCGATTATGAACTGGGCGCGGGAGCATTATCAACGAGAATACGCACCTAACACACGCGAAACCTTTCGCCGACAAACCATACATCAATTTATGGCAGCCGGTATCGCATTGTACAATCCTGATGAACCAGACCGTCCGGTGAACAGTCCAAAAACCGTTTACCAGATTGAGCCAACTACGTTGGCATTGCTGCGGAGCTATAACACTCCGGTCTGGCGCAACAAGCTTTCACACTACCTTGCCCAACGTGAGACTTTAGTAGCCCGGTATGCTCAAGCAAGAGAACAAAACCGTATCCCGGTGAAAATTGCACTTGATCGGATCCAAGCTAAGGACAAGAGTGCCCTTATCCAGTCGAGCTACGCCGAACACACCGCTTTCACCTCAAAACTCAAGCCTCGAAGACACTCCTCCGAGGCTTGAGATTTCAACCGCTCTATCATACCGCTTTCTGCACCAGTCGTTTGATCTCGTCGCCGCTGATGGCTTCCTTCTCCTGCAGGATGCGGGCGATCTCGTGGAGCGTCTCGCTGTGTTGCTGCAATAGCTTCACCGCCCGCCGTTCGGCGTCTTCGATGATGCGGCGCGTCTCCTTGTCGATCAACGTCGCCGTCTCCGGGCTGACGTCGCTTCGCATCCCTTCCAGGCGGACCAGATAGCCCGTGCCCTCATCCGCCGCATAGCGTACCGGGCCGAGTGCCTCTGTCATCCCAAACTCCGTCACCATACGCCGCGCCAGGTTGGTGGCTACCTGCAAGTCGTTGGCCGCGCCCGTGGACGTGTCGTTGAAGACGAGCAGTTCCGCCGCGCGCCCACCCAGCATCACGGCCAGACGCTCCTCCAACTCGCGCTTGCTCATCAGATAGGTGTCCTCTTCCGGCATCTGCATTGTATAGCCCAGCGCGCCCTTCGCCGTGGGGATAATGCTGACTTTGTGAACGGGATCGGTATCGGGCTGCAACTGCGCGACGAGCGCGTGCCCACCCTCGTGATAGGCGACGCGACGCTTCAGTTCGGGCTTGAGCGTGATCTTGCGTTGCAATCCGGCGACCACGCGCTCGATGGCAAGGTCGAAATCGCCCATCGTCACAGCCTGGCGATCACTGCGCACGGCCAACAGCGCGGCTTCGTTCACGATGTTCGCCAGGTCCGCGCCCGAAAACCCGGCCGTGATCTGCGCCACACGTCCCAAGTCCACATCCTCCGCCAATTGCACGTCGCGTGTGTGGATGGCAAGGATTTGCCGCCGGCCTTCCTCGGTGGGCATGCCGACCTGCACCTGACGATCAAACCGCCCTGGACGAAGCAACGCCCGATCCAGAATTTCAGGCCGGTTCGTCGCGGCCATGATGATGACGCCCTGGTTGGGTTCGAAGCCGTCCATTTCGGACAAAAGCTGGTTCAATGTTTGCTCGCGTTCGTCATTGGAACCAATCGCCCCCACCGTGACGCGCGATTGCCCGATGGCGTCGATCTCGTCGATGAAGACGATACACGGCGCACGGCGTTTGGCCTGTTCGAAAAGGTCGCGGACGCGCGCCGCCCCCACCCCGACGAACATCTCCACAAAGTCTGAGCCGCTTATGGAGAAGAAAGGCACGCCGGCCTCTCCGGCGGTAGCCTTCGCCAGCAACGTCTTGCCCGTGCCGGGCGGCCCGACGAGCAACACGCCCTTGGGCAACTTGGCGCCCAGACGGGTGAAACGCGCCGGGTTTTTGAGAAAATCGATGATCTCTTTCAGTTCGACTTCCACCTCATCCACGCCGCCGACGTGTTCAAACTTGATGCCCGTCTTCTCGCCGGTGATCTCCTTGGCCCTGCTCTTGCCGATGGACATCACACCGGCCCCCGCCTCGCCCATGCGCCGCATCCCGAAGTACCAGATCAGCCCCAGGGGCAGCAAGGGGATAACCCAGCCCAATAACATCGGCAATAAAGCATTGGTTGGCGCTTCGGCGGAGAACTTCACCCCGGCATCGACCAAGCGCTGGATCAGATCGGGATCGTCCACCCGCACAACGTTATTCACCTGGCCTTGCTCCGCCTCCTCAACGTTGGCGCAGCAAGTATACATAATACGATCTTCCGTCAACTGCACTTCGGCGATCTCGCCAGCCTCCAACTGCTCGATAAAGCGACTGTACGGGACTTCCGTCCAGCGAATAACCAGTGGACGAAAAATCAACTGCTGGAAAAGTGCGGCGAGCAGAATCGCCACCAGCAGGTAAATCGCTGAAAAACCTACCTTTTTGCTCTGTTGCTTATCCATATGTGCCTCCACTATGTCCCCATATCAGTATCGCACAGGATAATTAGCAGAGCGTTAACAGAAGCTTAGAATACGCTTTGAAAGATGTCCAATGACGAACAAGAGTTGCTCGAATGAGCAGAAGATGTAGAAGGCCAGCATTGTGCAGATGGTGCTGAACCGGCTACGCGGAAGACTGGAAACTGCAGGGGCTATTCTGCGGAGACGGCAAATACCCTCACAGAGATCAAAGCATTATGCCTTAGCGAACTCACCGGGGGAAATCCCTAATTGTTTGATAATCGCGTGGAGTGTGCCTTTGGGGATATCGCCGGGATGATGCGGAATCACGGTTGCCAGGTTCGCATTTGGGTTGACCCAGATTTCGTGACTGCCTTTGCTGGCGCGCTTGAATTCGCACCCTAGCGCGCGCAACTTGCGCGTCAACTCGCGGTAGGTCATGCAGGAACCATCAACGCGACACGGCGGGGGGTGGGAATGGCGTGGAGTCGGCGCGGCAGCGGTTGTCCGATTTCACGCATCACAGCAATCAGATCATGCGCGATCCCAGGGGCCAGCGCAAGCACTTCTTCTGGTGTGTCAGCCTGTACAATCAGGCCAGGCAATTCCGGGCTGGTTCCCAGATAGGGACCTTCTTCCAACTGTTCAATCATCAAAGTAATCTCAAATGCAGACATCGGTATTTCCCTTGTGATTATGCACAACCACGCCTGGCTTCTATGTAAATCGCAACTGCTTACAACAATATTATAACATAATTTCAGCTTCCCAAGAGATCAAACAAGAGGCTACACATCAGCATCCCTGTCTTCACCAGCCTCGCTGTCTCCAGCGGCCTCGTCTTCCAGCACCACCTCCGTTTTCATCAACTCGCGCAACAGCAACGTGGCATACGCGCCTTTGGGAGCAAAGAACGAGAGCGTGAGCACGCTCGGTCCTTCCATTTGCCACGATAGCCCTTCGGGATAGTAGCGCAAAGGACGGCGGCTGCCCTTTGCTTTGAACGGGCGGAAATCTGCCAGTGCGATCGCGGCTTCATCCAGGATAGCGGCTTCCAGCGCCCCGGCCTCATCCTGCGCCGCGAGCATCTTGTAGCCGTAGATCGGCCCGGTGGCGCTGATCTCCCACGCTTTGACGCGCGGGCGTTCGGCATCCACGTCCTCAACAATGAAGATGCCGCCAGTCTCCTCTTTGCGGGCCACGTCGCCGGGCAGGATGTCATCCAGCAGACCGCGCTCGATGCGCGCCGCGAGCACGGCATTGAAGAGCGCCGACTGCACCGCGCTGACGAGGAACTGGCGCATTTTGTGAGAAAGATGGTGGATGCCGTGCGTTCGAAGCGCCGCACGGTCGTTGCGCAATAGCAGCAGACCCATCGCGTGGTTGTTCCCGCGATTGCCGAAGCGCTGTCGCCCGTAGCCGTTGGGGACGCCGCGCGCCAGCAGTCGTTCGACGATGGCAGCGGCTCGCGTCTCAGCGTCCGGCGCAACGTCGCGGAGGCGCAGTGTGAAGCGATTGCCGCGCAAGTGCCCACTGCGCAGCTTGTTGGTGTGGCGTTTGGCCCAGAGAATCCGCGCCTTCTCCAATTCCAGCGCCAGCAGCGTCTCCGGCAGCGCCCCCTGCACCGAGAGCGTCTGCCGCGCCACCGCCCGCGCATCCTTCAGCCCCGCGCTGCCGATCTCCCGCTCGGAGATGCCCAACGCCCGCGCGATTTGCTGGATGAGCGCCAGCGTCGAAATGTCGCGCTTCTCCACGCCGAAGAACGTGTGCTCACCCTCGCCGCACGGTTCGTACGCAGGGACCTCTTCGACGATGAAGTCATCAATCTCGACGCGCATCTTGCCGCCGATGCCCGGCAAATCCGGCGTCAGGTACGGAATCTCCCAGTCAAGCATAAACACAGTCCTCAAGTCGGTAGTCGGATAGTCGCATAGTCATTAGTCAGATAGTCGGCCCATCGCGCGGCGCAGATAACCACAAACTCTAAAGACTGCCAAACTAAAGACTACAAGACTAAAGACTACCAGACTAATCCTGGAGAAGATAGGCCACAATCAACCGTGTGGTCGCCTCAATCGAATCGCGGTGGGTGCGTTCGTAAGCATGCGAGGCATCCACCCCCGGCCCAATCAGCGCGACCTTGAGATCGGCGCCAGCACGCAGAGCTGCCTCGCCATCGGAGCCGTAGCTCGGATACGTATCGACTTTGTAGGGGATGGTATGGTCGGTCGCCAGGCGCTCCAGTTTCCGTCTCAACCCCAGATCATAAGGTCCGCCGGAGTCTTTGGCGCAGATTCCCACGCTGAACTCGTCCGAACTCTGTCCCTCGCCGACGGCAGCCATGTCCACGACGACCAACTCCTGCACATCGGCAGGGATGCCCACAGACGCGCCGTGACCGACCTCCTCGTAATTCGAGAGCAGTGCGTTCACGCGATAAAGCGGCGCCATACCGGCCTGGTGCAGCGCGAGCAGCGCCCCGTAGATGCAGGCCACGCCGGCCTTGTCATCCAGGTGGCGCGAACGGAGGAAGCCACCGTTCATTTCCACGCGCGGGTCGAGGTAAATGAAGTCCCCTACCTCGATGCCGAATTGCGCGGTCGTCTCCTCGCTGTCGGTGACGGCGTCCAGGCGCACTTCATAGTTCTCCTGCTTGCGTTCCAATGTGCGTACTTCGGCTCCGTGGACGTGAACGGAGGCCTTGATCGGCAGAATGCTGCCGCGATAGCGCTGTCCTGACGCCGTCACTACCGTACAACCTTCACCGTTCTCCAATACCTACCAAAATCTACCATGAGATTCTGTGCTTGGTTCCTGCTTCAAAGAGGCCGCCAATGATACTGCTATTGGTCTTACATCACTCTCCACAGGCGTGACTTTCCGAGGAACTCTCGGTACCAAATTCTTATAAATGATCCTACTACCTATGCCTTAATTTGTCAAATGCGGAGATTTCAGTAGTGTCAAGTAGGTTGTAGTAGGTTATTGGCTAACAGTTTCAACCCTCGATGGAGTGCCAGTCGAAGCCGCCAATGAGCGTCAATTCCAGCCGCCCATTGCTCTTGATCTTTCTGACCATCGCGCCCAATGTATCGACATGCGCGGTAAGCGCACGCGGGCGTGTAGCGTCGCCGGGCCACGTCAGCACCAAGCCGCCCTTTACCGTGCGGCTGACGCTCAACTGCAGGTCACGCACAGCCTGTTCGACATAGGCCATCGCCTGCTCCGTGTCGCCGGTCGGACTGGGTGTGTTCAACAGCCCGACCAGAAATTCCAGT
>DYKY01000040.1 GCA_020722365.1 Thermoflexus sp.
GCCGGCGAGGTCGGCGGAGTTCCACATGAAACCCCCGGCGTCGCGGCGCGCCGTCACGCCGACGTCGCCGGCGGTGGAAGCGGTTTGAGCCTCTGCTTGCTGCGCCGCGGCGGCTTCTTGCATCAACTGCGTCGCGCGCTCTATCGCCGCCTCGTGTTCCAGGCGGACGTGCGCGGGCGCGTCGGCCGGCATATTGAGGTAGGCGTTGAACGCCTCCATAAGTTGCGCTTCGGCTTGGGCTGCATCTAGCGAGGCTTCGCGCTGGCGCGCTGCCTCCGCCTGGGCTGCCGCTTGCGCCGCGAGCGCGGCCTCAAATTTTGCCCTGTTTTGGGCGTCTACGTGGGCCTGCGCCACCGGCGCGCAGTACATCGCCAACGTCATGGTAAGAACAAATGCGGACAAAACACGATAAAGGATTCTCCACCCTTTCTTCATAAGCACACCTCCCCTAAATGGTAACTTGTAATCAGTAACTGGTAATCAGTAATCCGTGATTCGTGATTCGTGATTCGTAGCTCATGGCCGATAACTTCTCAACGTCAGCGGCAGATAGACAAAAATGCGCACAGTCGTTATGGCCGTCGCGGTGTTATTGTCCGGATACAAGTTCTCCGCAGGACTGGCGACGGTCGCGGTGGTCACGAACGTTCCTCGGACGGTGGTATCTGTTCGCCCGTAGACGGTGAACGTGATCACGTCGCCCGGCGCAAGCCGGTCTATCGTGCAGCGCGCGCCGCCGCCGGTGCAGTCCGCGCCCACGGCGCTGTCAAATATGACACCGGAGGGGAACGTATCGGTCACAAGCACCGGCGCGGCGTCGGAGGGGCCGGCGTTGGAGATGACGTGGCGGTAAGCCAGCAAACTGCCGGGGTTCACAGTGGCGCCGGCGCGCTCAAGAGCAGGCTCAGGTCGGCGTAGGTGGCGACGGGGACGGTGACGACGACGCTGTTGTTGTCGGGGAAAGGATCGGTTTCCAGCCCGGAGATGGTCGCGGTCAAGGCCAGGGTCCCCACAAAGCTGGCGTCGACGGTGACGGTGAGGTGTAATGTGCCGCTGAAGCCGGCCGTCATATATCCCGGCCCGCATATAACGTGTAGGCCGTTTTGAACACACGCGCCGAGCGTAGAGGTCATGCCGCCGTCGAGGGTGACGCTTGGCGGGAGCGTGACGCGCAGGCTCACAGCGTTGGCGTCTGACGGGCCGAGGTTTTCGGCGTGGATGAGATACCCCAGAGGCCGCCCGGCCACCGGAGGTTCGAGCATCAGTGTGTCGGAGATGATGGGAGCCGGGACAGGCCAGGCTTGCACGCGCAGATCACTGCGGGCGATCAGCGGGAGGACGAGCCAGCGCGCGTTGTTTACCGGTTCGGCATCCGGCTCGAGGCTATCCACGCGGGCGTGATGGGCGAGCGGCGCGCGCGTCGCTGCATCCACCCGCATCACGACGGACACGGTGACGACTTGCTGCGGGCCGATCACGTCGAGCGCACAGACGATATCCACGTCGATCACCTCGCACGCGCCCTGGTCGGGGGTCAGCGCCGTCACCTGGACTTCGGCGGGCAGTGTGTCGGTCAACACGACCTGGGTGGCGTTGGATTGGCCGGTGTTGGCGACCACCAGCGCGTAGGTCAACGGCGCGCCGGCAATCGCCGGAACAGGCGTGACATCGTGGAAGGCCAGTTCCAGGTTGACGTCGATATTCACCTGCGTCTGTGCCGCGGCGCTGTTGTTGGCGGGGATGAGATCGGGTTCGTTGCCGGCGACGACGGCGGCGAAGCGCAAGGTCCCGCGCGCGCCGGGGTCAACGGCGACGGCGACGTCCACTGCCACGGTCTGCCCGTTGATCAGCGTCCCCAGGGCGCACGTGAGCGCCTGCCCGTCGGCGGCGCATGTCACTCCGGATGGCGCACTGAACGTCTCGTAGCCAACGCTTTCTGGTAAAACGCCGGTGACTGTCACGCCGGTCGCCGGATCAGGCCCGCCGTTGATCACATACAGATGATAAGTCAGGGCTGCGCCGGCCATCACCGGATCCGGCATGTCTTGTATTGTGAGGAATACATCGGCGCTCAAAGCGATGGGGGCGGCTGCCGCCCCTACAGGGGCGCTGCTGCCTAGCAGCAGAAGCAATCCTAGCCATAGCCGCAACGTTGCATACGATTTTCGTTTTATGTCCATAGATGCCTCCTCGTACCAAATAGTCCAAAGTCTGGCGTCAAGAGCCTAACTGTCCAGACACCCTACGACCTCTGCTACAGTGCGCGCCAGGAAGACTTGACCGCTGAGTACCGTCACCGCGCCGCCGTCCGGATTGACGCCGACGACCTTGATGTCGGGCTGCGCGCGCAAGATATCCAGCACGGCGTCGGCCTCAACGGCGCTAAAATCCACGATGACGACATCCAAACCTTGCAGGTTGAGCGGCCTCTGGCGCGGGGATTGTTGGCGGACGCACACGTTGTCCAGCCCGTGCAACTGCGCCGCCAGACCGCTCAGGAAGATAGAATCACCGTAGAGCAAGACGTTTCTCATACACCAATCCTTTATGAGGTAAGAAACGCTTATACTTTATCAAAAACGCGGGGCGTTGTCACTATACTTTAGTATAGGAAAAGTATAGTCTTGGGGGTATAGGGTGGAAGGTAGACGGCAGACAGTAGACGGTAGACGGGAGGGGCGAGGGGGGAGGGGCGAGAATGGGGGAGACAAAAATCCCCCCGTGGTGGGGGGATTGCGCTGTTATGGGCTGCGTGCTAATGCGTGCCGGGGATCGTCAGGTTGCGGTGTTTCGCGTCGGCGGCGCGGATCTGGCGATCCGCTGGAAGCACTTGGAACGATTACGATGTGGACGGTAAATTATAAGCTGGCCAACCCCGTTCTTCCAACAGGTAACCCAGTTCCCACGTCGTTACGCCTAGTTCCTGAGCCAACCGGCCAAATGAGATCTCTCCCAACCGGTAGCGTTGGTAGAGTTTCTCAAGGAGCGTCTCAAAACCCAGAGCGACCAACTCTGCGACCGTTTCTTGTGGTGAGATGTGACGCTCCTGGCTCTTGCGCTCGACAAACCGGCTGATCGGTCTTTCGAGTATGATACTCACTAATGACATGCTTTAGCTCTCCAATACGAGCAACGTATGCTCTACAAAGGCTGGCGGATAACGCCCACGAATTGCTTTCACGATCTCTATGGCAAGTTTCTTATCCATCTTTCTGGCTTTGACCAGGTCTATGAGTACATCCAACAGAAAACGCTTTTGCTTCCCTACTCGATCACTGACCAGGTAGGCCAGATGATCATCAATGACCAGAACAGCGTCTTGCCAGTTTGCTTGCTCGGCTAATAGAATGGTGTCTCGTTCTCCATCTCCCAAGTCATAGACTGCGATAAGCGTCTCCAGATCAGGGTTTTCAGGTGGAGAAAGCACAACAATGCGATTCTGCTCGATCCTTTGTTGAGCTATCCGCGCATCTGGATAACGAGCGCCGGCGATGATAACCTCGTCACGCACTGAGGCCGCTATGGCAACCTGACCACACTTCAAGATGTGATCGATGACCGGTTGATTGCGCGCATTGAATCGACAGGCTGTGATTAGTGGTCCGGCGTCAAAAATGAGTTTGTCCATAGTCTTTAGCTCTGCTCTCAGTATACCACACTCCCATATCAGGTGCAACGTCTCCTAGGGAGATTTCTATGGCCGGCCTGCGCGTTGGCGGCGCGGATCTGGCGATCCGCTCGGAGTGAAGTGAATCAAGGAAAAGCTTGCGCGGCAGCGTGTTGGGGCACAGCCAGGTAGCGTTCGGGGCGGTGTTGGTGGTGTTCCTGTCACCCGCGCGTTTGCCGGTAATAGGCAATCGCCTGGGTGCGGTTCTGCACCTGGAGGCGCGTGAGGATCTGGTTCATGTGATATTTCACCGTCTGCTCGCTCACGTACATCTTGGCGGCGATTTCCTTGTAGGTGACGCCATCGGCTACCTGGCGCAGGATGTCCCATTGCTGCGGGGTGAGGTCGGGCGTGGCGGCAGCCGCTGGGGTACCAGCGGGCGCTGGAGCAGCAGCAAGGCGCGCGAACTCGGTCAGCATGCGCCCGGCCAGTCCCGGCGCGATGGGCGTCTCGTTGCGCAGTAGATCGGTGATCGCCTCGCAGAAGCGGTTGGCGTCCAGGTTCTTGAGCAGGTAGCCCGACGCGCCGCTCTTGATGGCCTCGAAGAGCACGTGCTCATCTTCGGCGGCGGTTAGCATCAGGACCTTCATCTCCGGGAATTCGGCTTTGATGGCGCGTGTGGCCGTCAACCCGTCGCACTTGGGCATGTTCACGTCCATCACCACCACGTCGGGATGCAGCGCGCGCGCTTTCTCCTGCACTTCGTAGCCGTCGTAGGCCATGCCGACCACATTCAGCCCGCGCGCGATGAGCAGGTTGCGCAGGCCGTCGAGGAACAGCGGGTGATCGTCGGCAAGCAGCAGCCGCACATGCTGTAGACTGGTGTCCTGTGCGTCTCCCACGGTGGGGACAAAGCGCGGCACGGTCAGCAGCAGGCGCGTCCCCTCTCCCGGCGCAGCGCGGACTTCCAGCGTCCCGCCGACTTGTTCCGCCCGCTCGCGCATAATTTGCAAGCCAAAGTGCGTCTCATCAGACCTGACAGGTTTTCCGAAACCTGTCAGGTCTGGCGCGAATCCGACACCGTCATCCGCGAGCACAATCTGCACATTGTCGCCGACGAGGCTGAGGGCGATTTCGACGCGCTGCGCGTGGGCGTGTTTGCGGATATTCACCAGGCCTTCCTGGAGGATGCGCGCCACTTGCTCTTCCACAGCCGGGGCGAAGAGTGCGGACGGAAAGGGTTCCGGCGCGCTCAGTCGCGTGGCGATGTGCTGTTGCCGGCCGAATTGTTCCAGCAAATCCCGCAGCGCGCTGATGAAGTCTTGCGGCGGTGTCTCCCGCGCGCGCAATCCCAGGATATGCGCGCGGATGTCGGTGTGCGCGTCTTGCGTTGCATGGGTGAGGTCACTGAGGCTTTGTTGCGCGGCCTCAGTCTGGCCGTCGCTCAAGAACGTCTGCGTTGCTTGCGCCTGGACGTTGATGTAGCCCAACATCTGTCCCAGGCCATCGTGGAGGTCGCGGGATAGATGCTCGCGTTCTTCGAGGGCCGCCAGTGCGCGTTGCTGTTCGACCAACATTCTCTGCGTCTGTTCGCGTTGGGTGATTTCGTCGCGCAGCCGCACATTGGCCGTGTTCAAGTCGGCGGTGCGCGCACTGACGCGGTCTTCCAGGGTGCTGATCAAATCTCCCACTTGCGCGGTCAGGGTGTTGAACATCCGCGTGAGCGCGCCGATTTCGTCCGGGGCCTGCTCCGGCACGACGACGTCGTACGCCCCGGCCTCGACGCGTCGCAAGCCATTCACGAGCGCATTGAGTGGTTGCACCAGGCTCACGTAAAACATCAACGGGAAGCTGATCACGATGAAAAGGCTTGCCACGAGGATTAATACACCCAGCGGGGCGAGCAGCCGGTGGAGATGCTGGCGGAATTCCAGGAGGTGATCTTGGACCACGCCCTCCGGGCCACTGGTTATGGGCGTCTGCGTGAATGCTGTGATCTGCGGTTCGCTGCTGCGCAAGTGACCGGGGAGCGCGCCTGTCATCCATAAACTCGCACCCGGGTTGTCATTTGGCTCAAAGATCAGGTTCTCCGGTATATCCGCGTAGACGAAGTCGAAAGTTCCATCAGTGTGCAGGATCGCCTGGAACGTAAGCTCGGCTTGCCGTTGGCGGAACCCGCGCAAGCGATCCCAGGTGACGATGAGGCGGTCGGGCTCCTGCCGGGCAAAGACGCCGCCGGGGCTGATCGTGGGATCCAAGTCCATCAACAGCGGCATCAACAGAGGGACGCCCGCACCGTAGCGGTATTGGTATTCACGATAGCGCACTGGCCGTCCCAGGCTGATCGTGCCATCGTTACACGCGTAGATCGCCTGGTAGTCTTGCCCATAGGAGAAAAAGGTGAAATTGAACGCTTCGCTGCACCCGTAGTTTTTCCTTCCATCATCCAACTGCAAATCGCGTCCTAGATTGCTCTCCCAATCGAAGGGAACATCGCGGATGTCGTAACCGCCTTGCACATTCGGTGTGAAGCGCAGCGCGCGCTTGCTGGATAGGTCTGGTTGGTAATCGGCGATGTAGGTGGGGGAAATCGCCCATCCCACGATGCCCAAGATTGCCAGCACCGTCGTCAAGACTATACCGGCGAGTTTTACCATAAAGGATGTGGTTTCGTCCCGCTGGTTCAGGTAGGCCAGCGCAAAGGCAAACAGCGCGATCAAAATGCCCACGGAGATTCCTACGTTTGCCAGCGCGACCGACAGCAGGTAAAAGGTGCGCAGGAGGTTGAAGAGACTTAACCCACTGACGAAAAGGAAGATGAGCGCGAAGGCGCGCAAAGCGCGCGCCTGGCGGGTGGTGGGGTGTAGCCACGGTGCAGCCAATCGCGACCGCAGCCCTCCCGTTTTGGGGTCTAGCCGGTACATTTGCCGGACGAAGACGATGGCAGGCCACACGAGAAACAGCAGCAAGACGAAGTCGGTCCAGTCGATGCGAAATTCGACGACGCCGGCGTGCAGCCGGATGAAGCGGTAGACGGCATAGCCGCTCTCCCACAGCGCATAGAGACCGGCAATGAACAAACTTAAACGCGCTTCACGGCGCAGCGTCGCCGGTAAATCGGGGTAGTGGTAGGCGAACTGTATCAAACAGATCCAGGTGACGGCCAGTAGGGGGATTTGTAGGAAGACGGCGTAGAGGCGCGGCGTGGGGAGTAGCGCGACTTCCAAAAAGAGCGTGCCGATAAAGGCGGTGAGGCCCAAGAAAAACGCGGTGAGATGCCGTAAGTGCGCCGGTCGTGGTGACGATCGCCGGTACATCAGCACGATCAGATAGCCGCTGATCAGCGTGCTAAGGATCATCTGGGTCAGATACCCCAGAGCGGCTGGTGTCAGGTATAATGAGACCATACGGAAATTATACACAGGATCGTGCCAAAGCAAACGAAATTTCTGCCATCATTCACCCCCGCACCTTTGCCAGAACATCCTCCCAGCCGGCGCCTTCCAGGCTTGGGAAAACAGCGTGCGCTGCGCCGACGCGTTCTTGTGGCCCCAGCCCTACCGTCCACATGCCGCCCGCCAGCGCCGCCTCCACGCCCGCCTCGGCATCTTCGACGACGATGCACTGCCAGGGCTGCAAGCCCAATTGCGCGGCGGCGTGCAGAAACAGATCGGGCGAAGGTTTGACCTTGTCCACACTGTAGCCATCGGACACGGCGTCGATGTACGCCTGGATGCCCAGCCTGTCGATCACCGCGCGCGCGTTCTTGCTCGCCGAGCCAATGGCGATTTTGATTCCGGCGGCGCGCAGTTCTTCCAGCAGCGGCAGCATCCCCGGCAGCAGATTCTCCGGCGTTATCCCTTCGATGAATTCCTGGTAGTACCGGTTTTTGCGCGCCATCATTGCCTGCATTTGATCTTCCGTCGCCGGGCGACCGTCGAGCACGAGCAGCAGCGACTCCCGCCGCGAGACGCCGCGCAGCGCCTCGTTGGCCTCGCGGTTGAAGGGAATGTCCTCCTCCTCGGCGAGCCGCTTCCAGCCCAGGTAGTGGAACTCGGACGTGTCGGTGAGCACGCCGTCGAGGTCGAAGATGACACCACGGATGTCATCGGGCGTAGGGTGGGGGCGGATGTCGAATGTGTGCGCCTGCCCGCGCCAGTACAGGCGGAACTTGAGCCGCGTCCAATGAGCGGGCAGCCGGGGGACGGCGACCGGGCCGGCGTCCGTCAGGCGCACGCCTGCAAAGCCGAACACGAGCGCCTGCCACAGCCCGCCCGCCGAGGCCGCGTGGACGCCTTCGGCGGCGTTGCCGCGCACGTCCTCCAAATCTACCAGTGCGGCGCGGGTGAAGTGGGTGTACGCCTGCTGTGGATCGTCCATCATACAGGCGACGGCGGCGTGGATCGCCGGGCTGAGCGAGGAGCCGTAGGTGTGGTCGGTGCGCGGATTGTAGTAGTCCCAGTTGGCGCGCAGCGTGGCGTTGTCGTAGCGGTCGCGCAGCAGGTAGAGCAGCATAATCACGTCCGCCTGCTTGAGTACCTGGTGCCGGTTTGCGCCTTCGATGCCGAGAAGCGCCTGCATCGATTTGGTGCGCGGTTCGTAGTCCGCCAGATTGACGTCCTTGAGGGCGAAAAAGCCGTCGCACTGCTCGATCAGCCCGGTCTGCGGGTCGTGCAGGATGACGATGCGCTCGATGATGTCCTGCCAGCGCGCCAACCGTTCCGGCGTCAGGTTGAGTTGCGCGGTGAGCACAGCGGCGCGCTCCGCATCCGTGGTCTGCAGCCAGGCCAATGTATCGAGCGCGGTTTGCAGATGCCAGCGCACCATCCCGTTGGTGAAGGCGTTGTTGTCCACGTGCTCGTGGTTCTCGTCCGGGCCGATGACGTCGTTGATCTCGTAGCGCAAGCGTTCCGGGTTCCATTCGGCGCGGCTGCCCCAGAAGACGGCGGTATCGAGCAGGATTTCCGCGCCGTAGTCGCGCATCCACGCATCGTCGCCGGTGGCCTGCCAGTAGTGCCAGACGGCGTAGGCCACGTCGGCGGTGATGTGCAGTTCGATGTCGCCGCACCAGATGCGCACCAATTCTTCGCCCTGCGGGCCGGGCACCCAGCGCGGCGTCACCTCGTCGCCGGTCTGTGCGCTTTCCCAGGCGACCATCGCGCCCTCGTAGCCGTTGGCCCGCGCTTTGCGACGCGCGCCGGGCAGCGTGTGGTAGCGGTAGGTCAGCAGGTTGCGCGCCAGCGCGGGCTGCGTGGACGTGAGGAAGGGCAGCAGGAAGATTTCAGTGTCCCAGAAGACTGCCCGCGATAGCCGAAGCCGGACAGCGTTTTGGCCGAGATGCTCACCCGGTCATCGTGGCGCGGCACGGCAGCGAGGATCTGGAACAGGCTATGGCGCACGGCCAGTTGCGCGACGGGATCGCCCTCGATGAGCACGTCGCTGTTCTCCCAGACCGCGGCCCAGGCCGCTTCGTGGGCGGCGCGCAATGCGGTGTAATCGTCCAATGCCGCCAGCTTTTCCCGCGCCGCTTGTACCGGCTCGTCGATATCGCGCGAGGTGAAGATAGTCACCGTCTTTTCGATGACGACCGGTTGTCCGGGTTCTGCCGTGAACGTCGTCGTCAACGCCGGGCAGTTGTGGCAGTCCAGTGGTTGGACGGGTGCTGCGTCTCCCTTGATCGCCATTCGCATCGCCATTTCCAACGTGAGACCTGAATGGCGCGTGCGCGTGTGAAGCCAGGCTGTTGGCGCATCCACGCCTTGATCGAGCCACGTCCAGTGCAGCACGCCCATATTATCGGGATAGCCGTTGATGCCGGCCTGTACCGTGACCGCGCACGGCTTCTCGACCGCCGTGATGGTGCAGCGGACGGCGACGACGTGTTCATCGGCGAGGCTGGCAAACCGCTCGAAGCGCAGGTCAAGGGTGTGACCGGCGGGACTGCGCCAGCGCACGTCGCGGCTGAGCACACCGCGCTGCACATCGAGTTCGCGCCGGTAGGCCAACACCGTCCCCTGATCGAGCCGGAAACGTTCGTCTTCTACACGAATGTAGATCGGCAGCCAATCGGGGCAGTTCGCCAACTCGGTATAGACGACAGGCACATCGTCAAAAATGCCGTGGATGAGCGTCGCCGGCTGTGCGCCGGGAAAGCCCTCCTCGAACGCGCCGCGCGTGCCCACGTAACCGTTGCCGATGGTGAACACGGTTTCTTTATGGTGTAACTTTGTCGGATCAAATTCGGTTTCTGAAACAATCCAGTTCATTGTTTTTCCTCCGTCAGTCGGATAGTCGCTAGTCGCGTAGTCATTGTTGCTGCACAACCAGGCTATTCGGCATTATACCCACACTTGAAACTTTGCGAAAGACGACTAGACTATTGGGCTAAAGGCTACCAGACTTTTTCAGGGAGGGTCATTATGGCAGCAGATACGTTGATCCAATCGATTCGTACTGTACAAGGCTCGGGAGAGCGCCTGGCCGCACAACCGCCACTGTCGTTTACCGGCGGGCCTGTCCCCGATATGGCCTCCATTACGGTGGATGCCGGTACGCGCTTCCAGACCATCGAAGGGTTCGGCGGCGCGTTCACCGAGGCCGCAGCGACGACGCTGTACAAAATGCTGCCGGAGAAACAGGCCGAAATCCTCAGGGCGTATTTCGACCCTGAGGCAGGAATCGGCTATACCCTCTGCCGGACGCACATCAACAGTTGCGACTTTTCGCTGGGCAACTATGCTTACGATGAAGTCGATGGCGACGTGGCGCTTGAGCACTTCTCCATCGACCGCGACCGGCAGGCGCTCATCCCGATGATCAAGGCGGCGATGGACGTGGCGGGTGGGGCGCTCAAGCTGTTCGCCTCGCCGTGGAGTCCGCCCGCGTGGATGAAGACCAACGGTGAGATGAATCACGGCGGCAAGCTCAAGCCGGAATACCGCGACGCCTGGGCGCGCTACTACTGCCGCTACATCCGCGAGTATGAGAAGGAAGGTATCCCGATCTGGGGACTGAGCGTGCAGAACGAACCGCTGGCGGTGCAGACCTGGGACTCGTGCATCTATACCGGCGAGGAGGAGCGCGATTTTGTGCGCGATTACCTCGGTCCAACGTTGGAACGCGAGGGGTTGGGCGACGTCAACCTTATCATTTGGGATCACAACCGCGATCTGGTCTACGAGCGCGCTAAAGTCGTGCTGGACGACCCCGAAGCGGCGCGCTACGTGTGGGGGACGGGCTTCCACTGGTACGTCGTCGATTGCTTCGACAACGTCCAGCGCGTGCACGACGCCTATCCCGACAAACACCTGCTCTTCACCGAGGGCTGCCAGGAAGGCGGGCCGCACCTCGGCGAGTGGGCCGTGGGCGAGCGGTATGCGCGTTCGATGATCCACGATCTCAACCGTTGGACGGTGGGGTGGGTGGATTGGAATCTGGTGCTGGACGAGATCGGCGGGCCGAACCACGTGGGCAACTATTGCAGCGCGCCCATCATCGCCGACACACGCACGGGCGAGGTACTCTACCAGAGTTCGTACGACTACATCGGCCACTTCTCGCGCTACATTTGTCCTGGCGCGCAGCGCATCATCGCCGCGCCGACATGCGACGAGTTGGAAACGACGGCCTTCCTCAATCCCGATGGGCAGATCGCCGTCGTCGTGCTCAACCGCATGGAGAAGGACGTGCCGTTTGCGCTCAAGTTTGCCGGGCACGTCGCCGTGACCGACAGTCCGGCGCACTCGATCCAGACGTATCGCTGGTGATTGGGAATCAGGGAATGGAATGTCCTTTGTGTCTGCGTTCAGACCAAACGAATGATGTGCCGGGGCCGGACGCGCGCCGGTATTACCTGTGCGGCAACTGCGCATTGATCTTTGTCGATCCGGCACAACGCTTGTCGCCAGCCGAAGAGCGGGCGCGTTACATGTTGCATCAGAACAGCCCGCAGGATCGTGGGTATGTTTCGTTTCTGAACCAGCTTCTTCAGCCGCTGCTATCCTATCTCGGTGATGACGTGCGTGGACTCGATTACGGGTGCGGTCCTGTGCCGGTCCTATCGCGTCTGGCGCAGGAGCAGGGCGTCGCCTGTGACGATTATGACCCGTTTTTTGTTGATAGCACGTTGCACCCGCCCTATGACGTTGTGTTCGCCTCTGAGTGTTTCGAGCACTTTCACCGTCCGGCAGAAGAGATGGCGCACATTCTGACCCTGTTGAAGCCGGGTGGACTCTTGGGCATCATGACCGAACGCTGGACGACGTTGGCAGCGTTTGCGGTATGGTATTATGCTCAAGATCCGACGCATGTCGTCTTTTATCACGCGGACACGTTCGACTTCTTGTGCAACCGGTTTGGGTTGACGCCTGTGTGGCGAGATGAGAAGCGCGTCGTCGTCCTCCGGCGCAATGTGGACGAGGGCGCGTAGGCCGACCGCGAATCAGGAAGCGAATAAACGAATTTAGGCCTCGGATCAACCAGAAACGCGCGCTAGCCAGGCGCCCATTCGTTTATTCGCAATACCGCATAAGTTGCTTACCGTCATTCCGAACGTAGTGAGGAATCTCGTGCAAGCGACGGCGAGACCCTTCGCTCCGTTCAGGGTGACGTAGCAAGTTATGCGCCACTGCGTTTATTCGTAGCAAATTCGTGGTCGGCAAGCCCTGCACCTGAACAGTTGCTGATAAGGAGCATAATATATGAATCCATATATCTACAAGACAAAAACTGAAATGGGTGCGGCTGCTGCGATGCAGGCGGCGCAGTGGCTCAATGCGGCGATTGCGGCGCGTGGCGTGGCGAATCTGATCCTGGCGACAGGCGCGAGTCAGTTCGAGATGCTGGCGAGTCTGATAACGCAGGACGTTGATTGGTCGAAGGTGACGGTCTTCCACCTGGATGAATATATTGGGTTGTCTGAAACGCATCCGGCGAGCTTCCGCAAGTATCTCAAGGAGCGGTTCGCCGGTAAGCTGCCGGAGCTGCGAATGTTTCACACCATCAATGGTGAGGCGGCCGATCCTGTCGCCGAGTGCGCGAGATTGGGCGCCCTCATTGCCGCGCACCCCATCGACGTTGCCTGCATCGGCATCGGCGAGAACGGGCATCTGGCGTTCAACGATCCACCCGCCGACTTCGAGACCGAAGCGCCGTACATTGTCGTGAACCTGGACGAGGCATGCCGCCGCCAGCAGTTGGGCGAAGGCTGGTTCCCCACCTTCGCCGACGTGCCCACGCAGGCCATTTCGATGAGCATCCGCCAGATCATGAAGAGCACGGCCATCGTCTGCACCGTTCCCGACGCGCGCAAGGCCGTCGCCGTGCAGAAAGCCGTCGAAGGGCCGGTGACAAACCTGCACCCCTCGTCAATCCTGCAGCAGCACCCACAATGTGCGCTCTTCCTCGATGAACCGGCTGCCGCCTTACTCAGTCGCCAGACAAAAGACGACCCGACTCCCTGACTATGCGACTAACGACCGGTTTTGTGGATTTGCAAGTCAACGGCTTTCTCGGCGTGGACTTCTCCAGTCCAGATTTGACCGAAGCGGGTTTTGTCCGCGCCTGCCGGGCGCTGCTCGCGCAAGGCACAGCGGCGTTCCTGCCGACGGTGATTACCAGTTCGCTCGACACCTATGCGCGCAATCTCCCGCTGATGGCCGACGTGATGGCGCGCGAAGAGTTCCAGGGGCGGCTGTTGGGCTTCCACCTCGAAGGACCGTTCATCTCCCGCATACCGGGCGCGGTGGGCGCGCACAATCCGGCTTACGTCCGGGAGCCGGATGTGGCGTTGCTGGAGCAGTTGCTCGACTGGGCCGGCGGGCGCGTGCGCTTGCTCACACTGGCGGCGGAACTGCCCGGCGCGGAGGACCTGGCGCGCTGCGCCGTGGAGCGGGGAATTGCCGTCTCGGTTGGGCACTCGCTTTTCACGACCGCCGACCTCGACCGCATGGCCGACGCGGGCGCGACGGCGCTCACGCACTTCGGCAACGGCCTGCCGACCATGCTGCCGCGCCACGATAATCCGTTGTGGGTGGGGCTGGCGCACGATGCGTACACGGCGATGTGCATCACGGATGGGCATCACCTGCCCGCCTCGGTGATCAAGACAACAGCGCGCGCTAAGGGAGCTGACAGGTTTATCGTCGTCAGTGACGCTTCGCCGGTGGCGGGGTTGCCGCCGGGACGTTATCGCTTTCTCGATAACGACGCGATTCTGGAGCCTTCGGGTCGTTTTCACAACCCGGAGAAACAGTGCCTCGTTGGCTCATCGGCGACGATGGCGCAGTGTATGGCGCATCTGTCGCTGCTTGGTCTATTTCGTGAAGCTGAGTTGAAGCAGGTAGGGCGGGGAAATCCCCTGCGGTTGATTGGTTTAACGGAGACCTGACAGGTCTCAGAAGACCTGTCAGGTCTAGAAACGCTTACTACATAATCGCCAGCACGCGGCTAAAGCGCGCCGCCAGCTCTTGCAGCACGGCGACCGCCATATCCGCATCCTCGCGGAGCAAGCCGAGGAAGTCCCATTGCGCCAGCACCAGGCAGCGCGTCGGCTCGACGGCGACCACGGAAGCTGTGCGCATTTGTTCGGTCAGCAGCGCCATCTCGCCGAAGAAGTCGCCCGGATTCAACAGATTCAGGACTGCGTGAGTCCCATCGGCTTGTTCGTGGATGGCCTCAGCCCGGCCTTCCATAATGACGAAGAAGCCCTCGCCGCCCTTGCCCTGGGTAACAATTTTGTCGCCTGGGGCATACGTGCGTTCGACGAAACGCTTGCCTATCTGCTCAATTTGCCGCCGGTTCAACCCGCGGAACAATGGCGTGCGTTGCAGGATGGTCAATCTGTCAGCCACAGCCATATTATACCCCCTTTAACTTGAGTTCTTCGGCGCGGTGGCACGCCACCCAATGATCCGGCTTAAGTTCGCGGAATTCCGGCGTCTCTTGCGAGCATCGATCTACGGCATAGCGGCAGCGCGGGTGGAAGTAGCAGCCTGGCGGCGGATTAGAAGGATCGGCCACGTCGCCTTGCATGATGATGCGCTCGGATTTGTAGCGCGGATCGGGTTTGGGCACTGCCGACATCAACGCCTCGGTGTAGGGGTGCAGCGGTTCGTTGTACAATACATCAGAGGGCGCTGTCTCGGCGATCTTGCCGACGTACATCACCGCGACGCGGTCCGAGATGTGCTGCACCACACTGAGGTCATGCGCCACGAAGACGTAGGACAGGTTGAAGTCCGACTGCAAGTCCTGCAACAGGTTCAACGTCTGCGCCTGGATGGAGACGTCCAGTGCCGAGACCGGTTCGTCGCAGAAGATGATCTTGGGGTTCATGGACAGCGCGCGCGCGATGCCGATGCGCTGGCGCTGCCCGCCGGAGAACTCGTGTGGGTAGCGGCGGATGTGCTCCTTGCGCAAGCCCACCCGCTCCAGCAGGTTGACGACGGTTTCTTCCATCTCTGGGCCGATCTTCATCCCGTGGATCACCATCGGTTCCGACACGATGTCGAAAATTGACATGCGCGGGTTCAGCGAGTTGATGGGGTCCTGGAAGATCATCGAGACTTCACGGCGAATGCGCTTCATCTGCTCTTTGTCCAGGTCGAAGATATTGACCATCTCCGGTTTGCCGTCGGCGGAGAACAAAGCAGTCTCAAAATGAGCGGTGCCGGCGGTCGGCTCGTACAGGCGAATGATGGTGCGGCTGACGGTTGTTTTGCCGCACCCGCTTTCGCCCACCAATCCTAACGTTTCACCGGCGCGGAGGTAAAGGCTCACGTCATCCACGGCTTTCACATTGCCGACGACCTTTCTGAGCAGGCCCTTCTGGATGGGGAAGTATTTTTTCATCCCCTTCACGTCCAGGATGATGCGGGCATCTTGAGTTTTTATTCTTTCGGCCATTGTTGCATTACCTCCTACACGCCCTCATACAACAGACAGCGGACCCAGTGATCGGGTTCGACCTCGATCCAGTTGGGCGTCAGCACGTCGCACTTGCCCGGCATGAACGAGGGGCAGCGCGGGTGGAAGACGCAGCCGGTCGGCAGGTGGAATGGATCGGGCACCATGCCTTTGATGGAGGCCAGGCGGTCACTGGAACGTTTGCCCACCTTGGGTATGGACTGGAGCAGCGCGCGGGTGTAGGGGTGCTTGGGTTCGTAGAAAACCCGATCGGTGCTGGCGGCTTCCACTTGCTTACCCATATACATGACCACGATTTCCTTCGCCATCTCCGCTACCACGCCCAGGTTGTGCGTGATGAACATAATGGACATCTCCGTCGTCTCTTGCAACCCGCGCATCAGGTCGAGAATCTGCGCCTCGATAGACACATCCAGCGCCGTCGTTGGCTCATCGGCGATCAACATAAACGGGTGGCAGGAGAGCGCAATGGCGACCATCACCCGCTGGCGTTGCCCGCCGGAAAGCTGGTGCGGATAGGCGTCCACGCGCTCGTGGGGCTTGGGGATGCCCACCTTCTGCAACATCTCGATGGAAATCTCCCGCGCCTCTGCTTTGGTCACTGGACGGTAGGCGGTGATGTTCTGCACCATGTGCTCGCCCACGGTTTTGGGGACCATCCGGTGCAGGTGCAACGCTTCCCCGATGAGCGTTCCGGTGGTGTAGACCGGGGTCAGCGAACTCATCGGTTCCTGAAAGATCATTGCAAACTCGCCGCCGCGGATTCTGCGAATCTGATCGCCGTCGGGATCCAGCTTGGTGATATTGATGACTTCGGTTGGTTTTTTGGGATCATACTTATCCCGCTGGTGGTAGAGGATTTCGCCGCCGGTGATTTTGCCGGGCCTAGGCACCATCTGCATCACAGCTTTGGCGGTGATGGATTTGCCACACCCGCTTTCGCCGATCACGCCCAATGTTTCGCCCCGGTTGATGGTCAAGGTAAAGCCATCGACGCCTTTGATGATGCCATCGCGCACTTCGAACTGTACGTGCAAATCTTTGATTTCGACTAAAGGCTCAGCCATCGCATCCTCCTTTTACCGTCCACCGTAGGGATCCATCGCGTCACGCAGCCCGTCCCCCAACATATTGAAGGCCAACACGACCAGGATGATGAAGGGGACGGTGATCAACTGCCAGGGCGCAAAGCGGATGACGCGCACACTGCTGACTTCTTGCAGCAGCACGCCCCAACTGGTCAACGGCGGGCGCAATCCCAGACCCAACCAACTCAGTGCGGTCTCCGAAAGGATCATGCCGGGGATCATCAGGGTAGCGATGACGATGACGTGGCTCAACGTGCCGGGCAGCAGGTGGCGGAACATAATGCGTTTAGCGCTGGCGCCGGCGCTTTGCGCCGCCAACACGTATTCGCGTTCACGTAATGAGAGAATAAGCCCACGAACTTGCCGGGCCAGTCCACCCCAGCGAATGAAGACAAGGATCAGCGTCAGCATGAAGTAGACGAGAATGGGCGACCACTCTACGGGAATCGCTGCGGCCAACGCCATAAAGAGAGGAATATCCGGGAAAGCGCCGACAAACTCGACCAAACGCTGGATCAGGATGTCTGTCATGCCGCCGTAGTAACCGGAGATTGCGCCCATCACCATCCCCAGGATCAGTGTGAGGCCTTGTCCGAGTAGTCCCAACAGCAGCGACAGCCGCCCGCCGTAGAAAATACGGGAGAAGAGGTCGCGGCCTACACGGTCGGTGCCGAACAAGAAGATGGTCCCCTCGGGGTATTTCTCCGTATTTACGCCGAAGAGGTGAATGTCGGTGGGGATCAACCCCAGCAGTTTGTAGGGTTGGCCTTTGACGAAGAAGGAAATCGGATAGATCTGCTCTTTGTTCACTGTATAGAAACGCCGGCGCTGTGCTGTATCAATTTGCTGCTCCAGGCCATAGACGGCCGGGCGCAGGCTAAAGTTCCCTTCGGGGTTCTTGAAGACCAGGGGTTGCGGGCGCGCTTCCAGGAAATCGGACTGGTGGTCCAGGCGATAGGGAGAGACAAATTCTGCGAACAGGCCGCACGAAGTGTAGAAGAGGATGATGATGATGGCACCCACAATCGCCAGCTTGTTCTTTTTGAACTTCCACCACACCAGGCTCCAATACGCCTGACTGAGTTGTTGTTGCTTGGCTTTTCTGGTCGGCGTTGGTTCGCCTGGGCTGGAAGTGCTTGGTTCGAACGCGGTTTCAGTTACTCGTGGCTCTACCATGATTGTGCTCTCCTTAATCCAGACGGATGCGCGGGTCGAGCGCCGCCAGCATGAGGTCGCCGATCAGCGTGCCGATCATCGTCATCAGAACGATAAACACGAGTATTGTCCCGGCCAGGAACATATCCTGTGATGTGAGGGCGCTCACAAAAAGCGGCCCGACTGTGGGTAGATTCAGCACGGTGGCCACCAGCGCGTCGCCAGCCACGATACTTGGCAGCGCCTCTGAGGTTAAAATAACGATGAGCGGGTTGATCGCCACACGCACCGCGTGTTTCCAGGTCACCTTGCTGCCTTTTAGCCCCCGCGCGCGCGCAGCCTCCACAAACGGTTGGCCGAGTGTTTCCAGCAGGTTGCCGCGCATAATGCGCACCAATCCTGCCGTGCCGGTTACGCTGCTTATGAGCGCCGGGATCCAAAGGTGTTTAAGTAGGTCAACGACTCTGGCCCAACTCCACGGCGCGTCAGCAAACTCGCGCGAGAACAGGCCGCCAACCTCTACCTTCAGAACCATCATCGCGAAGAAGAGGATGAGCAACGCCAATAAGAACCCCGGCATGCCCAGGCCCAAAAAGCTGATTGTGGTGACGACCTGGTCGCCGAGGGAGTATTGATGTGTGGCTGAATAGACGCCGACAGGAATGGCCAGACACCAGACGATGGTGATGCTGGAAAGCGCCAGCAGCACCGACATCAACGCGCGTTGCCCGATGATTTCCTTGACCGGGCGTTCATACTGGAATGATTCTCCGAAGTCTCCTTTGATGAAGTTGGTGGCCCAGTTCCAGTATCGCATCAGCAGCGGTTGATCAAGCTTGTACCGTGCGCGATACTCTGCAATGCGCAACTGGGCGCTGCGGTCGCCAAGCGCTTGCAATTGCTGCAATTTGATGGTCAAGTAGTCGCCGGGAGGCAACTCAATGATTAGGAAGCTGACGAAGGAGACGAGGATGATCATGACAATCATGTAGAGTATCCGTCTTGCAATATATGATAACATGGCTTCCTCCTAGAATCTGACCAGGGCAGCCATATCGTCGCTCTGCCTGTCTGGGAAAAAACTTTGTGGCGGGTGGCAGAAGCCACCCGCCACAGGGTAAACTGACGTGCTACTTATCCATCCAGTACTGCTCAGGATTCGAGTTGCCGGGGGTGCCGGGCGCCCAGGGGCCGAGCACACCGTAATTGTAGACGTTCTTGAAGTAGTTCTTGCAGACCACGGGCATAGGCTGGTCACCCGCCGCACCGATGATGAAGGGGCCTTCCTCGATGTAAACGTCGATGGCTTTCCAGATTAACTCGTGGCGCTTCTGCTCATCGGGTTCTTGCAGACCCTGGCGATAGATCTCCTGTAGGCGCGCTGCCGGGCTGCCGGGTTCGGGTTCCCAACCTTTCTCACCGCCGCTGGAGTAGTACAGACCCTGCTTGGGGAAGGCGCGGGTCCCCTCGCCGGCGCCGCGCACCGGGAAGATCCAGTCGGGGTAGGTCCACAGGTCGAGTTCCGAAGCGTGCGCGGTCGCCAACATGAACAAGCCGTTATCGCGGTTGGTCCCGCCGTCGGCAGTGCCGATCGCGTTGTCGATCAGGACCTTAACGCCGACATCCTCAAGATTCTTCTTGTAGACCTCGACGAATTCGGTGTTCACCGTAGCAGCGCTCCAGTCGTTCAACTGAATGACGAGCGTGAACTCTTTGCCGCTCGGCAGATCGCGAATGCCGTCGCCGGTTGCGTCCACGAAACCGGCCGCGTCGAAGTGCTCTTTGGCCTTGTCGGGATCGTATTCGGCGTAGGCGTTGGCCCACTTCTCGTAGACCGCCATACCTTCAGGTGAGCTGGTGAAGTGCGGGGATTGCGGGCTGATGGTGAAGTTCTTGGGTTCGCCGATGCCGTCCCAGGCCACATCGATGACGCGTTGGCGATCCATCGCGTAGGAGAGACCACGGAGGAAGTCCTTGTTGCGCAGCAGCTCGCGGATTTCCACGTCGATTTCAGGCTCGGTCGCCGGGTCATATTCCATAGACGTGTTGTAATCCTGGTTCACGATCAGCCCAGGCCACGCGCCCGCGCCGTTCATCCAACCGTCCACCAGGCGGAAGTCACTCGCCTCGGCGTTCTCCAGCAAGAAGGGGATATCCACAGGGCTGCCGTTGTAGCGGAAGTTGCAGTCGTACCGCCCCTGCGCCACCTGCAGCAGGCGCACCTCGTTGTCTTCCACCACTTCTACCCGGATGGCATCGATGTAGGGCAGTTGGTTGCCTTCGGGATCGACCTTCCAGTAGTAGGGGTTGCGCTCGAGGATGCGATATTCGCCTGCTTTGTATTCCTTCAAACACCAGGCCATCAAGCAGGGATAGCCGGGGGTATCAAACCAGCGGTCCATCAGATCGAGTTCAGTATAGCCTTCGGCGCCGGCCTTACCATCGTAGTTGGGGTGATATTGCTTGAGGAAGTGCGCCGGCTTCATCAGCGGCTCCCATTCCCAGAAGCCCTGCGCCAAAACGTAGGGCATGATGTACTGCGGTTTGTCGAACTTGAGCACCCAGGTGTAGTCGTCGGGGAACTCCATAGTGATGGGGGTGCCGTCGGTATTGCGAGCCCACCAGGGTATTGATACCGTCTTGTAGTCCTCATTCTTGGCGAGGTCCTCCCACCAGAACTTCAGGTCGGCGGTGGTGAAGGGCACGCCGTCGGACCACTTGATGCCGCGACGGAACTTGAAGGTGATGGTCTTACCCTCATCGCTCCAGGTGGGCATCTCGATCAACAGACCCGGCTCGTAACCGGTGAGGTCGGCCTTCCAACGGACGGGTGGATCATACAGCTCCATCTTGATGTTGCCCGCGCCTTCCCACCAGGTCACGTCGTTCCAGGTGCCGCCGTACTTGCCGATGGAATCAACCACCTGAACGACCATAACATCCAGCGGTAGACGTTCCTCAACCGGGGGCAGGTCCATCGAATCCAGCATGGGGGCTTGCTTGTACTGGCTGGGCGCCGGTTCCTCTTCTTTGGTCTCCGGAACGGCGGTGGCCGCTGGGGCTGGGGGTTCGGATGTCGGTTCAGCCGTCGGTTCAGCCGTCGGCTTGGTGCAGGCTGAAGCCAACATCGATACCACCATCAACACACTAAACAGTAGAAACAGTCGCTTCTTCATTACAAACCTCCTTCGAGTTTACTAAGTGAAATTGGAAAATGGTGTTGTATCAACTTTGTTAGTATTTGTATGGGACACCTCCTTTTATTAAAATTGAACTGAAAACGAACTTGGATTACATTCTCCAACGCCGTTTTTTACATCAAGAGAGCCAAAGCCTGCGTCGTGCGCTGCACGGTCTCTTCTATTGGTGCGTCTTCCCACAGTATTTCTTGGAGCATGTTCTGTAAAAACAACGAAGCCTGCAAATAATTGCTTAAAAATGGGCGTGGGCGCGCCAATTCCAGGAAGGGGATGATTTGCTTCAGCCAGGGATGCCCGCCGCTGCTCAGGTTGGCGTTGATCGCGCGGTGTGGCGCGATCTGTAAATGTTCTTCACAATACGCCTGTAATGCCTCAGGGGTGGAGACCTGTTTGAGAATTTCGGCGCACAACTCACCCTCCGGTGACTGCTGCAAGATTGCCCAACTGGTGCCACCCAGCGACATCGCTTGCGGCGCTGTTAGCGTCGGGCGCGGCGCCGGGATAAATCCCAGATGCGCGGTCGCGTCTTCTTCCTCGGCCCAATCCGATTCATCTTGAATGCGCGGCCACTCGTAGGTCCCACCCAATGTCATCGGCGTCATACCTTTGGCAAGATGAACGGTCAGGTCCCACCAGTTGAAGTTGACCATGTTGGGCGGTAGGCATGCGCGCCGCTGCATCGTGATCTGACGGAGAAATTGCAGCGCCGTGTAGATGGCCGGATCATCCAGCTTGAGCGCGTCCGCGCCGTTTATCATCTGCGCGCCGGCAGTCCAGAAGAATGGGATAAGCAGGTTGAGCAAGGCTTCGCCGGCTGCGGCACCCACCGGAAACACGACAGCGTACTGATTGTTATACCGTTGTTGGACTTCCGGTAGTGCAAAATGGTCGATAATTGTCAACCAGTCATCCCAGGTTTCGGGGGGAGTGGCGCTTTCCGCCTCGAACCAATCCCGCCGGTACCACAACCCCGAGACATCTGCCTGAACCGGCACGCCATAAAGTTGCCCATCGACGGTATTATTCAAGGCCACAGGCGTTTCCAAACTCTTGATGAGTTCTTGCGCCCATTGATTATCCAGTTTGTCCAACGGCGCGATGTAGCCAGAGCGTGCGTAATCGGCGATCCACACATAATCCATCGGCGCAATATCCGGCGCTTCACCCTGAGCGACCGACCGCCGCAACTGGCGGTGAAAGTCGCCACGGGAACACATCGTCACCCTCAACTTAACTTCCCGATCAGGGTGGCGTAGGTTCCAGGCGTGAACTGCGCTCTCCATTGAGCCGAGCCAAAACACATCGTAGTGTGTCAGGACGTGGATGTCGGTCTGGCGTTCCAGACGTTTGGAGACACCGCGCGCGACAAAGGTGCCTTGCCCGGCGCGGCGATACAGAAAGCCCTCCCGGGCCAGTTCGGTGAGGGCCTGGCGGACGGGGGCGCGGCTGACGTCGTACAACTCGCACAATTCCATCTCGGTCGGCAAGCGGTCGCCGGGCCGCAAAACGTCGGATTCCATTTGCTGCTTGAAATGGAGTTTGAGTTGGTAATAGATAGGAACTGGAGAATTTCGATCAACCATGATGGCCTAACGCTTTGTTATGAAAGGCGCTTTGGTATTTCTTTATAACATTATAACACTGGTATTGAACGCTGTCAATAGGTTTCCCGACTGCCGGTTGACAATTTGACCGTTTACGCTAGAATTTCGCCCAGTTTCGCTGAATTCAGGATGAATGACCGAGAAATGTGGATGAATGTCATATCGTTAGCTGATATGGGGGTTTGCAAGAAGCCGGACCGCTAGGTCCGGGAATTTCGCGTTGCTGAGAACCGGCCCTAGTGAAGACGAACCCACTAGGGCCGGCTTTTTTGTTACTGTCAGACTCATGACTATCAGACTAACGACTGCCAGACTAATTTCAAGGAGGGGGAAAATGACTTTGCAACAGTTCGCTATCATCGAATCGACGTTACGTGAGGGGGAGCAATTTGTCGGGGCGAGTTTCACGACGGCGCAGAAACTCGAGATTGCGCATCTACTGGATGCGTTCGGCGTAGAATGTCTGGAACTGACTTCGCCGCTGGCGTCACCGCAGAGCTACGAGGATGCGAAGGCCATCGCACGTCTGGGGTTGCGCTGTAGCATCCTCACGCACATCCGTTGTCGCCTCGAGGACGCCAAGGTGGCCATCGAGACCGGTGTGGATGGCGTGGACGTCGTTATCGGCACATCGTCGCTGTTGCGCGAGTTCAGCCATGGAAAGAGTATTTCGCAGATCATCGATATGGCGCTGGAAGTGGTCGAATTCGTGCGGTCTCAAGGCGTGCGCGTGCGTTTTAGCACTGAGGACTCGTTCCGCAGCGATCCGCACGACCTGTTCCGCATCTACGAGGCCGTGGACCGCATCGGCGTGCATCGCGTGGGCATCGCCGACACGGTCGGTGTGGCGACGCCGCGCCAGGTCTACGAGCTGGTGCGCGAATTGCGTGGGCGCGTGGCCTGCGACATTGAGTTCCACGGCCACAATGACTCAGGTTGCGCCATCGCCAACGCTTACGAGGCGCTCGACGCCGGCGCGACCCATGTGGATACGACGGTGTTGGGCATCGGCGAGCGCAACGGCATCACACCGCTTGGCGGGTTGATCGCGCGGCTCTACGCCACCGATCCTGCCTCCGTCGCCAAGTACGATCTGCCCCTGCTGCGCACCATCGACACCACCGTCGCGCAAATGGTCGGCGTGGACGTGCCCTTCAACAACTACATCACCGGTATCACCGCCTTCACGCACAAGGCCGGCATTCACGCCAAAGCCATCCTCAACAATCCGGAGACCTACGAGATCATCGACCCGCAGGCGTTCGGGCTGACGCGCTACGTCAGCATTGCGCACCGGCTCACGGGCTGGAACGCCATCAAGAACCGCGCCGAACAACTGGGCCTGGCGCTGGACGACGCGCACATCAAGACGATCACCGAGCACATCAAGGCGCTGGCCGACGAAAAGCCCATCTCCCTCACCGACGTGGATGCCATGCTGTATCGTTGGGCGAACGGAGAAGGTGAAACGGCTGTGGGCTTGACTTCGTCATAAACCGTAGCCGGGGAAACCGACGGTGGTCGCGGCGATGATGACGAACGTCCAGCGGAAGCCAATGGCGTCCGTCAGCCCGCCGCCGTCGGCTATGCCCACGCCCTGCGCCACGTTCGTCACCGCCATCAGGATGGAGAACATTGACGCGGCGATGCGCGGATCGGTGTAGTTCATCGACAGCGCGTAGTAGAGCGTCTGGCACGCCGTACGCCAGCCCGAAGACCGCGACTACCGGCCACGCCAGCCGTGTGTTGGGCGTCAACGCCGGCGCCGGCACCGCAACGAATAAGACATAGTTTCTGTTGTGACATTGTGCGCCTCCGGTGCGGTGGTTATGGGTTTCGGGTTGTGGGTTTTGCGCGGTCTGTCGCCTCGCCGATTCGTCGATTCGCCGATTCGCACTTTGCACTTCGCACTTCGCAACTCGTAACTCGCAACTTGCTCTTCAACACCTGGTGATAGGCGGCGACGCGGGCGGCGCGCAGGTCGCGGCGATGGCCGATAAGCCACTTCGCCCCCTCAACACCGATCTGCCAGACGTATTGGGCGAGCAGCCAGAGGCGCAGACATTCGGCGGCGGCGTTGCCGTGGACCTTGCGCGTGTAGCGGACTTTGCTCGACTGGAAGTAGATGTGCCGCGCGGGGACAACTTGCTCACTGCTCTTACCCTCGTAGTGAACGATGCGGGCTTCTGGAAAGTAAACGACGCGCCAGCCCGCTTCTCGGATGCGACGGCACCAGTCCAGTTCCTCGGAGTACATGAAGAAGCCTTCATCCATACCGCCGACCTGCGCGACGGTTTCGCGCCTCGTCAGCATCGCCGCGCCGGTGATCCAATCCACGTCCTGAACAAGATCGTCCGGCTGTTCTTGCGCGTAGTAAGAACGCAGTAGCTTGCGCGGCGCCAACTTTTCCAGCCAGGTGCTTTCGAGGAAGAGCACCGGCAGAGTGGGGAAGCGGCGGCGCGAGGACTGCACACTGCCGTCGGGATTGAGCAATTGCGGGCCGACCATACCCACATCGGGATGTGCCTGGAGATACGCCGCCATACGCGGCAGCGCGTCATCGACGACTTCTGTATCGGGATTGAGCAGCAACAGGAAATCGCCTGTGGCGGCGGCGAGGCCCTGGTTGTTGCCGCCGGTGAACCCGCGATTCTCGGTATTGGCGATGATGTGCACGCCTGGGAAGTTTTCGCGCAGCATAGCGACGCTGTCATCGTGCGAGGCATTGTCCACGACGATGATTTCCAACCCCGGTTGTTCGCCCCAAGAGGCATAGACGGACGCCAGCGCGCGTTGCAGCAGGTCGCGCACGTTCCAACTCACGATGATGACGGACAGAACGGCGCTCATCGCGGTCTAGTATTGCCGTTGCACGGCGAAAGCGGTGATCTCTTGCATGGCCTGACGGTAAGGTGTGTCGGGATACGTGGCGAGGAGGGTGTTGGCTTCGGCGACGCGTGTTTCAGCTTCCTGCATAGCCCATTCGGCCGCATCGGACTGGCGCAGATCGGCGATCAAAGCCTGGATAGATTTTTCACTCCGCGCGTATCCATCGTGACCACGTACGCGCCCGGCGCGCGCGAGGATGGTACTGATCCGCACATCATCGGGATGGCGGCGGAAATAATGTAGTACTGGCAGAGTGATGATCCCCTGACGCAAGTCACTGCCCACCGGTTTGCCGAGTGTGGCCTCGTCTCCCATAAAATCAAGCACATCGTCGACGATTTGGAAGGCTTCACCGAGGAGTATGCCGAACGTTCTCAACCTTTGCACGTCGGTTTCATCCCGTTGCGCCAGCAGCGGGCCGCTTTCCGCGGCAAGGGCGAAGAGCGAGGCAGTTTTTGAGAATATACGGTCGTAGTAGTCGGCTTCGGTGGGAAGTTGGACGCGGTTGTCGAACATCTGGTTGAGTTCGCCCTTACAGATGATGGCCAGTGTCTCGGAGAAACGTTCTACCACCTTGAGATTTTGGCTGCGCGCTGCCAGCTCTGCCGCCCATGCGAAGGCTACGTCGCCGGTTAAGACGGTTGCTGCGGCGCTCCAATTTGCATTCAGCGTCTGTTTCCCCCGGCGTATCAGCGCGTTGTCGATCAGATCGTCGTGGATCAGCGTCGCGGTGTGGAGCATTTCAACTGCGGCCGCGACAGGAATGGCGTGCTTTGCGTCCACATCGAACATATGGGCCGACAATAGCACCAGTGCCGGACGCAGACGTTTGCCGCCGCCGTTGATGATGGCTGCTAACGCGGGTGCAACGGGGTCAGGGAGGTGCTGTTGGACTTCGAGCATGGTTGCGTGAACAGCCGGAAATTCGTCTCGCAACATTGTGGAGTATTGTAAACCCTCTGATTTCATTCGTACTCACGCTGACCCTGGATTGTGCGCATATTATACCACAATCAGCAGCAGATTGAGCGGATTGAGAAGATAAGAATCTGTCA
>DYKY01000041.1 GCA_020722365.1 Thermoflexus sp.
ACTTGAGGCAATAAATGGTTATAAGACTACGCCTTTTCATAAATATCTACTACTAGCGTTAGGTAATGCGTTGGTATCAAATATTGGGAACCTGCGTTTTGGTCCAGAAGTGGGCGTTGGCAAGATAAAGAGAGATGTTCCTGTAATTGCTTTATGGAAGCAAGAAGTTGACAAAATGGTAGGTGATTTGAGAATGACCTATGGCAGAGGCTTTCCTGAAACGGAGGTTTTTTTAGGAGACGCCAGAAAAGTATCTAGCATGATTCAGGCTGAGTCAATTGATGCGGTTATTACATCCCCCCCCCTATCCAAATGAAAAAGACTATACGCGTACAACCCGACTTGAATCGGTTGTATTAGGCTTTTATGAGGATATGCACCACCTTCGACTGTTTAAGAAAATGTTGCTAAGGTCAAATACTAGAGGCGTGTATAAATCAGACAGGGATGATGAATGGGTTGCTGACTTTGCAGAGATTCAGGATATAGCAGAAGCTATAGAAGCTCGCAGGATTGAACTTGGAAAAACATCTGGTTTCGAGAAACTATATCCAAGAGTAACTAAACTTTATTTTGGTGGAATGGCTCGTCATTTTTCTGATTTGTCGAAAGTGTTAAAACCAGGCGCGAAATTGGCCTATGTCGTTGGTGATCAAGCCTCTTATTTGCAGGTCATGATTCGAACAGGAAAGATATTGACAGAGATAGCTGAGAGATTAGGGTATAAGGTTGAGAGAATCGACTTGTTTCGTACTCGATTTGCTACTGCGACGCAATGTGAACTACGTGAAGAAGTTGTTGTACTAACATGGCCAGGAAAATCAAAACTGTAGGGAGTGTTGAATTAGGTGATATTCCCTACTCATTTCGATTTCGGCGGGAATTACCTGACAGCATACAACAAACTGCACCCCAAGGGACAGAGTGGATCATTGTAGGTGCTGGGATTGGACAATATCAATTTCGGATTGCATCACCTGGAAAAATCAACCCTACTCCCCATATTCGACCGATAAAAGTGCCTGACGCAACACCAGAAATTGTACGCCATTATGCCCCAGGTACAGATGAACAGGCGCTATTAGCACGCGCGAGATATAACCGTTTAGTTGATATATTTACAGGGATAACCTGCTATTCGATTCAAAATCATCTTCGAACCACTGCTAGGGGTATTGGACAAGTCGAAGTTGATGAAATCTACGTGGGGATTAATAAAAGAGGTACTCATTTTGTGATACCTTGTCAGGCAAAATCGCCCGGAGATAGGTTCGGGATTGTTCAGGTAATGCAAGATATTGCTTTGTGTGAAGAAAGGTATCCAATTGCCATTTGCAAGCCCATTGCGTTGCAATTTGTCAGTGACAACGGCGTCGCGATATTGGAACTAGCGGTTGTAGACGAAGATGAATTATTGGTGCTGAATATCGTTGAGGAAAAACACTATGAATTAGTCGCAAGAACCCAAATATCGGATGACGAACTACGGTCTTTAGTTGATGGTGAGCTATGATGTAGGTCCTAACTCCACAAAACATCAACAATTTTAACAGTTTTAACTCAAGACGCGCAAGATTCGCGGGGCGAAGGTCTTGCGCGTCACTTGAACGAAAGCCGTCTGCTGGTGTTACGCCTCGATCACATACGTGCTGAACAGCTTATCGTGCCAGCATTGCTGATAGTCGTCCCACAGCATCCATAGGAAACCCAGGCCGAAGGCCAGATTGCTCAGCCAGTAGCCGATAACAGCGCGTCCGGCAGCGCGCCAAAAGGAAGGCGGGACCCATTCTGCGGTCACGACTTTGATGCCGAGCCATTTCTTACCCAACGTTTGCCCGGTGCGCGACCACATCCACGCGAAGTACAGGATGCTGGCGATGATCGCCCATAACACGCCAATCAGCGAGACGGCGATGATGGCGATAATATAGGCTTCCTCTGACATCTCCATAGCAAATGCTGCTGTAATGCCGATCAAACATCCGATAGGGATACCGGCAATTAGACCGACGATGATGCTATCGATGATATATGCAACTGCTCTTTTCCCAAAACTCGCGTATTGCATAGCGTTTCCTCCTGTTGCAAATAGTCGGGTGGTCGTTAGTCAGATGGTCGCTAGTCGGATAGTTTAGGACACATTTGAATTTTGTCAAAGCTACCGCCGCCAGGCCGAGATCCAACAGACCTTCATCGTAACTTTCTTGCTCGCTGAACAAACGTTTCAGCGGTTAGGTCTCAGTGCGAGATTGCGTTGATCTGTTCCCAACACTCGCAGGCGGTACGTGTCTGTCCGTCTCTGGAGAGTGTTCCATAATAAGCCTCGCCTGTCGAGGCCGGTGTCCAGCCTGAAAGTGTCATCGGCCAACGCGGATCGTCGGCGGCGATCCACACGCCGTTGTAGCGCCGGGCGATGTGCAGGTGTGTGGCATTGGATACCCCGCCCTCGCACGAAGGATGCCCGATGTTGTCCCCAGCTTTGAGCATCGTTCCGTTCTGCACGCGCCCGTCGGAGGCCAGGTGCAGGTAGAACATCACCCAGCCCGTGCCCACAAACCCGTCACCGTCGAGGTCCTGGATCACCATACCGTCACGGCTGTGGACGACCAACCCGTCTGCGGCGGCGGTCGCCCACTGGCTGCTTGGCGCACAGCCGATATTGCGCTCGTTGGTGGTGAAGTCCAGCGCCGCGAATGGCCCCTGGGTGCCGTACCCTGGATGCGGCCCGCCGGTGTAGTACCAGGTTGCATCTTTGGGCCACGGGAGGATCAGTTCTGGGGCTTTCAAGCCGTCGGGTATCAACGGTTCGATCTCCGACGCAAACGGATTGCCAAACAGACTATTGTAGACGCTGGCAAAGCGGCTCAGATCGGCGCACCAACTCTCGTAATCGGCGGAAGCGGGGGCCAGCGCACGTTGAATCCCTGCCGTACCGCCGTTCAGTTGCGTGGAAAATTGGATGTAAGTGCCATCCCGTGTTTGTACGAGCCATAGACTGTCCATCCACCAGCCGTAGAATCCGATGTTGAGTGCGTCTGCCGCCAGGCTGAGCTGGTGATACAGGCCGTTCATGTGGGGCAGTGCGGTGTAGCCTAGAGGGTAGGCGTATTGTTCTGCCGTAGGCTGTGGAGTGCTCAGCCAACCGCCCCGCAATTCCAGGAGCGCCAGCAGCACCCGTGGACCGACGCTGTACTGTTCGGCGATCAGCTTCACGATCTCGGCGGCGGTCATGTTCACGCCCAGAACATCCTCGCTGTAATCCTTGAATATCCCCGGGAGGGACGCCGTCGCCTGGACGACATCGAAATCCTTGTATTCCGGCCCGTACACCAGTTCGTTGTCGGGGATCAAGAGCATTTCCGGTCCGGTGTATTGTGCTTCAAGCGAAATGCGCAACTGTTGCCCCGTCGCCAGTTGATCGGCATTTGCTAACCCATTGATGCGCATCAGGCTCTCCACCGTCGTCCCGAAGGCCATGGCGATGCCGGAGAGGGTATCTCCTGCGTGCGTGGTGTAGAAGATAGCCGTTGTCTCCGGCGCGGCGCGGGTAGGGGTGGGGGTGGAGGTGTCGATGATGATGGTGGGCGTGCTGCCAGGGCCGGCTTTGGCGGTCGCTGTTAGTGCTGCGGGTTTGGGCGTGGAGGTGGGGCGTGCAGACGGATTTTCAATGTCCCCACGGCTCACTTCGCGCCGGCATCCTGGCAGCGCCGCAATGAAAAGCATACTGAGTAACCCGAGGAAAGTGATGGTGACTTTGAACTTTGTCAAAATGTGGCCTCACAAAAATGAACAGGAGTTGTGAGACAGGTTATCTGTCACAACCCCTGTTCACGATAGAACTGGGACTAAGCTCCAGGAATGACCAACTCCTGTCCAACGCGGATTGCATTGGGGTTTTTGATGGTGTCTTTGTTGGCTTCGAGGATCTCCTTCCAGCGGTTCGCGTCGCCGTAAAACTTTGCGGCGATGGCGCTCAGCGTATCTCCGGCGGCGACGACGTATTTGCGTGAAGCAACTTTCGGCTTTTTCCTGAGTTCTTCCAGCATTTCAGGTTCCATTTCGGTTTCTTTCTTGATAACCATACGTAGACCTCCTATGCGCATATTGGATACGCTATCCCTTTGATAGCGGCATTGACTTGATTGTACTCTTCCCACGGGGGAAGTCAATGGCAAAGGCTGTGGGCTTTGGCGCTACGCAGGACTAAATTCCCTCCGCCATGTCAGGACGTCGGCGATGCTCTCGCGCAAGGGGCGCGGTCTATAGCCCAGTTCGCTTTCCGCCTTGGCGTGACTGAAATCACAGTTGTCCTGCACAGTGCGTAGTGAATACTGGGTGAATTTGGGGATGGCGTGTGTCAACCGGTAGAAAGGCTCGGCGATGCGCGCAATTAATGCCGCCAGCCACATTGGCGCGACGATGTGCGGGGTGTGGATGCCTACGAATTCCTGTACAATTTGTTTGATCTGCGCGATTTCGATGCGCGCGCCTGAAAGGATGTAAGTCTCGCCTTTCCGCCCCTTATCCGCAGCCAGGATCAGCCCCTTGGCGACGTCGCGCACATCCACGAAATCGTAAGCGCCCTCCACCAGGAAGTGCAGCCTTTTCCGGGCAAAATTGCGGATGACGTTGCCCATCTCCGAATTGAGATAATCGTAAGGGCCGATGACGCCGGTGGGACAGGCGATGACGGCATCGAGTCCCTGTTCCACGGTTTCGAGGACGGCGAGCGTACCCTCGGCCTTGGTGCGATCGTAAGCCCCTGCCGGGCTGTCCGGCGCGAAGGGAACATGCTCGTCGATACAGACGCCATGCGGCATCCGCTTGAAAGCGTGGATCGAACTGATGTGGACCATCCGCCGCACGCCAGCCCTCAGTGCCGCCTGCGCGGTGTTGCGGACGCCGTCCACGTTGACCTTACGCATCAACGTTTCTGCGCCGGGCAAAATGGAAATGATGCCCGCCAGGTGATAGACGACGTCAACGCCATCCATGGCCCGGTCCAACGATGCGGGATCGAGGACATTGCCGGTGACGCGCTCGACGTCCAAGCCTTCCAGCGACGCGCACTTGTCGTTAGGGAGGACCATCGCGCGGACCTGCTGCTCTTGCGCCAGCAACTCGCGCACCAATACATTCCCCACGTGGCCTGTAGCGCCAGTTACCAAAATCATAGTCACCTCCGGTCAAACAGTATAAGTGAATAAGGGCCGAAAAATCGTCGATTTCGCACACGGCGCTACCGTCGCTTGGTATGGCTTGTTAATCTGCACGTCGGTTTTGGGGAAAACCGGCTCACCGATATAACTATATTATTTCGATCTACTGAGTCTAGCACCTCTCGTCATGGGGCCGCGAAAGGCCAGGCGATTGGCAAAACAAGCAAAATGACGATAAACGAAATGATCGTCAGAGGTAAACCTACTTTGAAGAAATCTTTGAAACTATATCCTCCAGGCCCCATTACCAGAATATTAACCGGGTGACCGAGAGGGGTGACAAAGGCCAACGATGTTGCCAGGGCTACGCCCATAGCCATAGCACGTGGATCAACGCTTAACTGTTGGGCTGCCTGAATGGCAATGGGGGCTATGACTGCTGAAACGATTCCCCCCTTCATCGCCTGCGATAATAATACGGTGAGCGCGAGAAGGCCCAGTAAGAGCGCCAGAGGCCCAAAAGGCCCCAGTAGTTTGATCAGAGCTGTCGCAAAGATGGCGGTTGCCCCCGTCTTCGTCATTGCCATACCAAGAGGTAGCAGGCCGGCAACCAGAAAAATGATCTTCCAATCAATTTCTCGGTACACATTTTCCATCGTTACAATGTTGGCGATTACCATGGCCAAGGCCCCTGTCAACATGACCTCACGTACTGAAAATCGCCCCAGCGCAGCCGCAAAGATTGTTAGAGTGAATATCACTATTGCCAACCACCCTTTGTTTGAAACAGCCGACAGTTTGTCATCGTCCTCACTCAGCACGATAAGATTTGGATCCTGGCGCAGCAGAGAGAGTTTTTTTCGGGGGCCCTGTAAGAGCAGCGCATTGCCAAATTCAAGTTTCAGGTCGGTCAATTGCGTAAGGATTACCTGTTGTCCATTCCAGATTGCCAGGACCATCATGCCGAATTTTTCCCGAAAACGCGTCTCTTTCAACGTCTTTCCAATGAGCTGCGAGCGAGGTGACAAGACCGCTTCAACGACGGCGCTGGATGCGGACTCCAGGTCATGTTCAGTGTATTGACGCATCGGCAGGATTTCTAGGTAGGGTTCAATATCAAGTTTGCGAAATTCTTCTAGCTGCCCCTCGAGTAATAGAATGTCACCCTGGTGAATGACGAAATCAGGCTCCGGGGTAAGCAATGCACCACCGCCAAGCTCAACCCCCACCACGTTCAGTCCATACCTTTCCCGCAAGGTGCTTTCAGCAAGATTCTTTTCAATGAGCGATGAACCTGCGGGGATACGCACTCGAAAGAGGCGCTCACCTAAGCGATATAGGTGTAGCAAATCGGATTCTGTTGGATGAAGCATACTGACCTTCTCGATCTGTGATTCTGTTGGGAGCAACCGTCTACCCCAGATCGCCATATAAAGAATTCCCACAATGATTAAGGGCACCCCAACCGGGGCGAAATCCAAGACCCCGAACCCGCGGTATCCATTAGACTTTAGAATCCCACTCACAATGATATTCGTCGTGGCAAACAATGTGGCGGTTCCACCCAAAAGCGTACCGAATGCCAATGGCATCAGCAGATGAGACAATCTGACATTAGTCTTTCGCGCTATCGTTGATGCTGATGGAAGCAAGATGGATGCGGCGGCGATGTTGTTCATAAACAAGGACATAAACGCTGCGACGGACATCAGCGTGATAATTAAGCGAGTTTCACTTTTTCCGGCTGTACGTACCAGAAGGTCTCCCATACGTTCGGCAACGCCCGTCACTTTGAGACCATGTGCCAACACGAAAATGGCCAGGATTGTAATTACGGCAGTATCGCTAAACCCGGAGAAAACCTCCTGAGGTGTTAGAACTTGGCTTAAGCCGAGAGCGGCAAGTACAAGAAGAGCCACTAGGTCAACCGAAAACTTCTCACTGAGAAACAACATAATTGCCGCGGCCAAAATGATAAGTGTGATAATTAATTCCTTGTCCACAAAAAGAACTCCTGTTTATTCTCGCCAGATAGGGTTGTAGCGAAGATTTAAGCGATTATAGACCATTTAGCTTTGTGCGCAAAATCACTTGTTCTTGTGGCTAAGTGGTTTACAATGTCTCGAAGACTAATAACCTTCCGAGAATTCGCCGTTAATGGAACTTTTTCGTCGCCGGATACGTTATAATACCTGGTATCGAGTCAACCGATTGTGAGTTGGTGATTACCCACATGTTGCACTATGCATGCGATTCATTCACCGCAGAGGTCGCAAAGCACGCAGAGAAAGCTTCTTTTTTTATATCTCTCTGCGGCCTCAGCGTGCTCTGCGGTGAGATATGGGTAATCACCAGATTGTGAGGCACCTATGACCACAGAGAGTGCTGCCAAGCAGGAGGCGGCAAAGCCTGTCAAAAAGAACGTTTTTGTGCTGTTGCTGGGGGTGCTTTTCCGCCCGAAGGCGGCGTTTGGCTATTTGAAGGATAACCACAAGAAAGCGTGGTGGCTGCCCGCGCTCCTCATCCTGCTACTGACCGTTGCCCCACTTTGGGCCGCGTCGCGCCCATCACCTGCTGCCATGACGATGCCGCCCGATAAAATCGAGATGGTCACCGGTGTCGATCCGCGAATGGTGGAGGGCATGGTGCCCGAGTCGTCTACATCGACGCTTGCATCGACTGGGCTAAGCTTCCTCAAACTGGGCGGCGCGATCCTCGGAACGTTTGCCGCGTGGCTATTGTGGGGTGGCGCGCTCTACCTGGCGAGCGTCTTCCTCGGGCGCAGCAGTAGCTTCGGGCAGATGTTCCGTCTGGCGGTGTGGACATGGCTACCCTATGGGCTGCGCGGACTTGTTCAAACCGCCTATATCCTGATGACGGGTGAGGCGATCGTCAACGCGGGGTTTTCCGGTTTCGTTATCGACAAAGGTGTTGCTTCCTTGATCCCGCCTGGGCCGGGGCAACTGGCGCTGGCGAGTATCTTGAGCCGCGTGGATGTCTTCATGATCTGGCACGTGCTCCTGGTGAGCGTGGCCTTGATGGCCTTCACGAGCCTCACGCGCCGCAAAGCATTGACCGCGACTCTGGCAATCTGGATCGTCTTTGCGGTGGTTGGCATTGTCCCGGCGATCTTTGGCGGGATGGTGAGCGGCATCGGCGGTTCGACAGGCGGCGGCCCGTATGGCTAACGCAAAGCCCTTTTCTTGCGAGCCGGGATGCGTATGACAGCAGAAGGTATCCGCACTCAAGATCTACGACGCGATTTTGTCATGGGCGATCAAGTTGTTCACGCGCTTGATGGCGTCGATCTCGAAGTGTGTGAGGGCGATTTTCTGGCGGTGATGGGGCCATCGGGATCGGGGAAATCCACACTCCTCTACCTGCTGGGGGGCCTGGATCGCCCTACTGCCGGCGAGATTTGGGTCAATGGGCGTGACATCGCGCAACTGGATGAGAACGCTTTGGCGACCTATCGGGGTCAGGAAGTTGGTTTCGTCTTCCAGGCGTTTCACCTTATCCCCACAATGACGGCGCTACAGAATGTGGAATTTCCCATGATCTTCAACCGAATTCCGCCGGTGGAACGCCGCGCGCGGGCGATCACTTTGCTTGAGCGTGTAGGACTGGAAGGTCGTATGGCGCATCGGCCCACCGAGCTTTCCGGCGGGCAGCAACAGCGTGTCGCTATCGCGCGCGCCCTGGCTAACGATCCCCGCATCATTTTGGCCGATGAGCCGACCGGCAACCTGGACACGCACACGGGTCAGGAAGTGTTGGACTTGCTCACGCGTCTCAACCGCGAAGAGGGACGTACCATCGTCATCGTCTCGCACGACGCATCTGTGACCCGCTTCGCTACCCGCGCCGTTCACTTGCTGGACGGCAAAGTGCAAGGTGCAAATGGCGAATGAGCGAATGGGCGGATGGGCGAATGAGCGAATGGGCGGATGGGCGAATGAGCGAATGAGCGAATGGGCGAATGGGCGAATGGGCGAATGAGCGAATGGGCGAATGAGCGAATGAGCGAATGAGCGAATGGGCGAATGGGCGAATGGGCGAATGGGCGAATGGGCGAATGGGCGAATGAGCGAATCGGCAGAATTCATCGCTATTCATTGATTCTTTCATTCGCTGATTCTTATATTCGCTGATTCTTTCTAACTTCTAATTTCCTGTGAGGGGTTCCATGAAACGACGTGTAAAATGGATTTTGGTTGTAGGGCTGGTTGCATTGCTCACGTTCGGGATTGTGGTGTGGAGCGCGGCGCAAGCGCCGGTCAATGTGGAGCCGAGTGTGCTCCGTACGGATCAAGGCGGCGTGGTGAGCCTCTACGCGACCGCCCCGTTGACGTTTACCGAGGATTACACTGTGCGCCTGCTCAACTACGGCATTCTGGCGACCACCTACGTGAATCCGTTGGCGCTACAGGCGACCGTGCCGCCGGGATTGAGCGCAGGAGACTATACGCTCTGGGTGCTCGATGCCAACGGTGTGCAAGTCGGGGTGGGGACGCTGCGGCTGGTTGCCCCGCCCGCGCCGACGGCGACCCCGAAGCCGGAATCCCCGGCGCCTTCAGGACGCCCCATTCTCACCGTCCGCAACTACACCGTCGAGCCAATGCAAGTACGCCCTGGGCAAGAGTTCACTGTCAGCATCGAAGTGTACAACAACGGCAGCCGCGCCGGCGAAAACACGATGGTCGTCTTCCCCGGTGGGACGTTCCTCCCGCTGGATGAGAAAGGCCACATTTTTGGTCAGGTTCACATTAACGCAACGTTTGTGGCGACGCAGCGTTTCCGCGTGCCGGCATCCATTACCAACGGCATCCACCAAGTCGAGGTGCAGCTCTCGGCCAACGACTGGGAGGGCGCGCATTATGACTATGCGGCGACGATCCCGGTCGAAGTCACCGGTGCGAGTACCGGCGCAGCGCCCACCGGTAAGCCCAAGGTGCTTGTCGAAAGCGTTTCTACATCACCGGCAGTGATCACCCCCGGCATGCCCTTCTCGCTGACACTCGTTCTGGCGAATCGCGGCAGCCGCACCGCCATTAATGTCATGACCCACGCCGACCCGGCGACGGCGATTCCCGCCGAGGGCGGTAGCATCATCTCCACCGACGTATTGCGTATTGATGGCGTTGTCACCGTGACGTTACCCCTGCTGCTCAAGTCGGTGAAAGAAGGCGGGCGGCAGGGTTTGACTGTCATGCTCGAATACAGCGATTACAGCGGCGGCAGTTACTCGGATCAACAAACGGTGGGAATCGATATCGACACCAGTCTGGCGAATCGCCCACAGTTGTTGATCGAGGCATATCACACCGACCCGGTGGGCATCTCGCCCGGCGACAGCTTCACACTCACACTGGAACTCGCCAACGTTGGCGGTGGCGGCGCACAGCGCATCACCCTGGCGCTTGGCGGCGAAGAGGGCGAAAATCTCGGTGCGTTCGTCCCGGTCGAAGGCAGCAATGTCAGCTTTGTGTCTGCTGTGGGCGCCGGGGAGACCGAGGTGATTACCGTGCGGTTGATGGTCGCCGGGAATGCGGAAACCAGGGCGCATAACCTTCCCGTCGCGTTGGCTTACGATGCCGGAACCGGTACGCGCGAGAAGGACACGCAGCGCGTCAGTCTGATGGTGTTCCGTCGCCCGCAATTCAAAGTGAGTTTCTATCGTCCCGTGGAAGGGACGGCGATGGTAGGCCAGCCGTTTGCATTGCCCATCGAAGTCGTCAATTCGGGGACGGCGCGTTTCAACGTGCCCACGCTGGAAGCCACGGGGGAGGGCCTGGAGTTCATGGGCGAGTCGAGCACGTACGTCGGCAATCTGGACCCCGGCGGCTCCTGGACGTTGGACGCGATGGCGATGGCGATGGCGCCGGGGCCACTGGATGTTATCGTCAATGTGTATTACGTGGATGATCTCAACCAGACGCAGATTTACAGTGAGACGCTCACCGTGGAGGTGATGGAGATGCCGGAGTTCGAAGAGCCTGGTGGGGAGTTTGGCCCTGACGGTCCCATTGGGCCGGATGGCTTACCTCAGACGCCGGAGACCCTCTCGCAAAAAATCTGGCGCTTCGTCAAAGCGTTCCTGGGCTTGGGCAGTTAAAGGATGCAAGAGGCAGGATGCAAAAAGCAGGAAATACTCGCCTTTTCGCTATTCGCCATTCGCCCATTCGCTTATTCGCTGATTCGCTTATTCGCCGATTCGCTCATTCGCTGATTCACTATGACCGTTCGTGATTTACTCCGTTTAGTCTTGAGCAATCTCAAGCGCATGAAGGCCCGCGTGGCGATGACGGCTATCGGCGTGATCATCGGTACGGCGGCCGTCGTCGTGCTCGTCTCGTTGGGGGCCGGTTTGCAGAGGTTGGCAACGGAAAGCCTCTACGGCATGGGCGGCCTTGACGAGTTGATGGTGCGCAACGATAGTTATTGGGGAATGATGGAAGTGAAGGCCAATGGCAGCGCGCAACAACAACAGCAAAACCTCGTGCTCGACGATGTTGTGCTGGATCAAGTTCGTCAGATGGAGGGTGTTATCGCGGTGACGCCTTTTCTGGACGTGACGATGATGGGGCCGCTCAAACTGGATCGCCAGGAAGGGTGGGGGCAGATTTACGGCGTCGACATGGACGAGTTCGTCAAAGTCGCCAAACTCAACCGTGGAACGCTGGAACTCTACCGGGGCCAGGTGGTCATCGGCGCTATGGTTCCTGAGAACTTCATCCCATGGGAAGAACGTGAGGAGAGCGAGACGCCGCCGGAGGCTCCCGAATTGATGGGCAAGATGTTACAGATGATGCAGTACACCTATAACGAAGGCGATATGTACCCGACCGAAAGCATCGTCGCGCGGCTGGAAGTGGTGGGCGAATTACAGCAGCAGGGCTACATGTACGACTACAGCATTTTCATGCCACTCAAGGAGGCGCAGCGGCTCAACCAACAGATGAATGCCGGATTGCCGCCGGAAGCCCAATCGTCCGCGCGCAAGGGCTACGCCCAGGCCCTGGTCAAAGTGCAAAATCCCAATCAAGCGCCCGTGGTCGAGCAGCAAATCAAGGATATGGGGTTCACCGTGCAGTCGGACCGCCAGGAGTTGGAGAGCATTAACCAGTTCTTCCTGATTGTGCAGGCCATCCTTGGCGGCATCGGAGCGGTGGCGCTGCTGGTGGCGGCGTTCGGCATTGCTAACACCATGGTGATGGCCATCTACGAGCGCACGCGTGAGATCGGTCTGATGAAGGCCATCGGCGCGACCAACCAGGACGTGATGTCTGTCTTTTTGGCGGAAGCAGGCAGCATTGGTTTTCTCGGCGGCATTGGTGGGGTGCTTTTGGCGATAGGGGTCAATGCAGTAATCAACGTGGTGGGGCAGCCGCTCATTTCGCAAGGGGGCGCAGGTTTTATGGGACCGGGCATGGCCGGACAAGAAGCCGCGCAGACGCTGACGGCGACCCCTTTGTGGCTGCCGGTGTTCGCCATCCTCTTCGCCACTCTGATCGGCGTGGTGTCCGGCATCTACCCCGCCATCCGCGCCGCGGCGCTCAGCCCCATTCACGCGCTGAAATATGAATAGAATTTTGACAGGATTAACAGGATTTTCAGGATTCGGCTTTTTATCCTGTTGATCCTGTCGAAAAAGCTTTACTCTCCCCGCGCAGCCGTTTCCCCGTCTTGCAATCGCAAGGTCAATGCCAGCCCTGGCGTAATCGTTTTTGCCGACGTGATGACGTGTCCCGTCTCACGTTCCTGCACAATGGCGTATCCACGCGCCAGCACTCCATCGGGGTTCAGTGCGGCGAGGCGGGCCGACAACCCCTGCACATGCTGCCGCTTTACGATCAGGTGATGTGCTACAGCCACATCCACACGCGCCAGCAGGTCATCCACATGCTGGCGGGCATTGGCAAGCCGCGCCGTAGGCGAAAGGTATTGCAGAGCGCGGTTGAGCCGTGTAACACGGTCGCGGAATCCGCGCAGTCGCGTCTCGAAAGTGCGCGCGAGGCGCGTTTGGCGCTGTTGCAGCATTGCCTGTAATTCGGCGCGGTCGGGCGTCGCCATCTCCGCTGCCGCCGATGGGGTGGGGGCGCGGTGATCGGCGGCGAAATCGGTCAGCGTGAAGTCTGTCTCGTGCCCCACGCCCGAAATTACCGGGATGCGCGAGGCCGCCACCGCCCGCGCCACGCGCTCGTCGTTGAAAGCCCACAGGTCTTCCAACGACCCGCCGCCGCGCACGACGAGGATCACATCGACATCCTCGCGGGTATTCAGCGCCGCCAGCGCTGCGACGATCTGGGGTGGGGCGGTGTCGCCCTGCACCAGCGTCGGCGCGAGGAGTATCTCTGCCAGCGGATAGCGTCGCGTGAGCACGTTGATCACGTCGCGGAAGGCCGCCGCCGTGGGTGACGTGACCACGCCGATGCGCTGGGGGTACGCGGGCAGGGGACGCTTGCGCTCCGGTGCGAACAGCCCTTCGGCCTCCAACTGCGCCTTGAGGCGCTCGAATTCCTGGTAGAGCGAGCCGCGCCCCGCCGGGCGGATCGCATCCACGTAAATCTGGTAACGACCGGCCTGTTCGTACAGCCCAATGCGTCCGTGGATGACGACCTGATCGCCGGAACGCGGCGCATACGACAGCGCCTGCGCCTGATTGCGCCAGACGACGCCATTTATCTGCGCGCCCGCATCCTTCAACGTAAAGTAAATGTGGCCCGATGACGCCCGCGAGAAGTTGGATACCTCGCCTTCGATCCACACGTCTTGCAACAGCGGCTCCTGTTCCAGAAGCGCGCGAATCCGCCCCGTGATCTCGCTGACGGTGTAAGGGCGCTCAGGTTGCGAGAAAAGTCCGATTTGGTTCCACATCGTGTGCTCAGAATACGAAGATCAACGCGAGGGCGAGCAGCATCCCTCCGCCCAGGAGCAACAGTACAATCGTTGTCATCGCCGGCATGGCGACCAGGCCGATGCCGCCGAAAAGCCCGATGACGTACAGCATCGCACCCAGAATAAACAGGATTCGTTCTGCCCCGCGCATGCGTTTGTCGCTGCGTGTGGATGCGTAGCGCGGCCGTCTGTAACTTGACGTGCGGCTTCGGCGTGTCATAATCAACCTCCCGTAGAATCGTTGTGCCGTTCGTTAGTCTGGTAGAGAGAGTTTAGGGCAATTTGCGGGGTTGTCAAAGCGTGCGCCGTGCTTGCGTGGCGCCACTACCGCACGATTTTGAACCGCCAAAACAGGATTGCCGTGAGGATATGAAAGCCGGCGGCGATGAAGAAGGCCCCGTGAATGTCAACCCAATCGGCGAGGAAGTTGCCCACCAGCGGCGCAAAGAAGATGGTGAGGCTGGCGAGCATCGTGTTCAGCGCGATGAAGCTAGGGCGTCCTTCGGTCGGCGAGACGGCTAACAGCGTGTCGAAGAACGCGATGTCGACGCCGGTGCTGAAAAAGCCTTGCACGATCGCGAGGGCCGGCAGCCAGAGTTGATCATTCGCCAGTCCGGTCAGCGCCGGGTACAGGCCTAGAAGGGTCGTACAGATTAGCAGCGGCGCACGGTAGCCCTTGCGGCTGATGATTCGTCCCCAGACGATGTAACCGACGATCAGCGCCAGTTTGCCAACAGCGCCCTGCCAGCTTATCCATAGATCGGACGCATTCAAATCATCGACCCAGTAGATGGTGTACAATGCGGCTGGCAAATTGACGCCAAAGCGCAGCACGGTCGCCGCGATTTCGTATTTGATGAAAGCCGGCACTTTGATCGCCCGCAGGTATGCGCGCACGCGCTGCTGAAACGGTATCGATGTCCTCTTTGCGCGTTCTGGCGGCACGTTCTCTGGGATGCGCAACTGGCCGAAAAAGTAAATCCCTGCCATCCCGCCAACAAACGAGACGAAGAACACGATCTGGTAGTTCAGCGGGAAGGGCAGCCGGTCGAGGATGTAGCCAAACGCCACCGTCGAGGCCGCCGTCACTACGCTGAGGATGGCCCAGCGCATCCCGTTCACCCTGGCGCGGCGCTCTGGCGGGATGACCTCGGCGGCGACCGCCATCCACGATGATTCCAGCAGCGTCGCCGGAATGGATTTGATCGCCCAGATGAGGACGATGATTTCCACTAGCCCTTTGTCGACAACGAAAGGTAACAAAGCGATCAGCAGGAACGATACCCGGTGGGAGATGCGCACCCGATTGGTATAGCGTACCATATCGCGCTGTTGTTCGACGATGCGCCCTGCCGGGATCGAGGAGAACGCCATCACGAGGGCGGGCAGCGACGTCAGCAGGCTGACCAACAAATTCGATGCGCCAAGCCGCACGACAAAGACAGACAGAAAACTGAAGATGCCTCCCATCATCAGCCCCTGGAGGGCCGTGTCGACGGTGAAGTAGACGATGTTGCGGTTCTCCGTAGAAAGCTGGTTGAATCTTAGCCAGCGCAACTGCATGTTCAGAAAATGGGATATGCCAGTGAATAGTCTGGTAGTCGTTCGTCGCATAGTGCAATGATCAGAGAGGGCGATCTGCTTAATCTGCGGACTGGACGGCAGGCACGATGTAGTCTTCGATCAGCGCGATCAATGGGCGATCATCGTCCATTCTGGCGGTGAAGACGACGACAATCTCGTGTTCCGGGATAACGAAGATGAGCTGCCCATAGCGGCCCTTGGCTGCGTACGCGCCCCATTTCGGATACGTCCACCATTGGTAGCCGTAGTCGAAGGTCTGCCCGGTACCGGCGTGGGGTGTGGTGGATGCCCGGACCCACTCGGCGGGAATAATCTGTTGTCCATCCCAGACGCCCTCGTTCAAGTAGAGATAGCCGAATTTTGCCATATCGCGCGCGGTGATGTTCAGTCCCCATCCCCCGATCGCCAGGCCGTTGGAATCCACGCTCCAGTTGGCGCTGGATATGCCGAGCGGCGCAAAGAGGCGTTCATGGGCAAACTGTTGTGTCAGCATTCCACTGCGATCGGCGACGATGGCCGACAAGACGTGCGAGCAGCCGGAGTTGTAGTTGAATTGACTGCCTGGTTCCGCCGCCATCGGCCGGTCGAGCACGAACTGCACCCAATCCTGGCTCATCCACATCTGCTGGTAGATCGGATCGCCTTTCGGCCAATTCAATCCCGAAGTCATCGTCAACAAGTGCTCGATGGTCATCGCGGATTTGCGCGCGTCGGTGTTGGCGAAGTCATAGTCGGGAAAACATTCAAGCACAGGTTCGTCTACGCCTTCAAGATGGCCTTCCGCGATGGCGATCCCCACCAATGCGGAGACGAAGCTCTTGGTGCAGGAGTAAAGCTCGTGGCGTGAGTTTTGATCGAACGGCGATTGGTAAAATTCGGCGACGATGTAACCGTTGCGGACGACCACCAGGCTGCGCACGTTCAGCTTTTGCTCTTCGATGGTGATAAACATCTGCTGAAGTTTTTCGGGATCCATGCTTTGTGTCTGAGCAAGTGCTGTGCGCCAGCCATCGGTGGGCCAGTAGGGGCCATCTGCCGTTATGGAAGGTTGAACAGCCGCGTTCGACGTTGGCATTGTTTGACTGATGCGGCAACCTGCAACGAGAAGTATAAGCAATCCAAACAACCATCGTGCAACGTTGTGTTTTTTAGACATACTTCCACTCTCCTTGTGATGGGCGCTTACCTGATTCTATTGTACAATGCTGAGAATAAAAACAGGTCGATCGTACGGCTATGTGAATAATGACGCCCCGACGATTCTGTGGGAGGTCCGATGCTAAAGTTGCCCTCAATGCACGATTTCAGTCGTGACGCAAGACTCCTGATTGCCGTAACGGGTATTCTGGCCATCAGCTTTTTCGGTCTCTATGCCCTGTTGCGGGTAATTTACGTGCTGCGGCTGGGCTACGGGCCGGAGTACGTTGGCATCTTTAGCGCCACGGGCGCGCTGACCTATATGAGCATGGGCGTGCCGAGCGGCGCGTTAGGCGCGCGCCTGGGTACGCGCAAGGCGATGTTGATCGGCGCGAGCATCGTCGTTGTGGGCATGATTTTGCTTCCATTGACTGAATTCACGCCACCCGCGCTGCGCGATGCCTGGCCTTTCTTCTCGCAGATTATTCTTACCGTTGGCTGGTCGATGTTTAACGTAAACCTCGTCCCCGCGTTGATGGCCTCGACGACCGAGTGGAACCGCAACAGCGCCTACGCGCTCAGCAGCGCCTTCCGGGAGACAGGCACGCTCGTTGGGACGTTTGTCGGCGGGTTGTTGCCTGGGATGTTTGCCAGCCTTTTCGTGCAATCATTGGATGATCCCGCGCCCTATCGTCTCGCCTTGTGGGTAGGGGCGGCGTTAGCCGCTATCGCTCTGATTCCGTTGCGCCGCATCAAAGAAGCTGCCGCGCCGGTAGCAAAAACGCATGCCAGTCAATCCCGCGGCCCGGCCCCCGTCCTGCCGATTGCGCTGATGGCGATCTACATCTTCATTCGCCACGCGGGGTGGGCGACGTGCCAGAGCTTCTGTAACGCCTATATGGACGCGGACTTGCACTTGAGCACCTCGGCCATCGGGCTGATTACCAGCGTCGTGCAGGTGGTGGCGATCGTCGCTTCGTTGCTCACGCCGCGTATGATGGCCCGTTACAGCAACGGCGGCGCGCTGTTGATCACCACCGTAGGCAGCGCGCTTGGCCTTTTGCCGCTGGGCCTCGTCCCGCATTGGACTGCCGCCGGCATCGGGCGAATCGGCTACCAGATTGCCACGGCGATGTGGATCCCCGTCCTGCAAGTTTTCCAGATGGAGTTGGTAGATGCTGAGTGGCGAGCGCTCACTTACGGCATCACCTCGATGGCGATGGGTCTGGGTTTCGGGACGTTGAGCCTGGCCGGCGGCTACATCATCGCCGCACTCGGATACCGCAGCGTTTTCTTGATCGGTGCCGGCCTTGAGATCGTCGCGGCAGTCGTATTGTGGGCCATCCTCAGGAAACAGAGGGACGCCGTTGTCGCAACTTCGCCCGAGCCGGTCTCCTGACCGCGCCTGCTCAAGCCAGCAGTTCTTTTAGCGGATTCAGAACAGTTTTTCCTCCCAGACCGAGTATGGCTTCATCCGCGACCCTAGCTTTCTGTAAGGGCCGGATGACGTTTTGTAGCAGATCGGGCACATACGATTTGAGCAACGCGCACGGGCCGGATTCGGGTTCGATTGTCACTGGGCCGAGGGCGGCGGGGAGCAGGCAGGTATGGCCTGGGCGCAGTGTCTCCCGATGTCCTTTCCAGACCACCGTGGACGTTCCCCCGATCTGTGAGAGCACGAAGAAGCGTTCGCCGTCACAGGTTAGCGTGTACGGCGCGTTCAGGTCGAGGCGCTCCAGCGCGAAGTGGGTGCATGCAAAAGCGAACGTCCGCGTGTTTAGGCCTTCGCGTAGCGAGACCGGTGATATTTTCGGGTCGAAGCCCTCTTCGAGATGGATGCCCTCTATAGCGGCGCGGACTTGCGCTTCGCGTTCGGCCTCCGGCAGCGTGACATCCGGCGGGGTAAGTCCGATGTAAACGTCCGAGTTTTGCATGATCTCGTAGAAGAGCACGCCACCCGCCGAGTAGTGCATTGTCCCCGCGTAGAGCAGGAAGGCGTCGTCGGGTTGCACGGCGTGTTCCTGCATCAATTCGCGGATCGAACCGTCCATAATGGCGTCGTGAACGGCGGCTTCGGTGGCGCCGGCGACGTTGCCGCAGTGGATTGTCGCGCCGTCGCGGACGTGGAGCATGTACCACGCCTCGGTTTTACCGGGATCGTCCAGGCCGCGCTGTGCCGCCAGCGCATCGTTGTGGTGCGCCTGTTCGGCGAGGACGTTGGACGCATCCAGAAACTTGATGAGCAGCGGGAAGCGCGTCCCGCAGCGGGCGACAACGTCGCGGCCCAGGAAATCGACGCCGTAGTCGGCGATTAGCTCGTGCAGCGTCTTCCCCGCCAGCGCGCCGTTGGTGACGATGCTGGACTCCGGCCCCCGGTCGCACACCTCCCACGTCTCGGCGATGCGGTGGTCTTCGGGTAGGCCCTCCTTCGCGTAGACCTCGGTGATCCAGCGGTTGCCAAAGCTGTAATTACGCAGAATCTCTTTGAAACGTAGTGGATATAGCATGGTAAAATCTCCTTACCCGTCGAATACTCAGATAGATTCTCAGGTGATTTCAACGTATTCGAACCAGTCGAAGTCGGCGACGGCGGTGCTGTTTTCGCCATTGCTGCTGGCATACAGACCGAGATAAGCGCCGACGAAGCCGCCCGCAACCGTCGTGCTGAGGATGCGCCCGTCTACGTCCTCGGCGACGGGTTGCCAGATTTCCGGCTCCGTGGCAAGGTAGAAGTTGTACGCTTGCCCATACGCCTCGACTTTGAGGTAGATACGCTTGACTCCGACAGGACGTTCGGCGAGGACGGTTTCTGCACCCTTTTGGCGTTTAATCAGGCGGACGGTGTTGTTGCCGGCAGATGCCGCTGTCACCACAAAGCGGAAGTGGAAGTCGCTGTTTTGCAGCAGCACGAGACCGGCCTCTTCGTTCGGCGCGCCGGGCGTGAACTCCATGGCCGTCCGCGCCGCGAAGTTGATGTGCTGCTGCCGCCGTCCCACAAAACTGGGGTTGGCCCACTCGGAGAGCTTTTGCGGGCGCAGCTTGAGCCGCAGATAGCCGGAGCGCTCGGTCAGGCTGTAGAACTCGTCGCGCGGCGTGCGCAGGAAGTTCCAGACGTAATCCAGGCGCGTGCTCTCGAAATTGTCACAGACGGGATGCGTGGGCCAGGTGTGCTCCGGCAAATCCGGCGCGGGATACTCGAACTCGATTTTTGCACTGCCCGGGCTGACGATGGGCCAGCCGTGTTCCCAGATGAGCGGCGCCATAAACGTCTCGCGGCCCAGGTTGAAGTAGTGATCTTCGTTGGGATCGCCGTCGGGGAGGAAGACGCGCTCCAGCCGGCGCCCGCCGTAGGGCCGCATCGCCAGGCAGACCAGCCACCACTCGCCGTTCTGTGTCTCGACGATGTCGGCGTGGCCTGTGCCGGTGATGGGATGATCCTGTCCCAGGTGGCGGTGCGTGAGGATGGGGTTGCGCGGGTTGTTTTCGTAGGGGCCGGTGATGTTCCGGCTGCGCGCGATGGTGACGGCGTGGTTGTGGCTCGTGCCGCCTTCTGCGATCAGCAAGTAGTACCAGCCGTTGATTTTGTAGAGGTGCGGCGCCTCGGCGTGGATGCTGTCCTTCATCATACCGTCATACAGCGTGTATTTTTCGCCGACGAGTTGCATCGTCTGCACATTCAGCTCTTGTAGCCAGATTTCGCGATGCCCGCGATACTGCTCGCCTCGCGGTGGAATGCGATTGCCGGTGTACCACACGCGCCCGTCGTCGTCGAAGAGCAGCGAGGGATCAATGCCTGGCGCGTCCTTCAGCCAGTACGGCTCCGACCATGGCCCCGCCGGATCGGTCGCCGTGACGATGAAATTGCCGGACTCCTTCGTCCCCGCGACGAGCGTGTTGATGACGTAGAATACACCATCATGGAAGCGGATCGTCGGCGCGTACAGCCCGCCTGAGGGACGCACGCCGTCCAGCGGCAGTTGCGAAGGCCGGTCGAGCGCGTGCCCGATCTGCCGCCAGTGCACCAGATCGCGGCTGTGGAAGATCGGCAGGCCGGGGAAGTACTCGAAGGTCGAGGTGACCATGTAGTAGTCGTCGCCCACGCGACAGAACGAAGGGTCGGGATAGAACCCGGGGAGAATTGGATTGCGGTATGTTTTTGACATAGGTATCACCTCATAACGTATGATGGGTGCGCACGCAAAAGCGTGGCATGAGAACGTTTCGGTTCTCCTGTTAAAGCAGCATTAAGCTGCAGATTGGGAACGTGCGGCGACTTCCCAAATCAGATCCGCGATATCATGGGCTGCGTGTGGACGTCCCAGGCGTTGCGCATTTTGCGCACGCTCGATGAGCTGGCGGCCATCTTGATCGATCCAGTGGTAGAGTATTTCCAAAGCCGCGATTGGATCTTTAGCATACTCTCCTGCCCCATTTTGCACAACATAATCAGCGTTGCCGGTTTCCTGACCGGGGAGTACGTCAACCAACACCATCGGTAGACCGCAAGCCAGAGATTCTGAGACGATCAGCCCGCCGGCTTTGCTCATCACACAATCGGCCGCGTGCATCAGTGTGGGCATGTTTTTGACGAGTTGGTAGAGATGGGTTTCGACATGCCATTCCATGCCGGCGAGATCTTTGTATAACACTTTATCACCGCCTGCCACAATGGCCAGTTGCAGCGGCAACCGTGCATGATTGAGTATTCGCATTATATCACGGAGATTGCCGACCCGTTTGCTGCCTACCACCAACAGTGTCGGCAGCTCAGGTCGCCATCCTAATGCAGAACGTTGCGCCGCCTTATCCTGATCCCGCCGCACGAAATCAGGATGTACCGGGATGCCCACGACTTTAAGTTTGTGCGCCGGGATGTGGTGTTCGAGCGCCAGATTTCGCACTGCCTCGGTCGGTACGACGCACAGGTCGCATCTGCGATGAAACCAGACTCGATGGACTGTGACCAGGTCGGTGATGACCGTGACTAAGGGGACGCGAGCGCGGAAAAGGCTGTACATTCCGTGAAGCGGTGACTGATAAAGGGGGTAAGTGGTTACCACGACATCCGGGCGATACTTTTCGACAAGGTCATACAAAACATTGGACAACATCATCGCCAAGGCTCCTTCGATAAGGGTACCGACGGTCGCCGTGTCGCTGGTTTCATAGCCGAGGCGGTACAGTTCCGGCGTAGCGCGCACCAGCTTATCATAATCGGCCTGACTGTCGCGCAAGAAGGCGGGCACTCTTTTGTCGTTCAGCGGATTGGCAATGTCAACAATGCATAGGTTTGCATAGACCCGGCGCAGCGCCTCCGCAACAGCCAGAGCCGCACTGCGATGGCCGAATCCGGCATCCGCTGTGAGAATCAGAATGCGTTTAGGGTTGTCACTTGTCACGGTCGATTACATCCACGCGCGCTTGCGCATCCACAGATACATCCCCACAGGCAGGAGGAGCATAACGGCCATCAGCGCGATGAATGCGCCCGGACTCGTCCACGTGTCGAGCCTGAAGGCCGGCTGAAAGAAATTCATCCCGAAGAAACTCACCAGAAATGAGAGCGGCATGAACATTGTGGTGATCACGGTCAACATTTTCATTATCTGGTTCATACGGTTGCTGGCGACTGACAGATACGTATCGAGCGCGCCGCCGACAAGATCGCGCAGGCTCTCGCTGATGTCGTATAACCGCACCAGATGGTCGTACACGTCGCGGAAGAAGACGGCGTATTCGGCTGGGATGACGGCGTAGTCGCCGCGCCCGAGTTTGTTGAGCGCCTCCCGCTGCGGGGCGATGATGCGCCGCAGCGTCAACAACGCACGCTTGAGGCCGAAGATCTGCTCCAGGACACTCGGTGCGGGGTTGTCGAATACCTGATCCTCGATTTCGTCAATCGTCACGTCGATATCTTCGACGACCGGCATATAGTCGGCGGCGATCTCGTCGGCAAGTTTGTAGAGCAGGTGCGCCGGGCCGCGTCGTAGATGGCGCTCATCGCGCTGGCAAATCTGCCACACCCGATCCACGGCATTGAGCGGGGTCTTCTGGTGTGTGACAAGGTAATGCGTCCCCAGGAAGATGTCCAATTCCAGCGTGTCGATGTCGTTCTCTTCGGCATCGTAGCTGACGGCGTGCAGCACCAGATACAGGTATGTGCCCCAATCGTCCACCTTGGGGACGTGCGATTCTTCAAGTGCGTCGTCAATCGCCAGAGGATGAAAGCCGAACGTGTCGCGGAGGATCGGCATACACGTCTCTTTTGGCTCTTCACGCAGATCCATCCACAACAGCCCACCCTCGTCCTGAAGCAGCTCTGGCAGCATCTCCGGCATGAAGTCGGTGCGAATTTTACCGTCGCTGGTGAAGTGCAGTATTCTGATCATTGCTCTCCTTGTGTAGACGGTAGACAACAGACGGTATACGGGATTGTCTACTGTTTGCCGTCTACTGTCTACTCAGATTATTTCAAGCTCATCGCGGCCCGGCAACTGTGGGAACGGCGCAGTCGGCAACGTCTGGTACCAGTAGGCGACCGAGGCGATGTCGTCCTGCAAGGGAAGATAGCGTCGGTAGCTGCGCCAACCGAGCGCCTGGATCGTCACGCGCAAGTCCTGCTGAAAGCGCACCGGATCGACGATGTGCCAGCGGTACAGGCCGAACCGTTGCTGCGAGCGGTAGACGCCGTCGGGTTTGATGACCTGGTGCAGCCCACTGTAGGGTGTGGTGAAGGGCTGGTACTCGTGCGTCACAGGGTTCTCAAAATTGTACGAACCGCAGAAGTAGTCCTCCGTCCCCGTCCCGCAGATCGTGGGGAAGGTTGTGTCGCCGTCCATGTAGAACTTGATTTCGCCCTCGCCCCACCAGCCGGTGTTGTTGACGCCCCACGCCAGATACGTGCCGACGTAGTGGCCTTGTCCCTGCACCCCGTCGAGGATGGTATAGACCTCTTTATAGGGCAGGGGATTGACGCGGCGGAACTGCGCGTGGAAGTAGCCCGCGTCGTCCGGGACATCGGTGAGTGTGTAGTTGATCTGGTAGTAGAGGATCATCCGGTCCTCGGCGATGTTTTCCATCGTGATGCGGCAGCGTTTGTGGAAGGGCATCTCCCAGTAGCAGTTGAAGGCGCTGCCGGGATTGACGCACACCGCCAGCGACGACAATTGCGCGTACTGCCCCCAGCCCATGGCGAAGAAGTCGCCCACCGGGCACTCCACCGACGGCTGCTCCTGATCGTCCCAGTAGATGCGCAGGATGCTGTAGCGCCAGTTGCCCGTCGGCGTCATCCAGATTTGCTGGATCGCGCCGGGGCCGTCGATGTCCGCCAGGGTGAACGTTTGCCCGGGATCGATGCCCACCGAGGGCGAAATCTTCCAGCCCTGGCCCAACTCGCGGGCGCAGCCCGCGCCGGTCCCTTCGAGCGCCATGCCCGCCTTGCCCTTTTCGCCGGTGAAATTCTCCGGGCTGATCGAGCGCGATTGCGCGTTCGAGAGGCGGGCGAGATTGCCGATGTGTAAGCCTAAACCGTTGAATGTGGTCATTGTATGCTCCTTTTGGACAGGATTGACAGGATTTTGGGTTGTTGCGCTTGCCGACCCCGAATTGCTACGGTGGATTGTGATCCAACGCGAGCGTCAGGAGAAGGTTGTACCACTTGCGATGTGAACCGCCGCTGCGCCGTGCCAGCTCTTCGCAACCCAGGCTGCGCAGTTTTTGGGTGACTTCACGGTATTTTATGAAACGGCGACGGCTGTTTCGAGCCACATAGGCGCTATCGGTTGTAAGGCTGTGGGCAAGGGACGGCCTAAATCCTCATAAGCTTCAATCACAGCCAGCAGCGCATCTTCGGCGTTTTCCAACGCTTCTTTAATCGTATCGCCTTCCGTGATCAACTCCGGCAGAAAAGGGCATGTGACGGTAAAACCGCCTTCGGGCTGCGGCTCTAACACTAACGGGAGTTTGTAAATGATACTCATGGTTTCCTCCAAGTCATCGTTTATCTTTACTCGCATTATACAGGGGAACATGGACAGGGGCAAACGGCGGACAATCCAATGCTTGGCGCGGATCACAATCCGCGGCAGAGAGCGGCATATTGTGATCCGCCGCGAGCGGTGTTGCGAGCAACGCTTTATGCTTCTATCAGCCCCAACGTCACAAATGGCGCAAAGTCTCGATCTGCGTGGAGGAGGGGGACGTGATGCATGATGCACCACGTGGCAATCAAACAATCAATGGTTTTGCGCACAGTGATACCTTGCTTTCGTAAACGCCGGTAGTGCCGCGCGCTTTGACGCGCTATCGCTTCGCCCACTAAAGGTACAACCGGATAAGGGGCAAAGGCGGCTTCCACCCGCAATACGTCGCGGTCATTCTGAACGCCTTGCAGGATCTCGGCCAGTATCAAATCGCCAATCAGCAGGTCTTCTTCGCCTAACAGCGCCTTGAGACGCGCAACTTGCGGGGTCGCATAACCACGCAAGAAGTCAATCCACACGGAAGTGTCAATCATCACCGGCATTATACTCAGCCTCTTCCTCGGCAATGACCGGATGACCAGGGTAGCGCGCAGTACGCAGCGCGTCCAAATCGCCTTCCCAGGGGATTGCGCCTTCTAGCGCCAGAATGGCGCGTTGCTGTTGCAAGCGGATGAACACGCGCAACGCAGCATCAATCACCTGGCGTTTGGTTTTGATGCCGGTCAAATGCATCGCTTCGGCAACCAGCGTGTTGTCTGCCATAAGGGTTGTGTTCATCGTCAACCTTCCTTTTCGTCCCAAGTCCCAGCCCCGAAGGGGCTTTGCTCTTTGAGCGCGGCGGTTTCAACCCCGCGCGCGCAATTCCTGGCGAGCCTAACCACCCCCACACCGAAAACCGAAAGAGATGACGCGAGAGTCGGCGTCGTCGCCGAGGCGGACCGCAGCGCGCGCGTCGAGATCGAAGTAGAGCCAGGAGCCACCGCGCAGCACCTTATTCATACTTTTTTCGCTCCAATCGCTGGCCGTCCACTCCCAGACGTTGCCGGCCATATCCACGCACCCGTAAGGGCTATCGCCTTGCGGGGAATACTTCCCCACCGGCGTTGTGCCGCCAATGCCGGATTCATTTGTATTGCACTTCTCCTTGTCGAATGTGTCGCCCCAGGGATACACGCGCCCGTCTGTCCCGCGCGCGGCTTTCTCCCATTCTTCTTCGGTGAGCAATCGCTTGCCCGCCCATTCTGCATAGGCGACGGCATCGTGCCAGCTCACTAACACGACGGGGTGAGCGGCCTTGTCCGGCGGGTAGGTGCGCGCGCGTTGATCCCAATTATACGGCTGCGCCCATTTTTCGTCAACGTAGGGCACGCGATGATCGGGGTTGGCGTCGATGAACTGTTTGTAGTCGGCGTGCGTCACG
>DYKY01000225.1:0-3115 GCA_020722365.1 Thermoflexus sp.
ACTGCTCAGTGAATCGACTTCTGTGTATCTCATTATACTCAGTTTGAGGTTTTGTACTATACTGAGAGTAACAGCATCCGTTAACTGCGTCTCAGCCCCTCATCCGTCCATAACTCGGTAAAATGGGCCGCTGGTCCGTGATGATTATGAAAATGCTTGCGCCGGATCATAATCCGGCGCTGCGGGGACGGCGGATTATGATCCGCCTTGAGCATTGAAGTAGGGCTATTTTTCGAGGAGGTCAGTATGTCCTGGTATCGATTGAGCATTATGGTGGTGCTCTGCGTGGTATTGGTTGGGATGACGATGTGTGCGCAGACAGAACCCTCAGGAAGCGCCGGTTCGCCCACGGAGGAACAATCGACAGTGTCTCTCCCCATGAGTGCGGCGATGCTGGCTCCCGTCACCTACTACGTGCGCCCAGACGGCGGTTCGGCGGCGCAATGCACCGGCCTGGCCGACGTCCCGTATCCCGGCAGCGGGACAAACCAGCCCTGCGCCTGGGACCATCCTTTCCGCGCGCTCCCGCCGGAGGAGTCGCCGCACATCGCGGGCGGCGACACGCTCATCATCGCCGCAGGCAGCTATCGCATGGGTTACGGCGCGCCCGGCGCCGACGTGTGCGCGTCAGATTATCCCTGGGATTGTCACATGCCGCCCATCCCCAGCGGGCCGGATCCGGCGCGGCCCACACGCATCCTGGGCGCGGGATGGGACACGGGTTGTCCCAGTCCGCCGGAACTGTGGGGCACAGAGCGCGCGGACATCATCCTCAATCTGACCGGGACGAGCAACGTCGAGATCGCCTGTCTGGAGATCACCGACCATTCGAGCTGCGTTGAGAGTCACGCCGCTGCGGATGGCGGTTCGCCTCTCACGTGTGAGTACGAGACCTATCCCTTCGGCGATTGGGCCGATACCGGCCTGTACGCGGAAGACGCGACCAATGTGACCTTGCGGCATCTGGACATCCACGGCCTCGCCTCTGCGGGCGTGCGCGCCGGGCGGCTCACCGATTGGCTGGTGGAAAACGTGCGCCTGGCAACGAACGGCTGGGTAGGCTGGGAGGGCGACATCGACGGCGACGACAGCAACAGCGGCGCGCTGCACTTCGTCCGCTGGACGGTGGAATGGAACGGCTGCGCCGAGACGTATCCGGAGGGCGCGCCGACCGGCTGCTGGTCACAGACGGCGGGCGGCTACGGCGACGGGATCGGCACCGGCTACACCGAAGGACATTGGCTCATCGAGGATTCGGCCTTCCGCTACAACACCTCCGATGGCCTGGACCTGTTGTACGCGCAAGGAGCCTCGTCTATCGAAATCCGGCGCACGATCGCCGAGGGCAACGCTGGCAACCAGCTCAAGACCAGCGGGCCGGCGACCATCGAAAACACCATCATCGTGGGAAACTGCGGCTACTTCAACGGGCAGCCGTTCACCTACCACGTGGACGATTGCCGCGCCGCCGGGAACGCGCTCTCGCTCCAGCTTTTCCCCGGCAATCACCTCACCGTGACCAACACCACGCTGGCGAGCGAGGGCGACTGTCTGGTTATCGCCGAATGTGATGGGGGCTGCGACGGCTCGGAATCGGTGCTGCTGCGCAACGCCATCTTCCAGGGCCATCCCGATTTCCTGTCGCCGGGTGAACAAACCTGCCTGTTCTGGACCGGTGGCTTCCCTCACGATCCCGTCAGCATCGACTACGCGATCATCGCCGACGTCAAGGACATGCCCGCGCCCTGCCCTGACCACAGCCTGTGCGGCGTCGCGCCGGGCGTCGTGGACAGTGCTATCGACACGTTCGACGCCCATCTGCGTGCGGATAGCCCCGCCATCGACAGCGGAACAACGGACGGCGCACCCACCGACGACTTCACCGGAGGCGCCCGCGACGCGCAACCCGACATCGGCGCTTACGAGTGGCGCGAACTGGCGGAGCGGGTGTACCTGCCGGCGGTCGTCAGGAATGTAACAAACCTGACAGGTTTTCTGAAACCTGTCAGGTTTGTCTGGGGACGAGCTTCACGCGCGCCTTGACGAAATCGGGCTTGTGCGTATAATCATGCTTGTTGATCCTCGGTAGCTCAATCGGCAGAGCGGCCGGCTGTTAACCGGTTGGTTGTAGGTTCGAGTCCTACCCGAGGAGCACACAAGGGGTTGCGCGGGGTTACGGCGCAGCCCCTTTTTTGTTACCAGTCTTCGAGTTCAGGTTCCCCGGTGTCGCGCTCGCGAGAGGCGAGGCAGCGGTCCTCGTTCTCTTTTCCGCACCGGGTTCCGTGGTGGTTGTTGACCGCGTATTGTGTGCGTGCCGTCGTCGATGGTGCGGATGGTGGCGGTGTAGGTGGGTATCACTTACCTCCCGTCTGCGCCTTGAGCCACTTACGCCCGGCGTCGCTGATGGCCCAGACGCCGCGCGGGGTGTCGTCGCGGATGAGGCCTTCTTCACGCAGGGTGTTGCGCGCCCATTGGGCGGTATTGCGCCAGCGAATGGTTTTACCGTCGGCGAAGGTGTCCAGGTCGTAGGTGTTGAGTTGATCGCCCATGCTCGCCTGCACGCGCTCAAGGACGGCTTCGAGGTTGGCTTCGCCGCCGAGGGCGATAAGGGCGCGCAGGATGGGACGCAGTAGGCGCTCTGCGGAGTCTTGAGGCCCTTGTGCAAGCGCGGTGTTTTTTCGTCGGGCGCGACCAGGATGACGAAGCGTTTGGCCCAGGCGTTCAGGTCATTGAGCAGATCGTCGAGGGCTTCGGCCTGTGTGCTGTCCTCCGGAAGATCGTCCAGGCGGGCCTGGATATGAGTGCGCAGCACCGCCAGCGCTTGACCGGCTGTAAAGAGTTCGAGTTGCATCGGTTCCTCCTTGCAATGCAGAGACCAGCCCCGGCAGGATTTCCGCAATCTGTCAGGTCTGCTTGACGATGGCGATCTCCTCCGCCGTGAGGCCGTAGAGCTGATACATCGGCGCGTCGACCTCCCGCTGGGTAACCGCCAAGGCCGCCAAGTTTCTTCTCCCTTGGCGTTCTTGGTGTCTTGGCGGTCAAGCCTGCCCCTCTACCACCGCGATCTCCTCCGCCGTGAGGCCGTAGAGCTGATACATCGGCGCGTCGACCTCCC
>DYKY01000225.1:3215-4329 GCA_020722365.1 Thermoflexus sp.
GCCTGCCCCTCTACCACCGCGATCTCCTCCGCCGTGAGGCCGTAGAGCTGATACACGAGCGCGTCGATCTCCCGCTCCCACGCGGAGGTGTCAGCGGCGGGGTCGGCGCGTTTGGCGGCAAGGATGCGGTTGACGATGGTAGCAACTTTTCTTCCAAGCTCTTGATCAGCTTTGGGAAACCGTAAAGAATTTAATTCGCCAGCAGAAACTTGTGTATTGCTATTGGTATGACGAAACACAAAATCGAATAGTACAGAATTCATTAGGCCGAGAATAAATCGCAAATCAAGGCCTGCGCTATTTCTCTCTAAGTAAGATGTATGGTTTTCAGATTGAATAGGAACCCCAAACTCTTTTGGTGACACAAGTGTTGCTATGATTCTCCATGGTTGTTCTACCGCTGTTACGCGCTGTAGAATGATTGTGGTATCGGTTATCGGAGAGCAATTTTCAAGAGGCGTGTTGATAAATAGTTTATCATTGCGGGTTTTATTCTCACCGATTCGATACCGTTGAATATTCTCGGCCCAAATCAAACGGGTTGATTGTGTAGTTTGATGACTGGATAAAACTTCTTTATATAAATCCCATTGAATTTTACCCGTTGTGAAAGATAGTCCCATCTGTTCAAATGATTTCAGAGATTTGAGTTTGCGGAAAATACTGTATGTATACATACTGCTCGCAACCACAAATATTGGAACTGGAGCACCAAACAGAAAATCCGTGGCAGAAATGCTAAGTTCATTGCTTCTTTCTAAATCTGCTTTTGTATTAATATTTTTGACACACACAGGAACACTTGTACGGCTTTTCTCAAATACATTGACAATAGTAGATTGTAATACAGATTCGAACACATCTCGACGGTTCACAATATTTAACACAAGTCGAATTCGTGCATATTTCAAGATAAATTGTCGCAACGCAGATGTATAGGCATCAGTAAGCAATGTCCGTGGGTTGATAAATGTGAGAATTCCATTAGAACAAAGCAGCGAAGATATACTACGATGAATAAAAAAACCGTAAAGATTAGGACGGCCATAAACACTTTCTTTATACTTTAGTTTCCGCTAAATAGCGCAGAGGAAGAAGGTGGTAATGGGCTCAA
>DYKY01000042.1:0-13750 GCA_020722365.1 Thermoflexus sp.
GGTGACGAGGCAGTGGCGGTTGGGGCAGCAATACAGGCGGGGATGCTGATGCGGTTCACACTGCTCAATCCCGTCCAGGATTTCAAGTACCGCTCATCACCCCAACCAAGCCTGCGCGAGTTGCGCGAATTAGTCGCGGAGACCACCGGGGCGGTGCTGGCCGACGAGTATATGGGCATGCTCACCCTGGAAGGCAAACCGCTTTACATCCAACCCTTCGAGGTGACGCAACTGGCGAACGCGGGCCTGTGGGATCAGACGCTGCTGCTGGAGGCCATCCGCGCGGAAACCTTCCCGTTGATTCTGATTCATCATTTTCGCGGCTATCCCGTCTACAAAGAGCGATGGACGCCGGAAATGCTCGCCGTTATCGAGGAGCATTACGTTGCCAGCGACTTCAAGGCCGACACGATCCTCTTCCGTCCGCGCAGCACCGCCGAGGTGAATCCACCCGTGGACGGCGCGTGTCCCGGAGCCGCCTGGCCCTTCCCCAGCTCTGGCGCGCTGGGCCTGCGTTGGTACAACGAGACGCTCTCGCTGATGGGCATCGGCTACGACAACACGGCGCCGGTCTACGCCGTCGCCGATGGGCGGCTGATGCGGCGCGCCGACTGGCCCGATGCCGTTGCGATCTTGCACGACGATCCATTGAATCCCGGAGAGCAGGTGTGGGCCTTCTACGGGGGGATGGCCTCGCGCGATGGGCAAGCGAGTTACGTGAGCGCGACCTTCCCGCCCGGCAGCACGGAGGTTCCCGTCGAGGCCGGGGAACTGCTCGGCTACCAGGGAAGCTACCGCTACGACTGGACGCACCTGCACTTCGCGGTGCTTCCCCCGCTGCCGGATGGGAGTTTCCCCGCCGCCCTGGTCTGGCGCGATACAGAGCAAGACCTGTCTCTGACCGAGGTGTTGTTACAGATCGATCGCTGTAACCCATCCGATTATCTAGGAATCACCGGTACCCTTGTCGCCGGCGCTGAAGATTGGCTGCCTTTGAACTGCCAACCATAGGGTCCGGCTCGGGAGATCGAAATTCAGGCTCGTAGTAACAACTTTAGTCGTCAGAAGAACCACTGAAGTGGTTACTACGAATTTTCGGGAAAGACTACCTGACCAAGGACTACGCGACGATGACGAAAAGAGATTTCTGCAATAAGGCCATCGTTCTCAAAGGGTTGACCGCTGCGTTGTGGATTGCCAGCAGCGGTCTGGCATTGCTCGCGCTCAATGCCGCTATCGATGTGACAGCGACAATTTATGCGGCCTTCTGGGCAGAAGGCGGGCTATATGGCAAGGCCTACGGCGGCGCAGTGGCATTGCGGCAGATCGTTGTCCTGGTCGGCGCGCTGCTCAGCGTTGCCACAATCATTGGCAGCCTGGAGTACAGCCTTCGCCACTTCAACACACCCGGTTCGTGGCGGCTCTTCGCGCGTATCCTGGGCACAGAAGCGGGCATCCTGCTGTTGATGGCAATGCTTTAATCTCAACACATCCACCAGACTACAAAAGTCTCACAAGGCGCCTGGTTGAGCCAGTATGGACGCTAGACGACAGGTCTGCAAAACCCAATACGTGCTGAGACTTTTGTAGTCTTTGCCGTTTTTCGATCTACTGACAATCACCACCGCCTCGTCCGGCAAACCGGGCACGAAGCGCGTCGTTACGATATCGATATCATCCGGTAGAGTAACAGGCAATCCTTCACGTCCATAGCGTAATGGAATCTCCATAAATCCTCTTCAGAAACGCCATGTAGGCCGACCTCGAATTCTTAACGCGTAAACGAATAAGCACCTGGCTAACGCACGTTTCTGGTTGAGCCAAGGCCTGAATTCATTATCCTCAGCAAGCGCCCCCGTAACCGCGGAACTCGCCTTGCTGTTTGGACGCGCCCTGGGTCAATCGCCGCAATACTGGCTCAATTTGCAAGCAGATTACGATCTCAAAACAGTCGAAACAACGATCTATGAACGATTACAGGCTGTCCGAGCAGTGGTTCCTGTGTAAAAATCCCTGGCAAAAGCTCTTTGCCCCCCTTCGTTTTGACGAACCTGAAAATCGCCTTATAATCGGAACTGTGAATTGAACTTTAGCATAAATCCACCGTTGGGCGAATTGGCAATTCGCCCAACAAAATCTGACGATCCGACTCATGACGACTAGACTATTGGAGGATTCATGAATTATCAAGCCATGTACAACCTGTTAGCCGAAGATTTGACCCGCCAGGGCATCGACATCGAAGCCGTGAAGGCGCGGCTCAAGGCGCAGAAGATCGAGACGCCCTCCTGGGGCTACGCGAACAGCGGCACGCGCTTCAAGGCGTTCGCTTGGCCCGGCGCCGCCGTCACCACCCGCGAGAAGCTCGACGACGCGGCGATGGTCCACAAGATGACGGGCATCGCGCCCTCGGTGGCGCTGCACATCCCCTGGGACAAGCCGGAGGACAACGATTACACCGCGATGCGCCAATATGCCGAAGCGCAGGGCATCAAGCTGGGTGCGATCAACCCTAACGTTTTCCAGGATGACGCATACCGCCTGGGGTCGTTCGGCAATCCCGATCCCGGCATCCGCGAGATGGCGCTCGATCACATCCTGGAATGTTGCGAGATTATGACCAAGACCGGCAGCCGCGACCTCAGCCTGTGGTTCGCCGACGGGACGAACTACGCCGGGCAAGACAGCCTGCGCGGGCGCAAGCGTCGCTTCGAGCAGGGCTTGCAGCAGACTTACGCGCACCTGCCGGCAGGTGCGCGGATGCTCATCGAGTACAAGCTCTTCGAGCCGGCCTTCTACAACACCGACCTGCCCGACTGGGGCACGTCGTATGCCTTCAGCCTCAAACTTGGCGAGCGGGCGCAAGTGTTGGTGGACCTGGGCCACCACGCGCAGGGTGTCAACATCGAGCAGATCGTCGCCTTTTTGCTCGACGAGGGCAAGCTGGGCGGCTTCCACTTCAACAACCGCAAATACGCTGACGACGACCTGATCGTCGGCACGGTCAACCCCTACGAGCTGTTCCTCATCTACAACGAGTTGGCCGACGCGGAACTGGGCGCCTCCGAACCCGCGCACACCACGGCAAACAACGTCGCCTACATGATCGACCAATCGCATGCGGTCGAGGGCAAACTCGCGCCGATGATCTACTCCGTGCTGAACTGCCAGGAGGCCTACGCGAAGGCATTGCTCGTGCCACGCCAAAAGCTTGCTGCCGCGCAATCCGAAGGCGATGTCCTGGGCGCGCACCGCATCCTCACGGAGGCCTATCGCTACGACGTACGCCCGCTGCTCGCCGTCGTCCGCGAAGAGATGGGCGTCCCCGTCGATCCCATCGCCGCGTACTGGGCCAGCGGCTACGAAGACAAAATCCGCAACGAACGCGGCCTCGCCGAAACCAGCGGCGGGTACCAGTAAAGGACATGACTTTCTCTCAACGGATTGAGCGGATTTTAACGGAACAAATCTCCGTTGGATCCGTTCAATCCGGTGAGCCATTTTTAGTGGGAACAAGATGATACAGTCTTCCGTAGCCCCGCGCGCGTTTCACGTGATGGTCAAGCCGCGCGGGCCGATCTGCAACCTCAATTGCGGCTACTGCTACTACCTCGCCAAGGAGAAACTGTACCCCGGCAGTGATTTCCGCATGAGCGATGCCGTGCTGGACAGTTTCACCCGGCAGTATATCGAAGCGCAGCAAGTCCCCGAAGTCACGTTCGGCTGGCAGGGCGGCGAACCGCTGTTGATGGGCATTGCGTTCTTCGAACGTGCGATTGCCTTGCAAGAGCACTACAAGCGCCCCGGCATGCGCATCATCAACACGCTGCAAACCAACGGCACACTGGTGGACGAAGCGTGGGGCGCGTTCTTCAAAGCGCACAACTTCCTCATCGGGCTGAGCCTCGACGGGCCGCAGGCGATGCACGACGCCTACCGCCGGGATAAGGGCGGCGCACCCACGTGGGAACGGGTGATGCGTGCGCGCGACATCTTCCAGAAATACGGCGTCGAATACAACATCCTCTGCACCGTGCACCAGGCCAACGCCGACCATCCCCTCGAGGTCTACCGCTTCTTCCGCGATGAGGTAGGCGCGCAATTTATCCAGTTCATTCCCATTGTGCGGCGCGACAACGACACCGGATACCAGGAAGGCACGGCGCTCACCGCACACTCCGTCACCGCGCAGCAATACGGCGACTTCCTCATCGGCGTATTCGACGAGTGGGTGCGCCACGACGTAGGGCAAGTGTATGTGCAGATTTTCGACGTGGCGCTGGCCGCGTGGATGGGCCAGCGGCCTGGGCTGTGCATCTTCGAGCCGACGTGCGGCCTGGCGCTGGCCATGGAGCACAACGGCGATCTCTACGCCTGCGATCACTTCGTCGAACCGCGTTACCGGCTTGGTAACATTATGGAAACGCCGCTCGTGGAGCTGGTCGCATCAGAGGCGCAGCAGGCGTTTGGGCAAGCCAAACGCGACACGCTCCCCCAGCAGTGCCGCGACTGCGAAGTACGCTTCGTCTGCAACGGCGGTTGCCCCAAGAACCGTATCGCGGTCACGGCGGATGGCGAACCGGGACTCAACTACCTCTGCGCGGGGTACAAGGCCTTCTTCACGCATATTGACCGTCCCATGCGGATGATGGTCGAGGAGTTGCGCCAGCGCCGCGCCCCTGCCAACGTGATGTACCGCCTGGCCCAGGAAGAGGCGGACCTGGCGGCCCGCTTCGCGCAGGCCAGGCGCAACGATCTGTGCCCGTGCGGGAGTGGCAAGAAATTCAAGTATTGTCACGGAAGGGCGTAACCACAACGTCTGCCCAAACCGGGACAAATCGTAAATCTCGTCAGCAGATCGCAGATTCATATCGTTTTGCCCATATCTTACCAACATAATTGCCATGAACCTGCCATATAACCCTAATAGAAAGCTCTTTTTCTTCGTGTATACTATGGAACTAGTGTGAGGACAACGTTTCCGGAGGATTTCTGACACATAGATGACAGGATTACTTTTCGCCGAGATACTTATTGCCGATACGGTGGTCAGCTCTGCGCTTGAGATGCGCACCGTATTGCAGAACATGGGCTATCTTGTGCGCCGCGTCGAGAATGGCCAGGCAATTTTGGAGGAAATGCTCCATCATCCTCCCGATTTGGTCTTGCTCACGGACAATTTACCCGATATCGATGGGTATTCGGTCATTCGGCAGATTCGCAGCAAAGGCCATACCACGTTTATCCCTATGATTATGCTCTCCGACAGGGATGATCAAGACAGTATTGCAGCGGCATTGAATGCCGGTGCCGATGAAGTCCTGGTCAAACCGGTCACCAATGCCGAGTTGCTGCTGCGGGTGCGCGCCATGCTGCGACTCAAACAATCCACAGACACCCTGGCCGATCTCAATGCGACGTTGGAACAGAAAGTCGAGGAACGCACGCGGGCTTTAGAAGAAGCACACGCCCGTCTGCGGCATGCCGAGAAACTTGCGGCGCTGGGAAACATGGCCGCCTCCGTGGCTCACGACATCAACAATCCCCTGACCGGCATTCTGACCTACTTATATTTGATGAAACAAGATACATCTGCGGATAGCGAGATGTATAAAGACCTGGAACTGATCGAGAAACAAGCGCAGGTGATTGCCCAGTTAGTGAAACGGCTTCAGACCTTCTCTAAACCACCGCAGAGAGTTAAACAACCGGTACCACTCAGTGAGATTCTCAACGACATCCTTACACTGATTGGACACGACCTGCGCAAACGCAATATCGAAGTGGTGTGCGAGTGCGCGCACAGCTTACCGGAGGTATTGGCCGCGCCGGATCAGTTGAGTGAAGTCTTTATGAACTTGATTGTCAACGCACGCGATGCAATGCCCGATGGCGGAACGTTGGAAATCCGCGCCGATGTGGAAACTGAGAACACGCTTCTCGTGCGGGTATCCGATACCGGATCAGGCATTGCGCCGGAAATTATGGAGCATCTTTTCGAGCCATTCCACACCACCAAGGGAGATCATGGGACTGGGTTGGGGTTGGCAATCTGCTACCGGATTGTGGAAGAGCACGAGGGTGACATTTGGGTGGATAGTCACCTGGGCCAAGGAGCAACGTTCATGATCCGCTTGCCAACGGCCCGGCCAGCTTTTGTAGCGTGAGGCAAAGCCTATCTATGTTCATCAACTGGAAAACTCGCGAAGTGAATTTGAATATCGTGTACTACGGGCCGGCGTTGAGTGGCAAGACGACCAACCTGAAACAGATCCACGCGCGCACCAAATCCACCGTCCGCAGCGAACTCTTTACGCTGAACACACGCGAGGATCGCACGATTTTCTTCGACTTTATGCAATTGGAAATCGGGCAAATCGCAGGGCTGCGACCTAAGTTCGGTCTTTATACTGTGCCCGGCCAGGTCTACTACGAAGCCACACGCGAGGCGGTGTTGCGACGCGCTGACGCATTGGTCTTTGTGGTAGATTCTCAGGCCTCCCGTTTGGGAGATAATATCGCATCGTGGCACGATATGGAACGCCAACTGGGGCGGATGCGCCGTTCTGTGCATTCATTGCCGGTCGTCGTGCAATTCAACAAACGGGATCTGCCGGATGCAATGCCGGTAGCAGAGCTGAAGGTCGCCCTGGAAATCGGCAACCTGTCCTGTCAAGAAGCCTCCGCTACCAAAGGTATTGGCGTCCCCGAAACATTGCAAACGACAATGCGCCTGCTTTTGGCGTATTTACAGTATACTCTAAAAACCCAACAACAGGGAACCGGATTGTGAAAGCCATACAGCAAATTATTACGGACTTAAGTCAACAAGAGGGATTTGGCACGGTAGTACTGACGGATGACTCAGGCTTGCCGTTAGCGATATCGGCAAACCGGGAGGAAGCCGAAGCGCTTGCTGCGGTCGTAACCGACATTTTGCGCTCCTCAGCAGGCATCGGTCGCCGTCTGGGATGGGGAGAGATGAACGAGATCATGTTACTCTCGGATGACGCACAGCGCGGGGTGTTGTGCCGCCGCTTCCGGAGCGGAGAGCAAAACCTGGTACTGGCGCTTTTCATTCAGCCGCAATACGTTTACTGGAAAGCCACCACCCAGGCCATCCAAAAGATCAAACAAGCCTGGAGTTTTTCAAGCGCAGGAAAGTGAGGGGGTATGGCACTCAAGGGAAGTTTGGCCGATCTGACCGTCGCGGATTTGATCCAGTTGCACTGCCAGTCCGGAACACGCGCACTGTTGACGGCACAGCGTGGTAGAGAGACTATCGCCGTCTACTTTGACGGCGGCGAGGTCGTCCACGCGACCTCCGGCACAGCGCAGGGCGAGGAAGTGGTTTATGCATTGTTGACCTGGGAGACCGGGACGTTCGAGGTCGAACAGGGTCGTGCAGCGCCGACCCGGACGATCAACTTGCCGTGGTCGGCGTTGATTATGGAAGGATTACGTCGTTTGGATGAACAGCAGCATTTAGGAATAGATAAAAAGGAGCAAGAAACAATGGCAGAAGAAACACGTCGAGATCGATTGGCAAAAATACTACGGAGTTTGATCGAGACCTCTGGCGACATCAGCGGTGTGGCTATTGTCAGCATGGATGGGCTGATTATGGCGGCAGATCTACCTTCGACGGTGGACCAGGCACGCGTGGGCGCGGTCGCTGCGGCGATTCTGAATCTTTCGGGGCGCTCGGTCAGCCAACTCAAACGCGGTGATCTACAGCAAACGACCATCCAGGGGACAGAGGGCTACATTCTGATCACACAGGCTGGTCCCAATGCGGTGCTGGTCGGGTTGACAGGTCAAGGGGTAAACCTGGGTATGGTCTTTCTCGAAATTCGGGAATGTGCCGCCGCAGTCGCTGCTGAGTTACGGTAAGGAGGAAACGTATGCCATCACAAGTGCTTTTTGAAAATGCAGAACATAGGAACGTATTGCTAGAGGATTTTACGTCTGGGAAGATGGTGCAGGCTAACCAACACCTCATCATCCACAAAGGGCATGGGATGTTGCTCGATCCCGGTGGACACAAGGTCTACTCGTATGTCTTAGAGGAGCTTTCCACGCTGATATCGCCCAATGCGCTGGATTACATTCTCTTCTCGCATCAAGACCCGGATATCGTCGCTGCGGCCAATGGTTGGCTGATGGTCACCGAGGCACGCGCGCTGCTTTCACAATTGTGGGTGCGGTTCATCATGCACTTCGGGGTAGACGATTTCCTGGTCGATCGGATTGAGGCCGTGCCCGACCGGGGAAGCACAGTCGATCTCATGGGCTGCCAGTTGATGATAGTACCGGCGCACTTCATGCATTCCGCCGGGAACTTCCAGGTTTACGATCCCGTAGCGAAAATCCTCTACACAGGCGACCTGGGCGCTTCACTAGGACAAACCTACATCACCGTCGAAAACTTCGACGATCACATCCAGTATATGGAAGGCTTTCACCGCCGCTATATGCCGTCCAACAAAGTGCTGAAACTTTGGGCCGAGATGGTGAAACCTTTGGATATCGAAATCATTGCCCCACAACATGGCGCGATGATCGCCGGTAAGGACAATGTGGCACGCTTCATCGCCTGGGCCGAATCGCTGGCATGCGGTTTGGACCTTATGGAGAGACACTACAAATTACCTGTTCAATAGCCATAGCTTCGCGGGAGCTGCGAGCTTCGGCGAAGATGCATAACCGAAAAAGGTGTAAGATGAAGTCAAAAGGAACGATTCTCGTTGTCGATGACGACCTGCTCATTCGCAGTGGTCTGCAACGCATTCTGAGTCATCAAGGGTACGAGGTCGAACAGGCCGAGAGTGCCGAGGTTGCGCAGCAACTTTTCCCACGGCGGCCCTTCGACCTGGTCATCACCGACCTTCAGATGCCGGGGCAGGATGGCCTGGCGCTACTGCGCGATCTCAAGCGTCGTTCACCTCACACACCGGTCGTGATGCTGACCGCGCATGGCTCGATGGATGTCGTCGTCGATGCAATGCGGGGTGGCGCCAGCGATTTCCTGACGAAGCCCTACAAACCGCAAGAGTTGCTCAGCATCGTAGCGCGCGAAGTGGCCCGCCATCGCCAGGCTTTGCCGCCCGGCATGGATGACAGTATAGAACTACAATTGAGCGAGGATGCCGCCGACGCCATCGATCAGTTGTTGTTAAACCTGCGTATAGAGATCAACGCGCGTGGCGTGCTGCTCATCGAAGGCAACGGCTCGGTGATTGCCGCCAAAGGCGCAATCGAGGACTTGAACATCTCCGCTTTGGGCGCATTGATTGCCGGAAACTACGCTGCCACGTCCGGCATCGCTGCGCTGATTGGTGAAGATAGCGCCTTCAAACTCAACTTCCACGAGGGTGAGCAATACAGCATCTACTCCGGGCAAATCGTTCCCGGCGTCTTTCTGGTGGTGATCTTTGGCCAGGATACACGCCTGGGCACGGTCGTGTATTATACCAAAGACACATTGGCGAAACTACATCCCATCTTCACGCAGACCAAACCCGCGCCATCACAGGCAAAACGCATCCGTGAAGCCCCCACACCCGCCGGAGAACCGGCTAACACAACCGCCCCCGCGTCTCCCGTCGGACCACCAGAGGATGAAGAGTATCAAGAAGTTGAACTGTTCTCCTTCGAAGACTTGCTCAAGAGCGGAGCCCTAGAGCCTGAGGCCCTGGCAACTCTGGAAACGCAACTTGCGAACTTGTGGGAGTAGTCCCGCAACGCGCTTATTTGCTACACAATGACGAAGGGGTCAATCAAGTGCCCCTTCGTCGTTTTTCTCGTCGTAAGGTTTGCCCTATCTACCGGACAAACTGCACAACGCCCAATCTTGATGTATTCTGGTACGACCGGTGCGTGGGATCGTTCCAGGTAACGACGCTGTCGCGCACGCCATCGCCGTCCTCGTCATTGTTGACGCGGTGATAATCCTCGGCGTCTCGATTTCCACATCGCCCGATGCAGGGGGCTCCTCCGGCAACTGCGAGGGATCGACGACGCCCCAGTAGGCGTACTTGGCTTGCAATTGCTCGTCGAAGAGCAGCGGCAGGTTGAGCCGCCTGATGGGGAATGTTTTCAGCCACGTTGTATCGTCGGCCAGCCCCCAGAACGTCACCGAGCCGATGGAATCGGCGTGGCGCTTGAGGACCTCGAAGATGTCACGGTAGCGGTAGCCTTGCTGGAGCAGGATCTCGTCTGAGATGGTGGCGTATGAAGTGGTGTCGTTGGTGTACACACTCATATCCAGCTCGGTGATGTGGACTTCGCCCAACTCGGCAAACCGCTCGATGGTCGTTTCAATCGCGGCGATGGACGGGGATGCAATGTCGATATGCATCTGCATGCCAATGCCATCAATGGGCGCACCCTGCTCTTGCAAGTCGCTGACCAGGCTGTAAATGCACTCGCGCTTTTTCGCCTGATACGTGTTGTAATCATTCAGGAGCAGGATAGCATCCGGGTCTACCTCACGCGCAACGCGGAAAGCCGTCACGATGTAGTCCACACCGGTAATCTCATACCACATGGAGTGGCGCATGCAGTCAGGCCGGGCCGGATCGATGACCTCGTTGACCACGTCCCAGACGTTGACGGCGTCCTTGTAGCGCCCGACGACCGCGCGGATGTGCTCTTCCAGCCGCTTCAGCAGCAGTTCCTTGTTCTCCGGCGTCGCCGTCATCTTTTCGCCATTAGCGTCCAGGAACATCCACTCCGCCGCCTGCTGGTGCCAGACCAATGTGTGACCGTGGACAGCCATGGTGTGCGCTTGGGCAAACTCGACCAACCTGTCGACGTTGGCCCAGGCGAAATTCCCTTCGCTCGGCTGGATCGGGCCGGGCTTCATCGTGTTCTCAGGCGTGAGACTGTTGAAATGACGCGTCAGCAGTGCCGTATGACGCTCGCTATCGAGTTGGTTTGGGCCCAATGCCGCGCCGACGGGGAAGTAGGCGGCGAGCGTCTCGTAGACCGAAGGAATATCGGTCTGGATCGGAACAATCTGAACCTCCGTTTGCCCACAGATCGTCATCTCGTCGATGTAGAAATCGACGAGTTCGGCATCGGGGCTTTCCACGTAGAGCAACAACTCAGAGGCTTCACCGCTGAACGAATACTGCCCTTGCAGATGCACCCACTCGCCGTCCGTCACGCCGTTTTCCGCGCTGGGCGCAATCCATTCGTACACGGTGTCCCCGCCGGAGGGCGTGCGCTGCATAGTGATAATCACCCGGCTGGCAGGCGCGCCCTCGGCAAGTCGCACGTACCCACCAATCTCATACGTATTACCCGCCTGCAACAGCCCCGACACATCCAGCGCCACGCCATGCCACGCAGCGGTGCGGTTCGTCACCAGCAGGCTGTGCGCGCCAGAGTGAGCCACGTCATCCACAACGCTGACCGTCGCTTCGCCGCGCGCGCCCCATCCTTGAGCGCCGTCCTCGAAGTCGAACTGGAGGGTCCCTTCCACGGGTGGCGCAACCGTCGCCACGGGTTCAGGCAGTGCGGTCTCTGTAGGCGGAGGCTCTGTCTGCGTTGCCGTCGGCTGCAGCGGCGCCTGGGTATTCGTAGACTCCAGTGTAGGCGGTTCCGTCGTCGGTGTCGATGGAGACTCAGGTGACAGGCAAGCCGTGACAACGACCAGCGTCACGAACGCAACCAAAATCAAGGGCCAGGCAGTTTTGAAAGGCCGTTTCTTGAGCATATGACTTTTCCTCCCAATGTGATCTTCCGCATCAGGATAAACGAATTCATCGAGAAGTCAAAAAGGACATCGTAAAAGCGCACCGAAAGCTGCCCGTCCTCGTGACGCGCGCCGCGAATCTTCATCGTAGCCAGGGAATGCGGCAAACTGAGGATGCGCTTGCGGTTGCCGATGTGCACGATCAGCTCGTCGGGCATCGCGCGGTGCAGGCGGATTTTGCCCTGCTCCAATGGCAGCGGCACGTGCAACATATAGCCGTCGTCCATCTCGACGACGCGCCGGCCCTCCCCCCTGTAGAACACATCCGTGGGATCGCGCTCGACAAACAGGGCCTCTCCCGCACGGCGCAGCATATCCAGGCCCACGATCTCCCGGTCGAAGATGTGATAGGGCACATCAGATCATAACGCTTAAAGCCCAGTATCAGTAGATCGAAATCGGGCTATAGTTTGCGATGCTATCCCCGCTTTTTTAAGTTCGCCAAAGTCCAGCTATTGAGTATGCCCACTTCCCATACGTGTCATTTGTAATTTAGTTTCACCCTTGCTTCGCCTAGCGGGCCCGGTCATTGCGGCTCGCAAGAGTCTTGCATCCTCCAGTTTCACGACATACCCGGCACAAACAATAACCGAATGGGCTGGCCGGCCCATTCGGTTATTCGTTTTCTATTCGAGGTCGGCAAGCCTACACCCACATCAAATCCGGATCCTCGACCAACTGCTTGATATACTGCAGGAAGCGTGACGCCGGACCGCCATCGACCAAACGGTGATCGAAGTTCAGGCTCAGCCACATCAGCTTGCGGATGCAAATCTCTCCGTTGTAGACCGCCGGTTTCTCCTGGATGCGCCCCACCCCAAGGATGGCGATCTCCGGCCAATTGATGATCGGCGCAAAGGCATCGATATCGTACATCCCCAGGTTGGTGATGGTAAACGTCCCGCCGACCAACTCGTCGGGCAGCACCTTACCTGCGCGCGTGCGCTGCACCAGGTCGTGCGTGGCGCGGGCGATATCGAGCAGGCCCTTGCGATCTACATCGCGCACGACGGGCACAATCAGTCCACGCGGCGTGTCCATCGCCAGGCTGATGTTGACCTCGGCCAACTGGTGGATCACGCCGGCGGCTTCGTCCAAACGCGCGTTGACGGCGGGAAACCGGCGCAGCGCCTTCGCCGCGATGACCATCAACAGATCGTTGTAGCTAATGTTAAAGCCAAGTTCCTTCGCAAAGCGCGTCTTGAGCTTCTCGCGCAGTGCAGCGAACGCCGTCGCGTCCACCTCCACTGTGAGCAAGGTCGGCGCGGTGGTGATGTGGCTCGCGTGCATCCGCTGCGCGATGATGGCGCGCACGCCGGTCATCGGCGTCTCCACCAACACCCTGGCCGGAGGCGTCGGCGGCGCCGCAAGAGACGGGACCGGCTTCGTTTCGCTGACGCGCTGACTCGCCTTCACGACATCCTCTTTCATCACACGCCCAGATGGGCCGGTTCCTGTCACGGCGCTCACGTCCACGTCAAGGCTTTCCGCCAGACGCCGCGCCACCGGCGTCACCTTCAACGCAGCCGCGAGGTAAGCCGCCACGTCCTTCTCCACGATCCGCCCATCCTGCCCGCTGCCGATAACTTCCGTCAGGTCAACACCCTTTTCTTCCGCCAGCTTCCGCGCGCGGGGCGTGGCAAAAAGACGAGTGGGGGAGATAGAGGGAGAGGGAGAGGGAGATTCACTGATTCGCTCATTCGCCGATTCACTCATTTGCTGAGTCGCCGGGCCGAGAGGCTCATCCGGCGTATCGGTCAGCCGCGCGACCACCGCGAGGACGGGCACGCGCTCACCGGCAGGGGTCAAGATTTCGCGGAGGAAGCCATCCGCCGAAGCCTCGACCTCGAGTATGGCCTTGTCGGTCTCGACGGCAAACAGCACATCGCCACGCTTGACCGGTTCGCCCATCGCCTTCATCCACTCGACAATGACGCCATCATTCATGGTTTCGCCCAACATAGGTAGAATCACGTCTTTGACTGCCAT
>DYKY01000042.1:13850-26105 GCA_020722365.1 Thermoflexus sp.
CGCCATCATTCATGGTTTCGCCCAACATAGGTAGAATCACGTCTTTGACTGCCATTGAATTCCTCCTTGAAGTAGGAAGTAAAGAGTAAAGAGTAAAGAGTGAAGAGTGAAGAGTAAAGAGTAAAGAGCCTCATTACTCATTACTCATTTCTCATTACTCATTTCTCATTACTCATTTCTCATTACTCATTTCTCTTTACTCATTTCCCCTTATAAAACCTTACGGATGCCCGTAATGATCGCGTCCACCGAGGGAACCATCGCACTTTCCAACGACTCGCTCATCGGCACGGGCACGTCCGCGCCTGTGACGCGCACGATGGGCGCATCGAGCCAGTCGAACAGCTCCTCCTGAATGCGCGCCGCCAGCTCGCTGATGAACGAGTTGACGCGGTACGCCTCGGTGACGCCGACGACACGCCCGGTCTTCTTGACGGACGCCGCGATGGTGTCCATATCCAGCGGCTTGAGCGTGCGCAGATCGATCACCTCCACGCCGATCCCCTCTTCAGCCAGCTTTTCCGCCGCCTTCAGCGAGCGGTGCACCATCTGTGAGTAAGTGACCACGGTCACGTCGGACCCTTCGCGCTTCACGTCGGCCACGCCAAAGGGGATGATGTAATCTTCTTCCGGGACGAAGCCCTCAAGGCCGTAGAGCATTTTGTGCTCGATGAACATCACAGGATTGTCGTCGCGGATAGCGGCCTTGAGCAGGCCCTTCGCGTCGTAAGGTGTGGATGGCATTACCACGTAAATGCCGGGGAAGTGCGTCCACAGCGCCTCGAGGCTCTGCGAGTGGTGCGCGGCGATTCCGCGCCCCGCCCCACCCTCAGTACGGATGACCATGGGCACTTTCGTCTTGCCGCCGAACATGTAGCGGTTCTTCGCGCCCTGGTTGGCGATTTGATCCATCGCCAGCGGGGTGAAATCGACGTACATAATTTCGGCGACGGGGCGCATCCCGCACATCGCCGCGCCCACCGCCGACCCACCGATGGTCGCCTCGGAGATGGGGGTGTCGCGCACGCGCTCCCCGCCGAACTCCTCGAACAGCCCGCGCGTCGCGCCATACGCGCCGCCGTACAGGCCGATGTCCTCGCCCATCAAGAAGACCTGCGGATCGCGCAGCATCTCCTCGCGCATCGCGTCGCGGAGAGCCTCCCAATAGCGCGCCTTCTTGACGCCGGGACCGCCGTTGCGCACGCGCTCACGCAGTTCCTTCTCGCGGGCTACGTCGGTAGCAGTCCACGACGAGGGCGCATAGACATACAATTCTAGTTCCTCAACGGGCGGCAAAGGCGAACTGAGCGCAAAGTCGGTCGCCACCTGAATCTCGGTTTTGACCTTGGCCTCAATCGCGTCGATCTCTTCCTGCGTTGCTACACCCGCTGCGACCAGTTGCTTGGCGAAATTCGGGATCGGATCGCGTTCTTTCCAGGCGGCTTCCTCTTCCTTCGTGCGGTAGGCGCGCGGGTCGGAGCGGGAGTGCCCGTACCAGCGGTAGGTCTGGCACTCTAGCAGAAACGGCCCATTGCCGCTGCGCGCGTGTTCGATGGCGCCGGCGACGGCTTCGCGGACGGCCAAAACGTCCATGCCATCCACGATTTTGTAGGGGATATTGTAGTTAGCGCCGCGCGTGGCAACGGTGGGCGTACACGTGGAACGCGAGAGCGGCACCGACATCCCGTACAGGTTATTCTCGATAATGTAGACCACCGGCAATTTCCACAGCGACGCCAGATTGAGCGATTCGTGGAAGTTGCCGGTATTCGACGCACCGTCGCCGAAGAAACACAGCACCACGCGCCCCGTCCCCTGAAGCTTCTGCGCCAGCGCAGCGCCCGTCGCCACCGGAATGTTGCCGCCGACGATGCCCGTCGCGCCGAGATTGCCATGTTCCACGTCGGCGATGTGCATCGAGCCGCCGCGTCCACGGCAATAGCCGGTCGAGCGCCCGCACAACTCGGCCATCATCTTGTTGTAGTGCTCCTGGCGTTCCGCGTCGCTGGTGTGCAGCACTGCGCCGCGCGCGTGACAGTGCCCATGCCCACGGTGCGTGCTGGTGATGAGATCATCCTCGCGCAGGGTGGACATCGCGCCCACCGCCACCGCTTCCTGCCCCGCGTAGAGGTGCGACGCGCCGCGGATGAGGTTTTTGCCCAACAAGTCGTAGACTGTATCCTCGAACATACGGATTTCCCACATCTGCTGCAACATATCGAGGGCTTTGGCCTTCGTCAGACCGGTTTTCTTCAAAAAATCACCATTCTTGCTCATGCTTGCCTCCTGGGATAGTTAAGAGTTATGAGTTGCGAGTTAAGAGTTAAAAGCCTGAAGTCGGAAAGACTTCTTCATCAAACCAACACAACATTGACACCCGCCGCGCGCACCTGGGCAACGAGGTCAGGCGGGGCCTGGGCATCGGTGATGACGGTATCCACATCGGACAGGCTGGCATACGAGGTGACACCGATACGCCCCCACTTGGCCGCATCGGCGACGACAATCACCGTGTGGCACAACTCCACCAGCGCGCGCTTGATTTCGGATTCGGGCGCGCTTCCGTCGGTCAGCCCGGCGTCCACGCTGAGGCCATACGCGCCAAAGAAACCCTTGCGGATGTGATACTTCTCCAAAAACGTCAGACCGTCCGGCCCGATGAGCGAGACGGTGTCGTGGTGCAGCGTGCCGCCCGGCATGACGACGGTGATCTCGGACAAGCCGAGCATCTCCTGCGCAATGACCAGGCTGTTGGTGACCAGGGTGAGGTCGCGGCGGAATTTGAGGTGCTGCGCGACCGCAAGCGCCGTGCTGCTGCTGTCAAGGAAGACGGCCTCACCGTCCGCGATGAGCGCTGCGCCCGCAGCACCGATGCGCTGTTTTTCGGGGATATGTTGCTGGCGGCGTTGGAGCAGCGAAAGCTCCTGTAAGCTATACGTTGCGGAGATCGCGCCGCCGTAGGTGCGGATGAGTAAGCCGCGCTCGGCGAGCGCCTGGAGATCGGCGCGGATGGTGACTTCGGAGACATCGAACTGCGCGCTAAGGTCAGCCACAGCAACACGACCATGAGTGTTCACCAGATTGAGGATTTCTTGCCGCCGTTCTTCGAGATACACGCCCGGTTCGACCTTCGTTTACTTTCGATTTGCTTCATTGTAAAGCAAAGGCGCGGAATGTCAAATGACTCATAGCAATACAGTTGCCTTCCAGCCTAGTCACTGATAATCTCAATAATCTTGGCTACGACTTCTTGTATCTTTTTCGGGGATAGAACGCCAGCGCGATATAAAACTATGTTCCCTTCTGCGGTGAAAAGACGATTGGGGCGAATATTGCTGCGTTGACGCAATCCGCCGCTTGCAAAATCAGTACTCTCCAAAGGAATTGCATAACTGTCGGTTATAGTCTTACTCGTAATCTGGCACAACACCACATCATCGCCTGTAAGCGCAGTAACCACCACCGCCGGGCGACTCTTGGTTGTGCTCAAATCCGAGAATGGAAATGGCGCAACGACGATATCTCCTTTTACAAATCTGCCCATGCCTCATCCTCTTCGGGGCGGTCCCAGTCGCGCCGCAGCACTGACTCAGAGGCTAACATCGTTTGAAAAGCCTCGGAGAACCTCTCGTGATGTTGTCCTGTTTCGCGATCTAGTAAGTAAGAGATGAAATCATAAACCACGACAAGTTTATCGGTGGGTAATCTCTGTAACCTTTCCATAATCTGTGGAATCATCACAGCTTCCATAGTTTATGCTCCTTCACAGCTTGATGATTCAAGTATACGTCTCCCCCACTTTTTGCACAAGTGAAAAAGGGGACTTCGCCTTTGTGACGAAGACCCCTTTAACGCTAACTCGCCGCGGATTGCATTGCCAGATCGAACAAGGTCGGCCTCGCATCCGGCGACCGCCGTTATTGCCAGGCTGCCAACAGCCCGCCCCCCTCCTCCTGCCAGTGCGGCATCCAGACGAGGGAAACCAATTGCACGGTGATGTCGGTCTTTCTGGGCTTTACGATTACGGGGCTAAGTTCTTCAGTCAGCGGGTCAATGCTGGCTGTGATTTTCGCAGTCTCGGCGTCAAACTCCGCCTGCAAATCCGCCAACTGCTTCTGCAGAGCCTCCACGGTCTCTTCGGCGCGGGCAATGTCCTCGCGTTGCTGCGAGGCGCGCCCCAGGCTCTTCGCCGTCGTCGCTGCCTTGCCCACGGTAGAGGCGCTAACCGCTTTACGCCCCAACAGCGCGCCCAACAGCGTCGAGCCGACGTTGACGGCAGTTTGCAATCCGGCCTGGCGCGCCTGCGCCTGCTCGCGTTCGACGGCCTGCTCGGCCTTGCGGATACGCTCCTGCAAGGTGGTCAGCTTGGACGCGTACTTCTTGCGCAGCGCGTCGACGGCGTCGTCACGCTGCTCACGCGCCAACTGCTGCAAGCGGAGGCGGAAGTCGCGTTCGGTCTCGCCCGGTTCGGACGTCTGCTTCAAACTGGGGCTACGGAACATCTCCAACTTTTGCGTGCGGTAAACCCACGTGGCAAAGTTCTTGTTCCAGGTTGTGTAGCTCTTGGATTGCCCAGCCGCCGCCGGCAAAGCATCGTACTGCGCGTCCAGATCACCTCTCTTCTCCAGATCGGTCACGGCGAGGTCGATGACGTCTGCCTGCTCCCAATCTACAGGGATCGGCGCATCGACGATGGGGGTAACAGCCACAATGTCTTCCAAACGATCCACACCCAGCTTCGTATCAAGGAAATGCGTCCGCGCGGCACCAAGCAAGTACGGTTTGTAGACGACCGTGCGGCTTTTCCGGCTGCCGCGCACGGGCATGAAGAAGTGCGATATATCCGGCGACAGCGTCGGCGCTACACCGGCGGCCGGCGTCGGGGCAACGGTGGGCGGCGCAGCCACTGCCGTTGGCGCGGTCACCGTCGTCGGCGCGAAGGCAGTCGTCGCAGCGATAGCCGGAGCAGGCACAGTCGCAGGCACAGATGTGCGCGCCGCAGCTTTGTGCGGCTCCATCAGCACGCGGATTTGCTCGCGGGTGATCGGGCCGCGCAGGTACGACATCATCCAGCGTGTGTTGAAGACCACGGGGGCGTCCTCGTGGACGTTGTTCAGCAGGAAGACGCGGCTGCCCAAACCGGCGAGGGTCTGCTCCATCGCCCGGCGATCAAAGCGCCCGCCGACGCCCGCAGCAGCACCTTCCAGGCCATCCAACAGACGCGCTTTGTCACGCTCGGTCTGCAAGCGCCCGATGAACCACGTCCCGGCGTTGGAGAGCGCCTTGTAGTCGAGGTCCACCGGATTCTGCGTCGCCAGGACTACGCCGACGCCGAACGCGCGCGCCTGTTTCAACATTGTCAGCAGCGGCAGCTTGGACGGCGGATTGCCGATAGGCGGCAAATAGCCGAAAATCTCGTCGATGTAGAGCAGGGCGCGCAGGCTGGTGGTGCCGGAAAGGCCGCGCATCCAGCTCAACACCTGATTCAGCAGCAAAGAGACGAAGAACATGCGCTCCCGGTCGCCCAGGTGCGCGATAGAGAAGATGGCAATGCGTGGTTTGCCCTGCGGCGTGTATAAAATCTGGCCGATGTCCAAAGGGTCACCTTCCAACCAGGCGCTAAAGCCAGGGGAAGCGAGCAGGTTGTTTAATGCCATCACCAGGGCAAAGCGATCTTTGGCCGGGTAGAACGAATCCAGATCAAGCACGCCGATTTTGGTCACGGGCGGGGTTTGCACCAATTGAATCAGCACGGCGAGGTCGACGTCCCGGCCCTGCCGCCACGTGAAATCGAGGATGGTCGAAAGCAGGATATACTCGCGGCTTTGCACGGGATCGGCCTCAATCCCCAGCAGGCCAAGCAGGCTGGTGACGGTGGTGCCGACGCGCTCGCGCATCATTTCCCCATCATCCAGGACGGCAGCCGATGGCGCGGCGAAGGATTGCAGGATAGAAACGGACACACCGGCATTGCTGGCCGGGGTGTAGATGACGAAATCGGCGGCATCCCTGAGTTTTTGAATGCGCGCGCCATCCTGCCCCCAGCTCGCTAACCCCTTCTTCCAGAGATCAGCCTGCGCCTGGGCGTAAGCTTCGGGCGTCATGTCCTTCTTCCGGGCGTCGTCCTCGTTGATCCAGGGCAGGAAATCCTCGCCGCGCAGTTCGGGGAAGGTAAGCAGCAAGTTCCCCAGGTCGCCTTTGGGATCGATGATGATGGCGGGAATGCCATCGATGGCGGCCTCTTCGATCAAACCGATGCACAGCCCGGTCTTCCCGCTGCCGGTCATGCCAACGGTGACGGCGTGCGTCACCAGGTCTTTGCTATCGTAGAGCAAGAGCGTGTCTTTAGCGGCTTTCTTGGTCAGGTCGTACTCTTTGCCTAGATAGAAAACGCCTAGTTTTTCAAAGTCTTCCATAGTTTCCTCCCCAAAATGCAGTTTGATAGTCAGATCGTCAAATAGCCATTAGTCGAATGGTTATCGTTTTCTGCTGATGAGAAAACAGTCCGTTGTCGGTCGCATCTATGCAAAGTATAGTCGTAGATAAAGAAAAGGTCAAAGCCGCACGCGACTTAAAGCGGTGACTTTGATTTTATTCTAGCTTACGGTAGAATGACGCTAGATGCAATGACCGGACTGACGACTATCCGACTAGCGACTATCTGAGTCTCAAGGAGAAATTATGACACTACACAAGCAATACCAACGCGAAGTAAAGTTGTTCGTCAAAGTGTGCCACCGGCTGGCGCGCAATCTATACGTGACAGGGCACGGCGGCAATCTGGCATGGAAGTTGGAGGACGATCTGGTGCTCATCACGCCGACGCAGATGAACAAGGGCGACATCCGCCGCAAAGATGTGGTGTTCGTCAACCTGGCAGGCGAAACGGTCGAGGGGGTGCGCCGCCCGACCGGCGAACTGCCGATGTACCTTAAGTTCTTCCACGAGCGGCCCGACATCGTCTCCGTCATCCACTGTCACGCGCCCAACGTCGGCGCGCTGGCGATCTCCGGCGGCCAGAACTATTTGATGTTACCGCTCTACCCGGAGACCACGACCGAGATCGGGCCGGCGCCTGTCGTCCCCTACGGGCAGCCGCTTACCCAGGAGTTGGCCGACAACTTTAGTCCCTATCTACCCAAGTACAATAGCTTCATCATGGAAAATCATGGGTTGGTGACGATGAGCCGGGGTGACATCTACTGGACGCTGATGAACGTCGAGTTGCTCGAAGCCACCGCGCAATCCATCCTCTTCGCCGTGCAACTCGGCGGCGGCGTCAAGGCCCTGGACTACGCGGCGGTCAAGCGGTTGGGTGAAGTAATGCATCAACGCGACCTGCCACTCTTCGGCGCGCCGGGCGTCAATGCATCGTTGGAGGCGCTGTATTTTGGGGAATAGGTGTCCATACCTCATTGAGGCATTTGTGCGGCAAGAGGCGCTAAAGATTCTGGAATTATAAGAGAAACGCGCGCTATGTTCTCGTCAGAAAATCAGGAGGTGACACTATGATGTCCTTTACTGCAGTGGTGGAAAGATGCCCTGACACAGGACTTTACGTCGGTTACGTTCCCAATTTGCCTGGGGCGCACACTCAAGCCGAAACCCTTGATGAGCTGTATCAGAACCTGCATGAAGTGATCGAAATGTTACTTGAGGATGGCGAGCCACTCGTAGAAACTGAGTTCGTCGGTACGCAAACCATTAGGGTTGGTTAATATGGGCAAGAAATACCCAATCCTGAAGCCAAAAGAGGTGATGAATGCGTTGGAACGGCTTGGATTCACCGCTGTGCGACAACGTGGCTCTCATATTCAATACCGTCACCCAGATGGGCGGTGCACAACGGTCCCATTTCACAGTGGACGCGATATATCACCGATTCTGTTACGGCAGATTGCGAAGGATATCGGGCTGACCATTGATGAACTGTTGAGCCAATAGAGGCGCAAGGAGAAACGAATGATCTCATTACCCGTTGAACAAAAAACCAAAATCGACGCTTTCCTCGCTGCGCCGCTGCTGGCGCGCTTTGCTACCGCGTCGCCGGGCGCGTTACAGCCGCACGTTGTTCCGGTGTGGTATGAATGGGACGGCGAGACGTTGTGGATCAGCTCTTACGAGAGCACGCGCAAGATCGGCGAGCTACGCGCCAATCCCAAATGCGCCGTCGTGATGGACGTGGCCGAAAGCGTGGATGGCGTCTCCGCCGTGGTCTTCGAGGGCGAGGCGGAGCTGATTACCGCGCCGCGCGAGTTCGTGCGCGATATGGCGTTGCGCATCTATACCCGCTATATGGGACCAGAGGGCGTTTTGGCTCCCGAGCCGCAAGAGTGGGCTAATGCACCGGAAAACCTCATTATCAAGGTGACGCCGAATTTTGTTAAAGTATGGTAATCGGTAATGAGAAATGAGTAATGAGAAATGAGTAATGAGTAATCGGTAATCCGTAATCGGTAATCCGTGATCGGTAATCCGTAATCGGTAATCCGTAATCCGTAATCCGTATCAAGCGCTCCGCATATCACCAGTTACTTGTGACTCGTCACTCTTTACTCTTTACTCTTTACTCTTTACCAGTTACCAATCACCAATCACCAATCACCAATCACCCATCAAGGAGGAAACAATGTCAGAAAAAACAATGCTTACATCCAGGCTGTACGGGATTCGGGATTTGCGGGTGGAGCGCGCGCCGGTTCCTACGCCGGGGCCGGGCGAGGTGCTGCTCAAGATCGCTTCGGTGGGCACGTGCGGATCGGACGTGCACTACTACCTCGAAGGCGGCATCGGCGATGCGGTTGTGAAGGAGCCGATCACGATGGGCCACGAGTTTTCGGCGTGGATCGCCGGATTCGGGCCGGATGCCGAAGGCAAGCACGGGCTGCATGTGGGTCAACTCGTCGCCGTGGAGCCGGCAATCCCCTGCGGTGTGTGCGAGTTCTGCCAGCACGGGCATCCCAACCTCTGCCCGAACGTGCGCTTCTGCGGCACCCCGCCGATTGACGGCGTGTTCGCCGAGTACGCCGTGATGCCCGCGGAGAACTGCTTCCCGCTGCCGGAAGGCTTCAGCGCGGACGATGGCGCGCTGTTGGAGCCGCTCGGCATCGCCATTCACACCGTCGATCTGGCGCATCTCAAGGTCGGACAGACGATCGCCATTCTGGGGGCCGGAACGATCGGCTTGATGACGGCGGCGGTGGCCAAAGCGGCGGGTGCGGGCGCGATCTATATGACCGAGCCGCTGGCGCACCGCCGGCAATTCGCGCTGAAATATGCCGCCGACGCCGTGTTCGATCCCAAAACGGAGGACGTCGTCGCCGCGATCATGCGCGCGACGGGCGGGCGCGGCGTGGACGTCGCCTTCGAAGCCGCGGGCGCGCCAACGACGCCCGACCAGGCGGCGCGCGTGGCCTGCCCGGGTGGCAAGGTCGTCGTGGTGGGCATCCCCTCAAACGACACAATGACGATGAATGCCTCGACGGTCCGGCGCAAGGGCCTCACCATCAAGCTGGTGCGGCGGATGAAGCACACGTACCCGCGCGCCATCCGCATGGTGAGCAAGGGCATCGTCGACATCAAGCCCCTGGTAACGCACCACTTCCCGCTGGAACGCATCGGCGAAGCGTTTGAGCTGGTAGCAGGATACAGGGATGGCGTGCTGCGGGCGATGATTGAAGTGAATCAGGAGTATTAGCCATGTGCAAACTCTATACAAAAAAACGTATTTGCGAACGTCCTTAGTACATCAACGATGCGTTTTTGGATAAGTCTTTATCTATGAGAAAGGAGCACTATGAGTGTCAATGTAACCTTTCCAGATGCCTTGTTGGTGGCTACACGACAAGACACGGAGCAATTCACGCAACAGGTTATGTTTTACACGTTAGCGCACTTGTACACACAAGGGAAAATCTCCTCAGGCTTCGCGGCGCAGATTCTCGGTTGTAGCCGTCTAGAATTCTACTGGCGCTTGAGTGATAACGGGTTTGCCGTGATAGACTACGCCGAAGAAGATATGGAAGATGAGGCTACTACCAGTCACACATTAGCAACACAGGCTATGGCACAATGAGAGTGATCGTCAATTCTACACCTTTGATAGCCCTGGCTCTTGTTGAAAAGCTAAATCTGTTGCACCAATTGTTCGACGAGGTGATTGTACCGCAGGCTGTATACGATGAAGTCGTAACGTATGGATTGGGGCGCGCCGGGACAAACACCGTCGCCCAAGCCACCTGGATCACCGTTATGACAACAACTGCCCAAACAACACTTGAACCGCTTTTGTTGGGCTTGGATCCAGGTGAAATGGAAGTCCTGCTGTTAGCCCAGGAACTAGCGCCAGACTGGGTAATAATCGATGAACGTCTAGGAAGACGTGTGGCAAAAGCACTAAGGATGCCGACTAAGGGCACGTTAGGCATTCTCCTGGCAGCCGTTATTACCGGATTGATAGACAAACAAGAAGCACTGGCAGCAACGACCGAAATGATAGCGGGCGGAATTCGCATTAGTCCACGTTGGCAAAACTGGTTGAAAGATGAGTTAGAGAAGTTGGAAGAGGAACCTGTTATATGAACAACCGTCAGCGCGTCCACGCAATCTTGCACTACGAAGACTACGACCGCATGCCCCTCGTCCACTTCGGCTATTGGAATGAGACGCTGGACAAGTGGGCAGCCGAAGGGCACATCACCGTCGAAGAGGCGCAGACGTGGGGCGACGGCAATCCGACAGACGCGGTCATCGCCGCCAAACTCGGCTTCGACTTCAACTGGAGCACGTGTTACAGCCCTGTCACCCAGCTGCGCCCCGCGTTCGAGACAAAAGTGATCCGCGAGTTGCCCGACGGCGGGCGGCACATCCAAAACGATGAAGGTGTAATCATCCTGCAAAAGGACGATGCCGTTTCCATACCCCAGGAGATCGAACATCTGCTCAAGGATCGGCCTTCGTGGGAAGAGCACTATTTACCCAGGCTGCAGTACAGCGATGAGCGCGTCACCCACGCCTGGGTCAACTGCGATGGGCAGATGGTGCGCTTCGACTGGGGCGGGCTGAAGTATCTGCGGCGCGGCGCGTGGACGAATCCCTACGGCATCCACGTCGGCAGCCTGTTCGGCGTCATCCGCGATTGGATCGGCATCGTGGGGCTGTCGTACATGCTGGCGGATGATCCCGACCTGTTACAGGAAATTGTCGATGTCACCGCCGAGTTGTGCTACCAGACAACGCAAACGACGCTGAAGATGGTGTGCCCGAATGGGGGCAAGGCCCCCTTCGACTTCGCCCACTTCTGGGAAGACATCTCCTTCAAAAGCGGACCGCTCATCAGCCCGCGCGCCTTCCGCCGGATGACGGGACACCATTACAAGCGCATTACCGACCTGCTGAACGACTACGGCATCGACATCGTCTCGCTCGACAGCGACGGCGATGTGACCAGGCTTGTCCCCGTGTGGTTGGAAAACGGCGTCAACACGATGTTCCCCATCGAGGTGGGAACGTGGCGCGCGAGTATTGCGCCGTGGCGAGCACAGTACGGGCGTGACCTGCGCGGCGTCGGTGGAATGGACAAGGTCGTCTTCAGCCGCGACTACGCCGCCGTGGATGCCGAAATCGAGCGCCTCAAACCGCTGGTCGACCTCGGCGGCTACATCCCCTGCCCCGACCACCGCATCGCGCCGGATGCCAAATGGGAGAATGTGCAGTATTATTGTGATAGGATGCGAAAAACGTTTGGCTAAACAACAAAGAAGGGTATAAATTATGCACACAGTAGAATTGCAAGAAGAAACCTACCAGCTTTTGCAAGAGCCGTTTATGGGCGAACAGACGTTTGATACTACAGTTCGGATGTTACTGGAAGCTGAGTATCTACGGCGCTTGAAACGATACCACTATCTCGATCAAATCCTTCGAGAAAAGTATGGTATGGATTTCGAGGAGTTCCATAAGCAAAAAGTAACTCAAAAGCAAGGCTATACTTGGGAAGTGGAAAAAGATGCTATGGATTGGGAAACCGCTATAGGTCATATTCAAACCCTGGAACGCAAACTAAAGCAACTCCACTAACAAGAATATGAATACTTTCTATGACTTGCTGCAAGAAGCACAAGATGCCTTCGAGCGATTATGGTTCATCCAGGCCGTCCAAGATATCGAACGCACCGATTTGACGCTCTCACTACGGTTATATCTCTCGTTTCGCTATAATTTAAATTGCAAAATGATTTTTTATATGAGTAAACA
>DYKY01000226.1 GCA_020722365.1 Thermoflexus sp.
GATACCACGTGAGAAACTGTCCAAGCATAAGAACTCCAAAGAGAATGAGAGAATCGGCGAATGAGCGAATCAGCGAATGAGCGAATCAGCGAATCGGCGAATCAGCGAATGAGCGAATCAGCGAATGAGCGAATCAGCGAATCAAAGAATCAGCGAATGAGCGAATCAGCGAATGAGCGAATCAGCGAATCAAAGAATCAGCAAGATCCCTTACTCCTTACTCCATACTCCTTACTCCATACTCCATACTCCCTACTCCATACTCCCTACTCCACCGTAATCAACGGCGCAAGGTCTTTGTAACGCGTCTCCCCGATGCCTTCGACGTTCTGCAAATCTTCGATCCGTTCAAACGGGCCGTTGGCCTCGCGGTAGGCGATGATGCGCTGCGCCAGCGCCGGGCCGATGTGCGGCAGCATCTCCAATTCGGCGGCGGTCGCTGTGTTGATGTTCACCGGCATAACCACGGGAACCCCTGTCACGGTCGGTGCGGGCTTAACCGTCGGCTGCGGGGTAGCTGTGGAACGGGGCACAATCACGTGCTGGTTATCTACAAGCGGCGCCGCCAGATTGACGTTATCCAGGTCAGCATCGCCAGCCGCACCACCGACGGCATCCAGCGCATCGGCGAGCAGGCTGTTCACAGGCAGCGTCACGACGCCGGGATGCGCCACTGCGCCACTGACGTAGACCCGCAACGGTCGCGGCGTTACGGTGGGGGCGACGACAATCTCCTCCACACGCGCGGCAGGAACACACATCTCCCCCCAATACGGTGGCGGGGTAAGCACACTGCTGGACTGCGCTTCCTCCCGCGTGGTGGCTGCAACAATCGCACCGCCGACGACCAGGCACACCAAAGCAAGTGCAATGGCGTAGGCGCGATACTGCTTCCGCAGTTGTGCCTGCACCTGCTCACGGATCTCCGCGCGGACCTCGTCAATGTCCACAAAGGGGGGTAGAACGCCATCCATAGGAATCAGGCCGATTCAGACTCCGGTGACACCGGTTGGGGAATCTCTGAAGATGGGATTTCGGCAGCGCGACGGCGAAACAGACGCCGGGGCGCAAGGCGGCGCATACGCTGATACAGCCCGCGCAATTCCGGGCCTTTGATCGTGCGGCCAGCCTCGAAGTAGCTGCGCGCGGCCTGCCCGATACCCCACGTGCTGATCGCCGAAATCGCCGCCGAGACGATCCAGCCCAAGCCGGGGACCAGTTTGGCAAGCTGCGATCCGAGATACCGTGACAGAAGACTGCCTGTCATCGTCGTCAGAAGCTCACGCGCGTGGGAGACATTCATCGATTCGCCGTAGGCCGCCGCGATGCGCAACACCATCCGCGTTTGGGAAGCCATAAGAATGGGGATGTCCAGCCCAGGAACCGGCTGCAGCGAGATCAGCGCGTTGATCCAGGCCGTGCGCCGCACAATGCGATTGACGATATGCCCGCGCACATCGGGGAGCGCCCGCGCCATCGCCACAGCAACCGCCGGTTGCGCGCTTAGAATCGCGGGCAGCAGCCCATCCACAATGCCCATCCCTGTCTGCGCCGAAATCGGCGTGGGCCGCACGCCGAGGAGTTTTTCGGCGTTCTCCAAAATCCACGGCAGATCCTTCTTCACCAGGTCGGCTTTGTTCAGGACGACGATCACCGGACAATGCAGCCCGCGTAGGGTTGTATAGAGATCGTGGTCGCTCTGGCGGACGCCGGCCACTGCATCCAGCAGGAGCACTATCAAATCCGCCTCAGCGGCTGCCTCACGAGCAATCTCGGCGCGGTCGACGCCCCACACTTCACCAAAGCCAGGGGTATCCACCAACAAAAACGGCCCAATGGGGTGTTCGATGACCCCCTTCGTCATCCCGGGCACAGCACTCACCGCCGAAAGCTTGCGCCCGTGCAGACGGTTGAAGAGCGTGGATTTGCCGCTGTTCACCGGACCAACGATGACCAGCCGGGCCTGCGTCTCCTGTTCCACTTCGTAACCGGCTGCGTGCCAGTCCAACGCTCGCAACAGGGTGTGGATGTCTTCTATCTTTTTAGGCAGCAACGAGATGCTCATGTTCCCTCACACGTGTTGAGGTGGGATGCACGAGTGCGCTCCACCTGGACTCAATCTACGATGCAGAACCGGCTAACGGCAGCGTGAAGGTAAACGTCGTCCCCTGCTCCGAGGTCTGAGCCACCCAGATGCGCTCACCGTGGGCCTCCAAGACCATCCGGCAAAAGGCCAACCCCAGACCGCTGCCACGCTCGGTTTGCTGTCCCGCCACGAACTTGGTGAACAGGTTACGCTGAATCTCAGGGGGAATTCCAGGCCCGGTGTCGGAAACGGAGATGCACAACTTGTCGGGCATATCGGATTCCACCGTGGCCCGCACAGCGATTTCCCCGCCGGCGGGAGTGAATTTGAACGCATTGCCCATCAAGTTTTGCAGCACGCGCTCGACCAATTCCTTATCGGCCAGCACCAATGGAATGTCCTCGGGTACAGCATTGATGAAATTTAGTTCGTGTTGTGTAATCGTCAGTTTTTGCAGTTTCGCCGAATCGCGTACCACATCCGAGAAGCGGAAAACAACCGGCTTCAACGGCATTTGCCCGGTCTCCAAACGACTGGTGTCCAGAATCGCATTGACCAGTTTGACCATACGTTCTGCGCTGAGCAGCGCAATGCTAATGATATGGCGTTGCCCTTCCAACAGCGAGTCGCCGGCCCCGCGCAGCAGCAACGTGAGCGCCGCGTGGATGCCGGTCAGTGGATTACGCAAGTCGTGGACCATCGTATGCGTCAGATCATCCCGGAATTGGTCCAGAAGCCGCGCGTTGGTGACATCGCGCATCATAAAGAGCCGTCCCAAAAGCTGTACGTCGCCGCGCACTGGCCAACTGACCCATTGAATGGTCCGCAGACCGACCTTCACTTCGCCATCATGGGGCAGATCATCGCCATCGCGGATACGGCGCATCTCGCCGAGGACAATCTTGACCACGTGTCGCGCACGGTCGCGCAGTGTATGCACAACATCCCACAGTGAACGGTCGATCCACGCTCCCGGCTCGTCGGGCAAACCGAGGAACCGCAACGCCGGCCGGTTGACCACCAACAGGCGCAGATCGACGCCCAACAAGATCACGCCATCGCGACTGGATTTCACCACCGCGCGTAGGCGCTCACGCTCCTCCTCAACTGCCCGGAAAAGCTCCGCATGTTGCATGGCGGACACAATCTGCGCGGCAATTGCCATCAACAAATCTACATCCGCTTGAGTGAAATCGGGCTGATCAGAACGGTTGACCGCCAACAACACACCGCAGGACTGATCTTGCATCAGCAAGGGGGCGATGGCGACAGCCCCTCCTACTTCAGTCGCGTACCACGGTTGCATCTCCCCCGCCTGCAAACGTGCCTCCATCGCCGTTTTGGTGAGGAAAAGCGGCCGACCGTCGCGTAGCACTTCACCGACGGCCCCTTGCGAAAATTCCTCAAAGGACAGCTTCGGCAATACAGGGGGAGCGGCTCCACCCGCGAGTAAGGTATAAACTTGCTGATTGGCGGGATCGAAGCGTAACAGCCAGACGATATTCGCGCGCAGCGCGTTCGCAATGCTGTTCAACACCGCCGGGAGAATATCGTCGAGGTAACACGGGGCAATCAGCGCACGGGTAACGAAATACAGCGTTTCCGTCTTGCGCGTCGTTGCCCAGAAGCGATCTTCGGTCTGCCGGCGCTCGAACGCCTCCCGCCGTAGCGAGACGTAAAGCTCCGCGTTCTGAAAAGCCGACGACAGGACTTCGCCCAACGCCTCTGCCAACAACCGCGCGTCCGCATCGAAGGCGTTAGGCGCATCGCTTACCAGATAAAGCAGCAAGTGGACCCATTCACCGCGTTTCAGAGGAACGAGCAAAGCACTGGCGCGGTCCACATCGAGCGGGAACACCAACGCGGCGCCCGGCGTCTCGGCGGCGTAATGAGAAACTTTGGCCTGGAGCACGGTAACGATCAGTGGGTGATCGGCAGGCGCGACCCCGTCGAGCGGCGGAGCTAATGGTCCAGTCGAAGCCGTAACGCGCACCATGCCCGTCTCGTGATCTGGCGACAACAAGGCGAGACCCGCCCAACCGGTCAACTGGGCCATGTATGCGAGGCTTTCTTGCACCAAATGCTCCGCGCGTTGAAAGCGGCGCAGAAACTGCAAGACCTCATTGAGAACCGCCAAATGGTTGTTCACCCGTTTTGGCTCCTGGTCGAGGGATATGGTACATCACTAACCAAAGTGTAGCACAAAATACAAGACAAGCAAAATACAAGGGTATAG
>DYKY01000043.1:0-3415 GCA_020722365.1 Thermoflexus sp.
ATCCAGCATCCAGCTTCCAGCTTCCAGCATCCAGCTTCCAGCTTCCAGCATCCAGTATCCAGTATCCAGTGTCTAGGACCGCGCCGCTAATTGCCCGCCGCGATCTTGGGGACCGCGCCATAGCCTTTGGCCGACATCCCAACCCCAGCCGGACAGGTTGAGCATGAAAGGGAGTTGCTCCCAGCCGGCCGCGAGACGCTGCTGTACGGCATTCCACGAGGGCACGCCGCTCACCGCGTCCGCTGCTTCAACGTTGCACGCGCCCACCGCGACAGCGCCGGTCAACGCAGCCTCCGGCGACAGCCGGTGCAGCAGCCCGGTCAGGAATCCGGCGATCGCACAATCACCCGCGCCCGTCGTCCCGATGAGATTGGCGCTGAACGCCGGGGCCAGCAACTCACGGTTCGTCCACGCGCGCGTTTTAAGGCCCAGGCGTTCTGCCAAGACGGCGACCCGCGCTGCATCGGGCGTGGTACGCAGATAGATGCCCTGGCTGCCCAACTTCAACCCGGCGATGGCCACACCCCGTTCTACCAAACGCCCGGCCAGATCGCTCAACAGGTCACCATCCACCTGGAAAAGGACTTCGCCGTTCTTTTCCAAAGCGGCGTAGCGCTCCGGATCCACCATCAACAGAGCCTCTTCCACACTTGGCAAGAAGATGTCCACCTGGGGAAGAACGCGCGCCAGCCACGCGGGCCAATCGGCTTTTCCGGCTTCGGCGTGGGGATCAGGGCGGCTCACGTCAAGCGAGGTGACCAGACCGTGCGCCTTGACGCGCCGGAGCAGCGTCTCGAATTCATAACCGTCATCCCGGTAGAAACTGCGCATCAGCGTGGGATAACCGAAGTGAAACAGTCGCGCACCGCCGTCCAGCGCCTCGTCGGGGACGTCGGCGGCGCAGAATGTGTCATTGGGGCCAGAATAGTGAAGGAAAGTGCGATCGATATTGGGAGAACTGAAAATGAGCGTGTACGAGCTGGACTCACCCGCCGCGACCAGCATCCCCTCAGCCAGCGCGGGATCGTAGCTGCGAAACACATCGAGCGTCGCTCGTCCGAAGGTGTCGTCGCCAACTTTGCCCATCAAGCGCACAGGAACGCCCAGGCGATGTAACGCCAGCCCGGTGTTGGAGACTGCGCCGCCCGTGGAGATCGTCATCGGCCCCACGTTGACCAATCCGCCCGGCACGAGCCACATCGCCAGGCTCTGGCAGCCTGCGGGCAGCGTCGGGATCACGTCCAGACACACGTGGCCAGCGACGATGATGGCAGGAGGGGCAGATTGTGACATATTAGCGCCCTTTTACAGTCCTAAAGTATGACGCAACGCTGCATCAACGTCAAACATAGGAAACGCTCCAATAACACGGTCAATTTCGGATTCGGCAATCGTCGCCAGATTATCCGTCATAACGACCGAATCAGTTAACAGGCCCGATTGCTGCCCTTCAGATGTAGTCAGCCGAACGGCCACACGGCTTGGGTGTTGAGCACGCACCATCCGGCTAGTGACCATAGCCACAATCATTTGGGACAACCCTGTTTGCAGGTTATCGGCTTGGACAATCAGCGCCGGACGGACTTTGGCAGTACGTAAGTCAGAATGAGGAAAGAGCACTAGAACAACATCGCCACGTCTATAATTTTGCTTTGGCCGCGTCATAGTTGTCATACACATCCATTTCAGGGCTATCCCAGTCTTCGGCAAAGGTTTCCAGGCGTGCTCGTAAGCCAGCAGCCTGCACCTCATCAATACCGCGCGCCTGCAGGTCGATGTGATTTAGCGCGAGGAAAGTGACGATGACAGGGGTATCATCCTTTACATTTCGAGGTAACGTTGTAAGATGAATACTACCATCGCGATATACACCTCTAATTGCTGTGAGCATAGTTCACTCCTTTACTTCAGTCACATTGATCACATCCAGCACCCGCGTCTGGAAACTTGACACCGATGCATCCAGCAGCGCCTTGATGTCGGGAGTGGGGGCAGCGAGGACCTGCTGCAAGAGCAGCCCCAGTTCCTCGTAGAGTTCCTGCGCTGCGACGGGTGGTTCGCCGCGCACAGTAACGCCCGAATTGATGAAGTTCGCGTAATTCGCGACCGGCACATTCGCGTGTTTCTCAATGATGGCCGCGCGCTGTTGGCCGTACTCGCCGGTGAAGACGTTGATGTAAGGCAATCCTACCAGTTCACCGTGTTCGGCCTGGAGTTGCACGGCGTGCTCGAACGCTGCCAGATCGAACTCACGCCAGGTGTTGAAGGCTAGAGCCGCTTCCAACACCTCCGGCGACGAGGCAGGATTATATAGCCACACGCTACCCGTGCCGAGCGTCGCGTTCGCGCCACCGTTGGGCATACGCCCAAAGCCGACCTCATCGACCGCCAGATCATCGAGATTACGGATCATCCAGCCGAGCGTGTCGGCGCTGGCAATGGTCATCGCGGTCTTCCCGGCGCCAAAGTCGAGCACCAGCGCGTAGTTACCCCAGGTTGCAATATCGGACGTGGTCGTGCCATCTTTCCAGCGCAGGTCGTGCATCAACTGCAGTGCGGCGACCATCGCAGTGTTGTTGTACGCTGCGACCCACTGACCATCCACGGATTGCACGGTCTCACCGCCAAACGTGACCATCAGCGCCACGCTCATCCAACCGCCAAGCGCGCCCTCATTGCGGATGTTGAACCCGTCCACACCTTCAAGCCTGGCATGAATCCGGCGCGCGTACTCGCGCACCTCACCCCAGGTTTGCGGCGGTTTGTCGGGATCGAGACCGGCTTCCTCAAACAGGCGCCGGTTGTACATCAGCCCCATGCCGTTAGCCATGTGCGGCAGGCCGTAGATATTGCCATACGCATCCTGCGCCAACGCCAGGAGCGCCGGATGATAAGCAACGGGATAAGGCATGTCGGCAACGTAGTCCGTGATGTCCGCTGCGTAACCGTCCTCGATGAGCGTGCGGGCGTCGGGCAAGTGCACGGCGTAAGTGTCTTCTAAGAGGCTGGTCGCCCGCGCCATGAAGGTTTGCAAATCGTAGCGGTAGGGATTAGGGTTGATGACCACTTCAGGGCGAATCGCGTGGAACTGTTCCAGCAACCAGCGTTGCCGCTGAATCCCCAACGCGTCATCCTCAAGCGCCGCGTCAGTGACGCTGACGACTACCGGAATCAACGGCGTCGGCGTCACCTCGACGATCTTCTCAAACGGGACCTCTACTGTGACTTCCTGAGTAACGACAACTTCCTTTTCTATTTCAACTTCGCGCGTCACCACCACGGTCTCGACAATTCTTTCAGCTAACGGCGTCGCACAAGCAACGAGCACCACCATCAACAGAACCAGCAACGGAACAACAGTGAAAGAACAAAAACGCCTCATCAAAATCCTCAGACGAAGTGGAAATCAGAAGTA
>DYKY01000043.1:3515-25904 GCA_020722365.1 Thermoflexus sp.
TGAAAGAACAAAAACGCCTCATCAAAATCCTCAGACGAAGTGGAAATCAGAAGTAGGGAGTAGGGAGTAGGAAGTAAGAAATGAAGTATCCCGTAACTCCTAACTCTTTACTCGCAACTCCTAACGCTTTACTCGCAACTCCTAACTCTTTACTCGCAACTCTTAACTCACGACGCGAAAACTGCCGAGCACCACCGGCGCGGATGTACCGGGCTGACCGCCACCTACCGACACCTCGAAAACGCCGGGTTCGACCACCCACTGACCGTCATCGGTAAAAAGCGACATCTGCCGAGGCGTGAGTGTGAACGTGACGGTCTGCTGCGCACCGGGTTCCAGGTGAACACGCGTGAACCCTTGCAGTTGCCGGATGGGGACAGAGGCTTCGCCATGGGATGGCGCTGCATCGCGCACGTACAGTTGCACCACCTCATCGCCGGAACGGTCACCCGTGTTCTTAACCTTCACACTGACCTCGAGGCTCTCGCCTGCCTTGATCTTGTCCGCGCTGAGTGTCAAATCGCTGTAGGCGAACGTTGTATAGCTCAAGCCGTAGCCGAACGGATATAACACTTCACCGGCAAAATAGCGATAGGTGCGGCCCGCCATCGCGTAATCGCGGAACGGTGGCAGATCGTCCACCGACTTGTAGAACGTGACGGGAAGCCGTCCGGCAGGATTGTAATCGCCAAAGAGCACGTCGGCCAACGCCGTCCCGCCTTCCTCGCCGGGATACCACGCTTCCACAATTGCCGCCGCGTGTTCCTCAGCCCAGTTGACCGCGACCGCGCTGCCGTTGAGCAACACCACCACCAGCGGCTTGCCGGTCGCCGCCACAGCCTGCAACAGGGCCTCCTGCACGCCAGGCAGATTGAGGTCCGTGCGATCACCGGTGCTGTGCTCCCCGGTCTTGATGCCCTCTTCCTGGCCTTCCTCGCCCTCGACGAGCTGCGACAGTCCCATCACCGCAATCACCACATCGGCCTGTTTCGCCGCCGCAACAGCCGCCGCAAAACCCGACTTATCATAATCGCGGATGCCACAACCGGGCACATAGAGCACCTCAACGCCCGCCCTCGCCTTGTCACGGATGCCTTGCAGCGGTGTCACCGAGCGCGACGGCATACCGAAGTAGTTGCCCAGCAGCACCAAATCGTCGTCGGCGTTGGGACCGATGACAGCGATGGTTTTGAGAGCAGCCTTGTTCAAGGGCAGGACGCCGTCGTTCTTGAGTAGCACAATCGATTCACGTGCAGTCTCCAGGGCCAGCGCGCGGTGCGCCGCCGAATCGTTCACCTCGATGGGAATCTGCGCGTAGGGCACCATCTCCGGCGGATCGAACATCCCCAACTTGAAGCGCAGCGTGAAGAGCCGCGTCAACGCCGCATCGATGGTCGCCTCGTCGATAAGCCCCTGCTCCACGGCAACGAGCAACGCGCCATAAGTATGTCCGCAGTTCAAGTCACAGCCGTTTTTCACCGCCAGCGCCGCCGCTTCGGGAGCCGTCTTCACCACACGATGATGGGCATGGATATCGTGGATTGCCCAACAGTCTGAGACGACGTGCCCTTCCACCCCGTCTGGACCGCCAAATCCCCATTCCTCGCGGAGGATCTTCTGCAACAGCGTTGGGCTGGCGCAGCACGGCTCGCCGTTGGTGCGGTTGTAGGCGCCCATCACCGCGGCAACTTTGGCTTCGCGGACAGCCGCTTCAAAGGCGGGGAGGTACGTCTCGCGCAAATCACGCTCATCCACACGCGCATCGAAGTAATGGCGCTCGCTCTCCGGCCCACTGTGGACGGCGTAATGCTTGGCCGTCGCGGCGAGCTTGAGATATTTGGGGTCGTCGCCTTGCAATCCTTTGATGAACGTCACACCCATCCGCGAGGTGAGATAGGGGTCCTCGCCGTAAGTCTCCTGTCCCCGGCCCCAGCGCGGGTCGCGGAAGATGTTGATGTTCGGCGTCCAGAAGGTGAGGCCGTAATACTGCGCCGAACTGCCATCTTCCCCGAGCGCGGCGTGATGTTTGGCGCGCGCCTCGTCGGAGATTGCCACGGCAACCCGGTGCAGCAGATCGACATTCCACGTTGCTGCCATACCGATGGCCTGCGGGAAGACTGTCGCAATGCCGGCCCGCCCTACCCCGTGGAGGCACTCGTTCCACCAGTTGTAGGCCGGTATGCCCAGACGCTCGATTGCCGGCGCCCCATGCAACATCTGCGAGACCTTTTCCGACAGCGTCATTTGCGTGATCAAGTCGGCTACCCGCACCGAGATAGGCTGAGCGGGATCAGCATAAATCGCCTTTTGTGATGTGGTCTTAGATTTCATCGCAGCTCCTTAGAAACCGAAATTAGGGATTGGTAACCGGGGATTAGTCGTTGAGCGTCCCAATCCCTAATCACCAATCCTCACTCAGCGTTCTTTATACTTTAGTGCAATAAGAGAAATTTGCAAACCACTTATGGAAAAGGCATCGCGACTTCAGTTGCTCGTTTTCCCAATCAGGATAAACTAGACAGGCACAGAAATATGCAACTTGAAACTATTTTTCGGGAGGTCGTATGATCAGTAGAACTACCACCTGGCAGAAACTTTTGGAGCGGCGCCACGGCTCGCTCTTTATTGGGCGCGACCGTGAGCAAGAGCTGTTCCGCTTGAACTTTTTGTATCAAGTCCCTGCTTATCTCATTTTTGCCCTGCACGGGCCGGACGGCGTAGGCAAGAGCGCGCTGTTGACGCAGTTTCGCACCATCGCAGAAGAACACAATACGGTGACGGTTCAGGTCGATGCGGCGCAGGCCACCGCCGTCCGCGAACAAACCATCCTGCAGACGATGCTCAGGTTGGCGCAACAGTTCGCCGAGGCCGGGACGCCGTTCTCGGCCTTTGAAGAACGCTACGAGGAATATATGGCTTGTACGCGCGTCGTCGCAGAGGACTTCCACACGCCAGGCGGGGCCTTCGATCTGCTCGGCGACATGGCTGAAGCGCAGGAGATGCAGACCGAGGCGTGGAACAAGTACCTGTTCGAGCGTTTCGGCAATCCGGCCAAGATTGCGCTGGTTAAAACGCCGGTCGAAACGCTGACCCAAATCTTCGTCAAGGACATGAACGCCTGGGCGACGGTACGCACCATCGTCCTGAGTTTTGACGATTGGGAGCATCTCGGCCTGCACCTGCAAGCATGGCTGCAAGGCTTACTCACCCGCTACGAGATGCGCACCAACATCTGGCTTATTCTGGCAGGCACACAGCCCCTTGACGAGACGTGGACGGCCTTCCGCCCGGTGACGGCGACCTTCACGCTGCCCCCATTCACCGAAGAGGAAACTCGCGCTTACCTCACCGCGGTCGGCATCGTCGACGCCGACCGCGTGACCGACATTGTGACCTTCTCCACCGGGCTACCGGCGTTGGCGCGGCTGCTGGCGAGCGCCGAGGGTGGGCGCGCCGGAGACCTCGCACTCACACCGGTGGATCGCTATCTCAAATGGCTCGAACCACAGCAGCGCCGCGACGCCGTTCTCCAGTGTGCCGCCGCGCGTCGCCTGGACGCGGACATCGTCCACACGGCGACGGATAGCGCCGCTCCCGATTTGAGCGCGTGGCTACTGGCGTCTCCGCTTATTATACAGTCGCCAGGACACACCCATTATCACCCGGAACTGCGCCGCCGCCTGCTCGATTACGCGCAGCAGCAAGCGCCTGCGCTCGTACAGGCTGCTCACACCCGGCTCCACGACTATTATCACCAGCGCAGCGCCGAGAATGGCAACACCGCGGCTCCTGGCGGCCTCACGCTCTACCGCGATGCGCACTGGCGCGCCGACAGACTCGAGACGCTCTATCACGGGCTGATGCTCAAGGATGCGGAGACCATCCAACAGGGCGCGGCCACCTTCCTTACGGCTTTACGCATCTACTACCCGCTGGCCGGCGAGATCGCCACAACATGGCAAGAAGCCGCTAAAGCACAATTGACAGAAAACGCCGTTGTCCAATGGGGCGATCTTTTGCATAGGGCATGGCTCGCGCTCGAACAACAAGACTGGGAAGCATTTCTCACAGTCTGCGACGCCTGCGCGCAGCGTGAGGATGCCGGTGAGACAATACAGCGTGAACTCCAGGCCATCCAGCCGATCGTGCTGGCCCGGCTGGGACGCTTCGCCCCTGAACCTGAAGCAACACCGCTTGAGACAGGGGTGCCTGAGGGAGGCGTGGGTGAGGTGACCTTCGTCGAAGAACCCATCGAAGCGCCTGAGCCGGTCGCGGCGGCCGTCACCGCCGCCGAGCCTGATGAGAAGGCGCTGCCGGACGTGGAACCGGCAGCTAAAACGGCGCCACTGCCACACTTGCACATCAAGGAAACGCCGACGCCGATCAAGGAGGACATCACCATGCCGATGGAACCGGTCACGCCCAAACTTGCCGTGCCGGAGGAGGGTGCGCCGAAAGACGAAACGGCATACACAGCCAGCGCGCCGACAACCGGCGAAGAAGTTCCGCCAGAGATCATCGCCCCGCCGGAAGAATCAACACTGCCGGAAGGAATCGTCCACGAAGAGCCAGAAACACAGGAAGAAGTCGCAGCCCCTTCCCCCGTGCCTGAAATCGACGCTGCCGACTATCACCACCGCGCTACGATCTACCTGAATATGGGCGAATACGACAAGGCCATCCATGAATACAGCAAGGCGCTGGAACTCGATCCGGCATACATCCCCGCCTACTACGACCGCGGTCTGGCCTTTGCGCAGCGCCAGCAATACGCGGAAGCCATCGCCGACTTCAGCAAAGTGCTCAGTCTCAACCCGCAGTCCTCGGACCCGCGACTCGCGGGCGCCTACTACAACCGGGGGCTGGTCTACGCGCGACAAAATGCCTTCGACCAGGCCCTCGCCGACTATGATCAGGCGCTCGCCCTTAACCCCAAAGACCCTATGATCTACAACAGCCGTGGCAATATCCATTACAAAACCAAAGACTACGCGCGAGCCATCGCCGATTACGATCAAGCCATCCAGCACGACGCCACGTATGCCGACGCCTATCTCAACCGTGGATTGGCCCACGCTGCCCTTGAGGAGTACCAACGCGCCATCGCCGATTACAACCAGGCCCTCGCCCTCAACCCCGAAAGCGCCACCGTCTTTAACTATCGCGGGCAAGCTTACGCCCGGTTGCAACAATATGCGCGCGCGTTAGAAGACTATACCCAGGCGATCACGCTCGATCCCAACTACGCCGTGGCCTACAACAATCGCGGCCTGTGTCACGTGCGGATGGGCAATCACGCGCAGGCCATCGCCGAATACCGGCTGGCCGTCATCGCCGATCCGCAGTACGCCACCGCTTACTACAACGCCGCCTGCGCCGCCGGCCTGATGAACAACGCCGGCGTCGCCTGCACCTGGCTGCAGAAAGCCATCGAACTCAACCCGCGCTACCGCACGCTGGCCCAACGCGATTCCGATTTCGAGTACATCCGGAGCAACAAGAAATTCCAGGCATTGCTGACGGAGTGAGACCATGAATCATGAATCCCCAGTTACCAATCCCCATCCCTATCCCTGATCACACAACACAAAGGTCTGCCGCAACGCCTCGATCAAATCGCCTTTGGGCTTGAATTCGTGACCGACGTAGTAGGGATAGCTCGTCCCGGCAATCGCACGGCAGATGCCGGCGTAGTTCATCTCCTGCGTGTCGTCCATGTCATTGCGTCCAGGGTTGCCCGCCGTGTGGAAGTGCCCGATCCACTTGATATTGTCACGGATGGTGCGGATGATGTCGCCTTCCATGATCTGCATGTGGTAGATGTCGTAGAGCAGCTTAACGCGCGGGCTGTTGACGCGCTCGCACACCGCCACGCCCCAGGCTGTATGGTCGCACTGGTAGCCGGGATGATCGACTTTCGAGTTCAGCAGTTCCATGTTCAGGTTGATGCCCTTCTCCTCCGCGTAGGGCGCGATGCGTTTGAACCCATCGGCGACGGCATCGATGGCTTCGATCTCCGTCTGGAAGGGCTGGCGGTTGCCGCTGAAGCAAATCAGACCGGGAATGCCGTGTTTCGCCGCGATGTCGATAGATTCCCGCAGTTCCGCCTCGATGCGGTCGTGATTCGAGCGTTTGTTCAACCCATCGGGCAGCGAGTTGTGGCCCGTCATGCTGGCGACCGCCAGGCCGTACCGGCACGCGGTTTCCACGACTTCCTCGAAATCCGGCCCGCGATTCCACAGTTCGACGGCAGCATAGCCGATCTCCGCGCCGGTTTTGAACAAATCGTCCAGGCTCATGTCGGCGGGTTTGAACATCGGATAACACAGGGATTGTTTGATGCGCATGGCTAACCTCCGAAGTCACGTAGTCGCGCAGTCTTTAGTCTTGGTGATTACCCACATGTTGCACTATGCGCGCGATTCATTCACCGCAGAGGTCGCAAAGCACGCAGAGAAAGCTTCTTTTGTATCTCTCTGCGGCCTCAGCGTGCTCTGCGGTGAGATATGGGTAATCACCAGTTTAGTCGTATTGACAGGATTGGTAAAAGATGCAATGCTCAGGCCGATTTAGCAGGCGTTGCCGGTATACGCCGACGACCAAGCCAGGATAGAGCTACGCCCAGACCCAATTCCGCAACGAGAACCACCCAGCGCAACCACACGTCACCGGCGAATTGTTGCAATACCAGCAGAATGAAGTCTGTCACAAAAAGCACGAGCAGCATCCAGCCTGAGACTTTGAAAAAGCGCCGCAGCATATCGTGCTTCTCGATGCCGGCGCGCAAGTATCCCTCCGTCGCATAAAAATAGACCAACACGGCTATCCCCGCAGACAGGAAGAAGACTTTGTCGAAAAAGCGCGTCTGCCATCCTCGGGTGAAAGAATCTCCGGCATAGTACGCCGCAGCGATGAGAAAGGTCTCTCGGCTCAGGATCAGGAACCAGAAGCCCAGTGCGATCAGCACTGTCCATAAAGGATAAAACAACACATAAGCCCGCCAACGATTCTTTGCCATGTACTCCTCTTTCGTTCAGTTTTTCTCAACTGCAAGGGTAACGAACCGGCAACCTTCGCGAGCGTACCCTCAGAAACTTAATGAGCCTGATCGATATCTCGCGCAGCCAACACAATGATTTGCACCACAGTCTCAAGGGAAATCCGCGCCGTGTCGATGGTCAGATGGTAGTACTTGGAATTCCGCCAATCGGCGTTGTTGTGCCAATGGCGAATGTACTGGCGCTTTTGCTCATCAGATTGCGCGACGCGATACTCAGCTTCCGCCTGTGACAGATGTTCACGCTCCATTAGCCGCTGCACGCGCACCTCCGGCGGCGCATAGAGACGAACATGCAGCGCCGTAGGCCACCCGCTCAAAACCATCTGCCCACCACGTCCCACGATAATCGCATTGCCTTCGCGGGCGAAGCGCTCCATCGTCTCACGCACCACCTGCTCGTAAGTCTGGTCATCGAGCGCAGCCTTTTTCTCGAACGCGGAAGCCTGCTTGCGATACAGCGACGTCATCTCGCCGCTGACCAGTCTGGCCCGTTGTGTGACGCCGCGCTCCTTCTCCAGGACGGTTTCGGTATCGACGCCGGCCTCCTGCGCGATCTGCATCAACATAGCCTTGTCTACCCGGCAGTAACCCAGCTGCTCACACAGCAGTTCTGCCACTTGATCGCCGTAACTTCCCAATTCGCGCGAAATGGTAATCACCGCCATGCTGCACCTCCTTCGTAGCTGTCAACTGTCAGCTGTCAGCTCTCAGCTTGCTACTGCCTTCCGTCTACTGTCTACCGTCTACTCCGTCTACCGTTGTACTGCGAAGCAGCATTTTGTCAACCACAGCATTTGACAAAACGCCCCGCCGTGTTACCATAACGCCCATCACACGGATTGGCAATAACAGGCAACGTTCAATGATGCGCGAAACGTGAAACGTGATGGATATCCAGGCACCGTTTCACGTTTCCGTTTGATAGTGGTACTCAGGCACAAGCATGATCGATGAACAAATTCCCGTAATCATCCTCTGTGGCGGCAAGGGGACGCGCATGGGTGACCGTACCGTTCCCAAACCCCTGGTCGAGGTCGGTGAGCGTCCGGTGCTGTGGCACGTGATGAAAATCTACGCCGCGCAAGGGTTCACCGACTTTATCCTGGCGCTCGGTTATCACGGCGACCTCATCAAACGGTATTTCCTGGAATACGATTGGCAGAGCCGCGATTTCACGCTGGCGCTCGGCGACGGCGCCCCGCTCTACCACACGCCCAATGACACCGCCGGGTGGCGCATCACCTTCGCCGAGACCGGAGCGGAGACGATGACCGGCGCGCGCGTGCGCAAAGCTGCCCGCTATGTCAAGACGCCGCGCTTTTTCGTCACCTACGCCGACGGCGTCGCCGACATCGACCTGCACGCGCTGCTGGCCTATCACCGCCGGCAGGGTCTGCTCGCCACGATGACGGGCGTGCGCGCGTTCTCGCGCTTCGGCATCCTGGAAACCGACGGTCATGGCAAGGTGACCGGCTTCCAGGAGAAGCCTCTGGTCGATACGCTGATCAACGGCGGCTTCTTCGTCTTTGAGCGCGACGCCCTGCGCTATCTCGAAGGTGACGACGATATCATTCTGGAACGCGACCCTTTCGCCAACCTGGCTGCTGACCGGCAGTTAGCCGTCTACGAACATCACGGCTTCTGGCGCGCGATGGACACCTTCAAAGAGGCGCAGGAACTGACCGCGTTGTGGGAAGAAGGCGCGCCGTGGAAAATCTGGTGATGAGTAATGAGTAACGAGAATCGAGTAATGAGTAAAAAGTAATGAGTAACGAGAATCGAGTTATGAATAACCAGAAAGAAACTCTTTACTCTTTACTCTTTACTCTTTACTCTTTACTCTTTACTCTTTACTCCCCCTGAGGAGGTAACGCAATGAACGCATCTTTCTGGCGCGACCGCCCGGTGCTGGTCACAGGCTGTACCGGGCTGCTCGGTTCGTGGCTTACGCAATCTCTCGTTGAGGCGAAGGCCGACGTCGTCGGGCTGATCCGCGACGACGTCCCGCAATCACACCTCACGCGCTCCGGCGTCATCCACAGCATCCGCATCGCGCGCGGCGATGTAACCGACTACGCCACGATGGAGCGCGTGCTCAACGAGTACGAAATCGACACCGTCTTTCACCTGGCGGCGCAGACCATCGTAGGGATCGCCAACCGCGCGCCGCTCTCCACCTTCGAGACTAATATTGGGGGGACGTGGACCACGCTGGAGGCGGCGCGGCGCTCCCCCACCGTCAGGCGCATCCTCATGGCCTCAAGCGATAAGGCCTACGGCACGCAGCCCATGCTGCCTTACACGGAAGATATGCCTTTACACGGCGAACATCCCTATGACGTCTCCAAAAGCGCCGCTGACCTGATCGCGCAGACTTACGCCAAAACGTACGACATGCCCATCGCCATCACACGCTGCGCCAACCTCTACGGCGGTGGCGATCTCAACTGGAATCGCCTTATCCCCGGCACGATCCGCAGCGCGCTGCAAGGTCAGGCCCCAATCATCCGCTCCGACGGCACCTTTGTCCGCGACTACCTCTACGTCCGTGACGCCGTCCGTGCCTATCTGATGCTCGCCCAGGCGCTCGACCGGCCGGAAATTCACGGTCAGGCCTTCAACTGTAGCACCGATGAACCGGTCAGCGTCCTGGAGATGACACGCCTGATTTTGCGGCTCTCGCCCCACCCCAAGCTTGAACCTATCGTGCTGGATGAAGTCAAAAACGAGATCAAAGACCAATACCTGAACAGCGCAAAGCTCCAGGACGCCCTCGGCTGGCAACCGGCCTGGTCACGAGAGGCGGCTATGGTGGAGACGATGGCGTGGTATGCGCAATATTTGGGTTATAAGTTGCAAGTTGAAGGTTGAAAGTTACAAGTTATGCCCAAAGCCACAGAACAACTTTCAACGTTCAACTTTGAGCTTTCAACCCCGGTCTTTCTGACCGGCGCGACAGGCTTCATCGGACAACGGTTGGCGGAACGCTTGATTGCTGCCGGCGCTGATGTGACTGCGCTCGTGCTGCCGGGTGAGGCCGATTTGCTGCCGGTGGGCGTGCGTGCGATTCCCGGTGACATCACCATCCCGGAAACTGTGACCGAAGCGATTGCCAGCGCACAGCCAGGTTTGATCATCCATCTCGCGGCAATTGGGATCACGAATCCCGATCTGCCCTTCACCGCTGCCTGCGCCGTCAACGTCGGGGGTGTCATCAACGTCTTGGATGCGGCGCGACGGGTAGAAGCAATAAACCGCATCGTGCTGGTTGGCTCATCCTACGAATATGGCGCGCGCCGCGCCGATGATGGACTCGATCCCTTCAACGCCTACAGCGCCTCGAAGGTCGCGGCGTGGGCGTTTGCGCGCGCCGCCTTCAACGCCTGGGGCGCGCCGGTTGTGTGGATGCGGCTCTTTCAAGTGTATGGCCCAGGTCAGCGGGAGCAGGCGCTGATCCCTGCGGCCATTCAGGCAGCGTTGAACGGCGACGATTTCCGCATGACAGCCGGTGAGCAGCAGCGCGATTTTGTCTTCGTCGAGGATGTCGTCGGTGGGTTGCTGGCAGCCGCCGTCGCGCCCGGCATCGAAGGGCGCGCGTTGGACGTGGGGACCGGTCAGCTTCACCGCATCCGCGCCGTCGTCGAGCGCATTTGGGAATTGAGCGGCGCGCGCGGACGCATCCTCGCAGGTGCGCTCCCCTACCGTCCCGGCGAAGTCTCCGCCATTCCCGCCGATGTGGATCGCACACGACGGCTCACGGGATGGGCGTCGCAGGTGGAATTGGAAACCGGGTTACAAAAAACGATTGAAGTGATGCGTGCAACGTGATACGTGAGAGACAAATCACGCCTCACGCTTCACGTTTTAGGAGGTACAGAGATGTCAGATGAACAATCAACGGCGCAGGCAGAGGCGCTGCGCCGCGAAATCCTCGCCAAAGTGGCCGAGTACTATGACGTAGCGCACCGGCCGGCAACGTTTACGCCAGGCGAGACGTTCGTCAATTACGGCGGGCGTGTCTACGACGAGCGCGAATTGCAAAGCGCGGTCGAAGCGGTGCTCGATTTCTGGCTCACCGACGGCCCGCGCGTGGAGGCGTTCTCCGCGCGCCTGGGCCAGTACGTGGGTCTGAAGCGCGTCCTCACGGTCAACTCCGGTTCGTCGGCCAATCTGGTGGCGATGACGACGCTGCGCTCGCGGCAGCTTGACCGTCCCCTGAAACCCGGCGACGAGGTCATCACCCCGGCGGCCACCTTCCCCACCACCGTCGCCCCCATCGTACAAAACCAGTTGATGCCCGTTTTCATCGACTGCAAAGTGGGGACGTACAACATCGACGTGGATTTATTGGAAGCCGCGCTCTCGGAGAAGACGCGCGCGATCTTCGTTCCGCACATCCTGGGCAATCCGGTGGAGATGGATCGCGTGATGGAATTCGCAGAAACTCACAACCTCTACGTGATCGAGGACACGTGCGATGCGCTCGGCAGCCGCTACGACGGCGTGTCCTGCGGCGCGTTCGGCCATCTCTCCACCTTCAGCTTCTATCCGGCGCACCACATCACCACCGGTGAGGGCGGCGCGGTAGGGACGAACGACAAGCAACTGTACCACATCGCCCACTCCATCCGCGATTGGGGCCGCGATTGCTGGTGCGATCACAAGAGCCACCGTGATGGCGAGTGCCGCAAACGCTTCGACTGGGAAATCCCCGGCCTCGGCGAGCCTTACGACCACCGCTATTACTTCACCGAGATCGGCTACAACCTCAAGATGACCGATATCCAGGCCGCCATCGGCCTGCCGCAGCTCGACAAGCTGCCGGATTTCGTGGCGGCGCGCCGGCGCAACTTCAAGGTGCTATACGAAGGACTGTCTCGCTACGCCGACTATCTGGTCCTGCCCGTGTGGAGTCCCAAAGCCGATCCGGCCTGGTTTGCATTCACCATCGCGGTACGTGAAAGCGCCCCTTTCACCCGGCGCGATCTCAATGACTTCTTGCGCGAACACAAAATCGAGACCCGTTATCTGTTTGCCGGAAACATCCTGCACCAGCCCGGGTACCGTGACATCCCCCGCCGGGTCGCCACCCCGCTACCGGAGACCGAGCGTGTGCTCAAGAGCGCCTTCTTTATCGGCGTGTATCCGGGAATGGACAACGCACGGCTGGCGTATATCCTGCAAATTTTCGAGGACTTCTTCAAAACGCGGGGGCGGTGATGAGGCAAGAGGCAGGATGCAAGAAATAGAATCAGCGGGCCGGCAAGGCGGCGAATCACGGATTACGAAGCTGTCAATCATCATTTGCGCCTACAACGAGCGCCGCACGATCCTCGACGCCATCGAACAGGCACACGCCGTGAAACTTCCGTCCGGATGGGACAAGGAAGTCATCGCGGTGGACAATGATTCCACCGATGGCACACGGGAGATGCTCCAGGCGGTGGATATGCCGGGCGTGCGCGTCATTCTGCACCCGCACAACATGGGAAAGAGCGCCTCGATCCTCACCGGTTTCCGCGAGGCCAGTGGCGACTACGCCATCATCTTCGACGCCGACCTGGAATACGAAGCCGCCGACATCCCGCGCATGGTTGCGGCGGTGACGCCAGGCGAAACGGTGGCCGTGTTCGGCTCGCGCACCCTCGGCGGGCGCAAGATCTACCTCTACGCGCAGAATTACTGGGGCGTGCGTGGCCTGACCGCTGTTGCTAACCTGCTCTTCGGCGGGCATCTGACGGACATCGCCACCGGCCCCAAGCTCGTACGCGTGGACGTGGTGCGCTCGTTGAGCCTGAGCAGCCACGAGTTCGACCTGGACTTCGAGCTGCCGTGCAAGCTGCTCAAAAACGGCCACAAGATTGACGAAATCGCCATCAATTACCACCCACGCTCGGTGGCGCAGGGGAAGGGATTGGCAGGATGGAAAGCCGTACGCACCGGGTTGCGCGTGCTGTGGATTTACCTGAAAGTGTGGTTAGGTAGATAGGTCGTTGGGTCGTTGGGTCGTTGGGTGGTTGGGTGGTTGGGTGGTTGGGTTGTTCGGCTCAACCACCCAACGACCATTTTCGCACAAGGAGTTATACAATGAACATCGTGATTGCTGGTTCTATCGCCTTCGACTATTTGATGTCATTTCCGGGCGACTTTATGGAACACATCAAGCCGGGCAAGCTCAACAAGCTGAGCCTCAGCTTCCTGGTAGACGAGATGCGCAAGCAGTACGGGGGCTGCGCGCCAAACATCGCTTTCACGCTGGCGTTGCTGGGCGAGCGTCCCGTGGTGATGGGAACGGCAGGGCAAGACTTCGGCGACTATCGCACATGGCTCGAAGTGCACGGCGTGGACACCTCTGGCGTGCGTGTCATCCCCGAGGTGTTCACTGCGTCGTTCTTCGTCAGCACCGACCGACGACAAAACCAGATCGCCAGCTTCTACACCGGGGCGATGGCCTACGCGCGTGAGTTGTCATTTCACAATCTGACGATGCCGGTGGACATCACCATCATCTCGCCCAACGATCCGCAAGCGATGCAGAAGTATCCGGCGGAGTGCAAGGCGCTCGGTATCCCTTACATCTACGATCCGAGCCAGCAGATCGTGCGGCTGGATGGCGCGGCGCTGCGGGAGGGCGTCGAGGGCGCAGACATCCTCATCGTCAACGATTACGAATACGAGTTGCTCAAGGATCGCACCGGCATGCGCGAGGCCGACATCCGCGCCGCCGTGAAGCGCGCCGTCATCGTCACGCGCGGCGAGCAAGGCTCCTTCATCTGGGCCGGCGGGGAAGAGATCGTCGTCCCGGTCGTCCCGCCGCAGCAAGTGCTCGACCCCACCGGCGTCGGCGATGCATACCGTGCCGGCCTCATCAAAGGGCTGGCGCTGGGCCTGCCGTGGCACATCTGTGGACAGATCGGTGCGCTGGCAGCGACCTACGTCCTCGAAACCCACGGCCCGCAGGCGCACTCATACACGCTGGCGGCGTTTGGAGAACGGTATAAAGCTGTGTTCGGAGAAGATACATTTACTGGTATAATATAAGGAGAACTGTGATGCGGTTACCAGGTGCAACGTATGCTATTAGCGACACTGGGCCTTTGATCTCGTGTTTCCAGTCCGACAGTTTTCATTTATTCGCGCAGATCTTCACCGAGATACACCTTCCTCCAGTATGTTTGAAGGAACTGCAAGAACACGGATGGGGCGAATATGTTAAAACCGCTATGCCCAGGCTCGTCATCATAGACTTGATGCCATACGAAGAGCAGCAAGCTGATATAGTAGCAGAACGCATCGCTAATCACATGGATTCACACGATCCTGTTGCTGAAACTCATCTTGGAGAGGCGCAAGCTATTATCCTGGCATTGCGTGAAGAATATCAAAACGATTTACTATTGATGGATGAGTTAGCGGCCAGAGCAATTGCCAAAGAGGAAGGCATCAAACTGTCGGGTTTTCCTGGCGTGCTTCTTATGGCGACGCAAACCGCCATAATCTCGGCAGAAGATATGAGGAAGCGGTTGGAATTGTGCCAAGCGCAAGGGACTCACTACAGCTCAAAATTCATACAACAAGTTTACAAGATGGGGAAGCGAAATCGGAGGAAATTATGAGCGAGTCAGTGCATGAACCCGCGGCAAAGATGATGAGCGCGGAAGAGGTATGGCTGGATGCACAGCAAGTTGCTGATGTACTGCGGCGGAATCTATTAAAAACTGAGCCTTCACTAAGGGTACAAATTCCGTTTTCAGCATTTCTATCCGCTTTGGGAAACCTCAATCGAGACGAGTTAGTGATACTAAGGCGGCACGTCGAAGATTTGTTAACAGCGTAGCAATATAATTAAAACGAAGAAAACAATGGTTGCGCGTTTTATTTCGAGCGATTACGTCGAAGAATCGCTGGCACAAGCGACTTACGACAAACTAGAAGATGGAACGTATGTCGGGCGTGTCCCCCCGTGTGTGGGCGTGATCGCATTTGAAGAAACACCGCGTGAATGTGAAAACAACCTGCGGTTCACGCTAGAAGACTGGATCCTGGTAGGGTTGAAACGCAATCATCCCCTACCCCTTATCGCGGACATTGAGTTGAGCTGATCATCGAACGCGAGTTATCCGTAGAAGAGTGGAACCAACTCTAAAAGAGATCACACATAAGGAGTCTTTGAATGATGAAATACCACGTGAAAGATTTGGACCTGGCGCCTTCCGGGCGCTTGCGCATGGAATGGGCGGAGCGTGAGATGCCCGTGCTGCGCCAGATTCGCGAGCGCTTTGCCGCCGAGCAGCCGCTCAAGGGCGTGCGCCTTTCGGCGTGCCTCCACGTCACCACGGAAACCGGCAATCTGGCGCGCGTGCTCCAGGCCGGCGGCGCAGACCTTGTCCTCGTCGCCAGCAACCCGCTGAGCACGCAGGATGACGTGGCGGCGGCCCTCGTTACTTACGACGAGATCCCCGTCTACGCCATCAAGGGCGAGGACAACGAAACCTACTACGAACACATCCACGCTGCGCTCGATCACAAGCCGCACATGACGATGGACGACGGCGCCGACCTGGTGGGCACGATGCACAAGGACCGCCGCGATGCCCTGAATGCGATCATCGGCGGGACCGAGGAAACGACCACCGGCGTCATCCGCTTGCGGGCAATGGCGAAGGAAGGCGCGCTGGAATACCCCATCATCGCCGTGAACGACGCGCTGACCAAGCACCTCTTCGATAACCGCTACGGCACGGGCCAGTCCACGCTGGATGGCATCATCCGTGCGACCAACGTCCTCATCGCCGGCAAGAACGTGGTGGTGGGCGGCTACGGCTGGTGCAGCCGGGGCATTGCGATGCGCGCGAAAGGGCTAGGCGGCAACGTCATCGTCACGGAGGTGGATCCGCTCAAGGCATTGGAAGCGGTGATGGACGGTTTCCGCGTGATGCCGATGCTCGAGGCCGCGCCGATTGGCGACATCTTCGTCACTTCCACGGGCGACATCAACGTGGTGGACACACAGCACTTCGCCGTGATGAAAGACGGCGCGATTGTCTGCAACTCCGGGCACTTCAATGTTGAACTGAACCTGCCGGGATTGGCCGGGATGTCGATCGGCGCGCCGCGCCGCATCCGGCCCTTCGTCGAACAGTACACTTTGCCTGATGGACGCCACATCAACGTCCTGGGTGAGGGACGCCTGGTCAATCTGGCCGCCGCCGAGGGCCATCCCAGCGCGGTGATGGATATGTCCTTCGCCAATCAGGCCCTCTGCGCCGAGTATATGCGCATCCACGCCGACGAACTGGAGCACACCGTCTACGCTGTGCCTGAAATCATCGATCAAACCATCGCCAGGCTCAAGCTCGCCGCGATGGGCGTTGAAATTGACGCGCTCACCGAAGCACAGAAGCGCTACCTGGATTCCTGGCAGGAAGGGACGTAAAGCAAACCGGTTACCCCTCAAGCAATCTTCGCGGGCCGAATAACGGCCCGCGAATGTTCTGTTAGCGAAGCAGGGATCAGAAATTCACCGAGCGCCGTCCGATGTGCGATAGAAATTCATTGCGGGTGGCCTGGGATGTTTTGAAGCTGCCCAACATCGCGCTGGTGCTCATGCGGGCGTTGGCCTTCTTCACACCGCGCATCGCCGCGCACATGTGCAGGCCTTCGGCCACGACGGCGACGCCTTGCGGGCGCAAATCGGCGAAGAACGTGATGTTGATCAAGACATCCTGGCGATTGCGCCGCTCCGCGTCGTTGATGCCGATGATCGTTCGCAACAGCAGATCTTTGATGTGAATTTGGTCGGACATAGGATACTCCTGGCAATAGTCGGATAGTCCTGTAGTCGCGATAGTCGGATAGTCGGTCAAAAATCCGTTCAATTCGTTCAATCCGTTGAGACGCTTAAAGTTCTACGGATTTGTGGTTTAATAGGGCTATGCAAACATACCACCCCACCCTGGCCTCTGTAAAGCAACACCCGGTTCCGGTATGGTTCGAGGACGCCAAGTTGGGCATCTTCATCCATTGGGGACCGTACTCTGTGCCCGGATGGGCGCCGCGGGCGGGCACCCTCCGAGAGGTCATCGCCCAACACGGCGATGCATACTGGTTTGCGCACAATCCCTACGCCGAGTGGTACTGCCAGGCGATGCAAATCGATGGCAGTCCCACTCAGCAGTATCACCTGGAAACCTTCGGCACACACACGCCTTACGCCACGTTTGGCCCGCAGTTCAACGCAACAGTGCGGACATGGGAACCCTCGACGTGGGCCAACCTCTTCCGCCGGGCCGGCGCACGCTACGTCGTGATGGTCGCCAAGCATCACGACGGCTTTCTGATGTGGCCGAGCGCCGTCCCCAACCCGCATAAGCCGAATTGGCGCGCCGAACGCGACTGCGTGGGTGAACTCACTGCCGCCGTCCGCGCGCGGGGGATGCGTATGGGCCTGTACTACTCCGGCGGGCTGGATTTCACCTTCAAGGACGTCGTGATCCACGACTTCGCCGACATGATGACGGCCATCCCCAACGATCCGGCCTATGCTGCCTACGCCGACGCCCAGTGGCGCGAACTCATCGAGCGTTACGCGCCGTCCGTGCTCTGGAACGACATCGGCTATCCGGCCTCCGCTGACCTGCCGGCGCTCTTCGCCCGCTACTACAATGCCGTTCCTGAAGGCGTCGTCAACGATCGTTTCACCCAGGTAAACCTGTCAGGTTTCAGAAACCTGACAGGTTTGGGGCGCCGGTTCATCCGTTGGGTGATCCGCCGGGCGATGACGCATCCCCAGAGTCTCCTCGCGCGGCTGCAAACCGGCGGCGCGCACTGCGATTTCCGCACACCGGAGTACGCCACCTACACCAAAGTCACAGCGCAGAAATGGGAAACCACGCGAGGTCTTGGGCAGTCCTTCGGATACAACCGCAACGAGCGCCCTGAAGACCTCATCGCTGTAAAAGACCTCGTGCACCTGCTGGCCGACGTCGTCAGTAAGAACGGCAATCTGCTGCTGAACGTCGGGCCGATGGCCGACGGGACGATTCCACCGGAGCAAGCCGAACGGCTGGAAGGCCTGGGGGCGTGGCTCAAGCTCAACGGCGAAGCGATCTTCGATACCCGCCCCTGGAGTCGCGCCGAAGGGCAGACCGGCGATGGCTTGCCGGTGCGCTTCACGCAAAAGGAAGAGGCGCTGTACGCTATCATCCTCGGCAAGCCGCAAAGCGATCACCTGGAAATCCCCGCGCTGTCGGTGCCGGAAACGGCCAGCATCTACGTGCTCGGCTACAACGCGCCCTTTGCGTGGCAGCAACGCGGGTCGGCCCTGGCGCTCACCCTGCCTCGCACCTTGCCGGACACCGCCGCCGTCGCGCTCAAGATCGTCCCGTAAAGTGCAGACTACAAAAGTCTCAGAAAGTGCCTGATTGAGCATGTATCTGCGTTAAACGATAGTTTTACAAAGCGCAGTACGTGCTGAGACTTTTGTAGTCTTCAACATTTTCGATCTACTGAGACTACAAAAGTCTCACGAGTTGCCTGGTCAGACAAGCCCCATCGTGAAACAAGAAACGCACACTATGCCAATGCCGGTTAAGACTTTTGTAGTCTTTGGTATGGCTAAGACGCGACCGTCTCCGTCTTCGCCTCCCCTTTCGTCACCTGCAACATACACAAAATGGCGAACAAGAAGAACAACGGCGTGACCACGAAGATGAGGTTGTAGTCATTGCCAAACCATTCCACAATGTGACCGTTGAGAATCGGGCCGACAATCGCCGCCAACTGCGAGGCGATGTAGTACAGGCCGGTGTAGGTTCCCACATCTGCGTCGGAGGCGGCGGTGTCGACGACCATAGGGAGCGAGTTGATATTCACGAGCGCCCATCCTAATCCACCAATCCCCATGATCGGCCAAATGAGCGTGGCGTTGCGCAGGAAAAAGTTGAGCAGCAACAACACGCCGAACACGATCAACCCGGTGATAATGGTCTTGCGACGGCCAAAGCGCGCGGCGATGTAGCCGGCCGGCACGGCAAAGGCCAAGAACGTGAGCGAGGCCACGCCCATCAGCAATGGCGCTTGGCCGGTCGAAATGCCCAGCACACTGACGCCATACGAGGTTAAAAAGGTCTCCGTGGCGTTGTAGCCCACGAACCAGCAGAAGATCGCACCCATCAGGAACCACAAACTGCGGCGAGCCTCCGGCGATACACGCTTGATGCCGCGCAGCGCACCCAGTCCCTCCGTCTCCTCGTCAGCCGCCACAGATGATTCGCGCCGTTCCTTGACGAAAATGAACAGCATCAGCACCGCCGCCGCCATCAGAACGCCGCCAAAGATGAACGGTGTGATGCGTCCCATCTTGTAGAGCAGGCTACTGCCCAAGGTCGCAATCAACGTGCCGATGCCACCCATCATATTGATGATACCGTTGGCCTGCGAACGCAACGCGCTGGGTGTGAGATCGGGCATCAAGGCGATGACGGGCGTGCGGAAACCGGCCATCGCCAGCAGGAACACGCCGATGGCGATCATGAACAGTGCCAGGGGACCGCCCAATTCCCCCATCTGCCCGCTCAATTCCACCGGGATCATTCCCACCGCCGCGGGAATCAGAATGAAGGCCACAATCGAAATCGGCGCAAGGACAAGGATAAAGGGCATCCGTCGCCCAAAGCGCGTCCACACCCGGTCCGACCACACGCCGATGAGAGGCAGCAGAAAGAAAGCCGCGATGTTATCGAGTGTCATAATGAAACCGGTCAGCCCTGGCTTGAGGCCAAAGCCGACTTCCCCAACGGCCTTGAAGTCCGGGTTCCCGGCCTGCAAGAAGATAGGGACATATGCGTTATACAACGTCCACATCACGCTGATACCGAAAAAACCAAAGCCAATGAGGAAGGTCTTGCCATAATTGAGTTTAGGTTTGTCCATAGCGAATCGTCATCTCCTTTGCAGATATATAACGGCGTGATACACTGGTTATAGTTGTAGCATGAATATGCAGGCAAGCAAGCCCTGGATGCATAGGTATCCAGGGCTTTTGCGTTAACCCGCTCGAATTCATTATGGGTATTCCCTCACAAATGCGGAGACAAAATCCGTCACTGCGTTGCGAAAAATCCGGCAGCGCGTGACAAAAAATTCGTAACTGCCCGACCACACGCCGTGGATGGTTCGATGGCAGTGCTGACGATGTGCGCTTTCCCGGCTTCGTCTTCGAGTGTCAGCGTCATCCCCTGGGCTTGATACTTGCGCTGTGCCAGGTCCGTTGCCGCACTTTTCCCCAGCCGCGCCACGTGCGCGATCAGTAAACCGGCATTGCGCCCGGCGGTCAGGGTGTAGAACAACCCGGCATCCGCGCCAAATCGCCGCACCATGCGAGGCTACAAACGGGAGGTCTCCACCAAGAACGCCGTCACCTTGACCGCCCGTATGGGAGTCCGTTCAGGACAGTGTGCGATGAGCGAACTCTTCGCCGAAAGCCTGTTATAACACGGTCCAAATGCGTATGCCCGGGGGGTTTGAGAGTTTGGGGTTTTGTGGTAGAATCTGTTCTAGGTATCCAGCCCCTGTAGCTCAGTTGGATAGAGCATCGGCCTCCGAAGCCGGTGGCCCGCGTTCAAATCGCGGCAGGGGTACCACAGATGGCCCGATCACTGGATCGGGCCGTTTTGTTTGCCGCACTTCCACGCTTTGACCCTGCGTAACTTGGCGCTATACTCACCCTCATACAGTCAAAACTGACTATCAGACTAACGATTACCAGACTGTCATCACGGAGGTAAACTTATGACAAACAGCAACGTTAACAAAGTGACTCCCTGGTTAGGTATCCACTTGATCGTCGGCGATAACGCGCAAATGGACGCGCTGGCGGGCGAAGTCCCAGTTTTGGCGGGAATGGGCATCAACGTGCTGATGACAGAGATTAACTACAGTTACGCCTATGTCTCCCACCCGGAACTACGCGCTGCACATCCGATTACCGAAGACCGTGTCCGCACACTGGTCAAGGCCTGCCGCGCGCACGGCGTCAGGCTGATCCCGCAGTTCCAGTGCCTGGGTCACCAATCGTGGAGCACAACCACGTTCCCATTGCTAATCCAGTACCCGCAGTTCGACGAGACGCCGGGCCAGTTCCCGGGCAATGAGAACATCTACTGCCGCAGTTGGTGTCCACAACACCCGGGGGTCAATCCCATCATCTTCGAGCTGTTCGATGAGTTGATCGACGTTTTCGAGGCCGACGCGCTGCACGTGGGGATGGATGAGGTCTTCCTCATCGCCTCGGAGCACTGCCCGCGTTGCAAAGGCCACGATCCGGCGCGGCTGTTTGCGCAAGCGGTCAACGACTATCACGCGCATCTGGTCGGCGCGCGCGGCGTCGAGATGCTGATGTGGGGCGACCGGCTGCTGGATGCAGAAGCGACCGGTTACGGCGTATGGGAAGCCGCCGCCAACGGCACGCATCCCGCCATCGACATGATCCCCACCAACATCATCATCTGCGATTGGCACTACGAGCTGTGCGACGGCTACCCTTCGATCCCGCTGTTTCTGGAGAAGGGCTTCCGCGTGTTGCCCGGCGGCTGGCGCAATGTCGAATCCACGGAACGCCTGATCGATTACGCACAGCAGCACCGGCATGAACGCCTGCTGGGGCATCTGTGTACGGTGTGGGGTGCGGCGCCGCCCGGTGCGCTGGCGGATTTTCCGCCCGTCCGCGCGGCGCTGGCAAAACTTGCCTGACCCCATAATGAACATACTTGGCAAGGAGAGATGATGAACTGGCTATATACTGTGCTTGCGGGGCTGGCAGGGGTACTCTCCCTATCACTTGCATTTTTGGCTTGGTCACACCGGCGTGCGTATGGCGCCATTTACTTTATCTTATTGATGCTCGCCGTTTCCCTGTGGTCATTGAGCAATGCCGTTGAATCCCTGCCCTGGGACGCGCAGACCAAAATTCTGTGGTCGCAGATCTCCTATATCGGCGTTGTCAGCGTGGGGCCGCTGTGGTTGTTGTTAGCGTTGAGCTATAGCCAACATCTACGGCATTGGGCCCGCTGGCACATTTTCCTCTTGTGGATTGTACCCTTCGTTGTGCTGATGTTGGTTGCCACCAATCAGCATCATGGCTTGATCTGGACACGCATCACGCCGGCATCTGATGCACCCGGTGCGCTACTGATTTATGAGCATGGCAGCGGATTCTGGGTTCATACCGTCTATAGTTATGCTTCCTTGCTTGCCGGCACAGTTGTGATGATCCGCACCGCATTGAGCACGACGCAACTCTATCGTCGTCAAATATGGGCCCTGCTTCT